>JAICWE010000048.1 GCA_025934955.1 Gemmatimonadales bacterium | reverse complement strand
CAGCGCCGGCAGATACACCAGCAGGAACATCGGCGGCCAGATCCACGCGAGCCGCTCCGGCTGCGGCACGGTGCCGAGGCGGTAGCTGATCGCGGCCTGGATCACCATCGCGAGGAGCGAGCCCTCCACCAGCCAGACCATCTGCCGCCGGCTCCCGGGGATGAGGAAGAGCGGGAGCGCCTCGTAGAGCCACGCCGTCTGGGGCACGAGCGCCAGCGCGGCCAGCATCCGCGCGTCGGCTTGGCGCCAGCGGACGAGGGCGAGGAGGAGGAGGAAGCCGCCGGGCCGCATGACCGGTGCTATGACATGGGGCGCGTCCCGGATCGCGGCGAGCCAGTGGGGGAGCCAGCCGGGCCAGGCGACGAAGCTCAGGGCGACGATCGCGGCGCTCCCGCCGGCGAGCCAGAGAAAGTCCCGGACGTTCCGGATCCGGGCCGCGAGGGCGAGGCCGACCGAGGGCTTGAGCACGAGGAAGCCGCGGGCCCACGGGATGAGCGCCACCGCGCAGAGGAAGGGCGACCACTGCACGCTCCGGAGCGCGTGCACGAAAGCGCCGCTCGCAAACATCCAGAGCGGCCACATCGCCCGGCGGGTCACGACGTAGGCGAGGAGGCCCGAGGTGAGGGCGGCGAACAGGACCCGGGCGACGGCGCGGGGGAGCGGTGCCAGCGGCGCGACGGCGAGGAGCGAGGGGACCGGGTAGTGGAGCGGCCAGGGCCAGACGCTCCGCACCACCTCGAAGGGGTCCCGCCGGGCGAGCAGCGCGCGGGCGCCGAGCCAGACGATGTCGAAGTCGCTGGCGGTGGTGTCGGGCCGATAGAGGAAGAGGAGCCAGACCACGACGCCGCTCGCCAATCCGACCAGGGAGGCCGCGAGGAGCCGCTGGCGGGGGGTGGGTCGGGCTGCCTCGCCGTTCTCCATCCATCCTCCTTTCTCTCTTGCCGGTGGCATGCCGCCTGCCCATGTTGGAGCCGTCCCGGCGGCCCGGGTCCGATCGAGCGCCGCCATTCCACCGCGCCACCAAGCTATCCGGCTGCGCCACCGCGCTTTCGGGCTCTCAATGTCGGCTCCGCTCTCGCTCTCGGTCGTCGTCCCCGCGTTCAATGAGCACGGGCGTGTTGCGCCCATGCTGCATGACGCGGCCGCCTGGTGCCGCCGCCGGGCTCGGTCGTGGGAGCTGATCGTGGTGGACGACGGGAGCACCGACCGCACCAGCGCCCTGATCCGCGACCACGCCGAGCTGATCCCCGAGCTCCGGCTCATCCGGCTCGGCGCCAACCAGGGGAAGGGGTTCGCGGTCCGCACCGGCGTCATGAACGCCCGGGGCGAGCGGATCCTCTTCGCCGACGCCGACGGCGCCACACCGATGCCCGAGCTCGCCCGTCTCGAGGCGGCGCTCGATGCCGGGGCCGACGTCGCGATCGGCTCCCGCGCGCTCGACACCGCTGGTGTCACGGTGCGGAAGCGGTGGTACCGCCACGTCATGGGCCGCGCCTTCCACAAGCTGGTCGCGGCGCTCACCGTCCGGGGCTACGCCGACACCCAGTGCGGCTTCAAGCTCTTCCGCGGCGACGTGGCCCACGACCTCTTCTCCCGCATGCGGATGAACGGCTTCTCGTTCGACGTCGAACTGCTGCTCATGGCGGAGCGGAACGGGTACAAGGTGACCGAGGTGCCGGTCAACTGGGTGCACCAGCCGGGCTCGCGGATCAATCTCGTCACCGACTCGCTCCGCATGGCGCTCGACCTCTTCACCATCCGCGCGAACGCGATGCGCGGCTGGTACGAGGCGCCGCACGTGGCGCGGTGGGAGGAGACGCGGGCTCAGTCCGCCGCGGTGCGGGAGGAATCCCTCGCGTAGTCTCCGCGGCGAGCTCCCCCGGCTCGCCGCCGTCGGCGTTCCCCTCGCCGCCGCCGTGGCGGCCGTCGCCTTGGCGGTCGCCGCACAGCTCGCCCAGCCGCTCGCCTCCGACGTCTCCTGGAATCTCTTCGCCGGCGCCCGCGTTCTCGACGGCGCGGCGATCGGGCGCGACGTCGTCGAGCTGACCCCGCCGGTCATTCTCTGGATCGAAGCGCTCGTCGCGGGCTTCGGGCGGCTGGTCGGCCTGCCGGGCCCGGCGGCGCAGACCGTCGGCGTGGCCCTGCTCGCGCTCGCGAGCGCCTGGGCGACCGCCGCGCTGGTCCGCCGCTACGGGCTCGCCGCATCAGGCAGAGGGCCGCTCTGCCTCGTACTCATCCTCCTCCTGGTGCTCGTCCCCGGCGCCGACTTCGGCGAGCGCGAGCACCTGGCGCTGCTCCTGGCGCTGCCGTACGTCGTGCTCGTGGCGGCGCGGCTGGAGGGCGCGGCGGTGTCGCTCTCCATCGCAATCGGGGCCGGCATCGCGGCGGGGCTCGGGCTCTCGATCAAGCCGCAGCAGGGCGTCATCTGGGCGGTGCTCGTCGTGATCGCCGCCGTGCGCGTCCGGAGCGTGCGGGTGCTCCGGCGCCCCGAGCACGTCGCGATCGCCGCGACCGGCGCGCTGCTGCTCGCCGCGTACGGCGGGTTCGCGCCGGCGTACTGGCCGGCGCTTCGGGTGCTCGGGCCATCCTACGGCCCGTATCTCCATCTCGGCTACGTCGAGACCGCGCTGCTGAGCGACGGCTCGCGGCTCCCGCTGTTCGCGCTGCTCGCGTATCTGGCGCTCCGCCGGGCCGGCCCGAGGGGCGAGCACGCGCCGGCGCCGCCGCTCGAGCGGGCGCTGGTGCTCGCGATCGGGGTGACCTGGGTCGCCGCGGTGCTCCAGGCGAAGGGGTGGCGTTACCACTTTCTCCCGGCGCTGATACTCGCGGCGCTGCTGCTCGTCCTGCTGGCGGTGGATCTGAGCCCGCGCCGCCGCCTCGCGCGGCGGATCTATCACGCGGCCGCGATCGCGGCGGTCGGCTGGCTCCTCATCCGCGCGACGGCGGACACGCTGGACCGCGCCGTCCATCCGCGCGATGCGCGGTTCGCGCCGTTTCCCGGCTATCACGCACTCGTGAGCGAGCTCCGGCGGGCGCACGTCGGCCGCCTGCTGGTGCTCTCATCGAACCTCGGCACCAACTTCCCGCTCGCGGTCGCGTCGGGCGCGACCTGGACGTCGCGCTATCCCAGTCTCTGGGTGCTCGCGGGCGTGCACGAGCGGGAGCTGAGCCGGGGCCGGGTGCCGGTGCCGCCGGCGCCGGACGACCAGACGCGCGCCGAGCGGCGGCTGCTGGAGGCGGTGGCGGAGGACCTGGAGCGCGGCGCGCCGGACGTGATCCTCGAGCTCCGGCCCGGCCGGTCCGACGCGCCGTGGGGCGGGGCGATGCTGATTCCGTACATGAGCTACCTGCGCCGGGCCGATCCGCGGCTCGCGCGGGATCTCGCCGGGTACCGGTACACCGGGGATGCGGGCGTGTTCCGGGTGTGGCAGCGCGGGGATGCGGGCGTCGCGGCGATCGGCTCTCCGCGCTCGGGGACGTCGGCGGGAGCGCCCACCCCGGCACCTGTCGTCGCGCCGAGCGGTGCGGCGGCGGTGCGGCTGCAGGCGCGCCGGATCAAGGACGGGATCGGGATCATGCTGCCGCTGTTTCTGGTGGCGCTGTGGGCGGAGCGGCGGCGAGGCCGCAAGTCACTGTAAAGGCTCATCTTCCAGTAGCGTTTACCTTGATTTGCGGTAGTAAGGGCATATGTTCGGTCGCGCGGCTCCGGGGGGTTTACTTTTATGTCAACCGGTATACTTTGAACCCTGTAGATCACCCTGTGCTCGTCCCGGCTGCCGGGATCGTAACGGTCCGCTGGTACCGAGCCGCGGATGGTCGATGCCACGCACGGGAGTTCTACGAGTCGAATTCTGAGTGCAAGGCGAGTCTCTTGGCACTGGCACGACAGGTAGCTGCCAAAGGCCATGTCGGGAAGGTGCCTGAAAACGGACACAAGTTGATCGGCGAGTACGACGGCATCTATGAACTGAAGCCGGGTGATTACCGATTTTTCGGGTTCCGAGATCGTACGGATTTCTATATCACGAATGCGGCACCGAAGCAGTCTCGCACGCGCCGACAAGAACCTGACTACAAGCGCGCGAAGATGCTAAGAGAAGAGTACTTCACCGAGTCTCCCCAGCCGGGCGAGTAAGACCATGCCGATTCGCAATGCCGCTCGGGTCCTTTCACGAGATCACGTGCGATACACCTCAGTGGGACAGCCAGGCGTCATCTCAGTCAATTGGCTTCAGCGGGAGCTTCCTGATCCTGAGGATCAGCGCAAGTATGCGCAGGAGAGAGCGCGCATCGTAGTTACCGAAGCGGTCGCAGGCGCGATGGAGCATGCGGGCATGCGTCGCGTAGACGTCGCCGAGAAGCTCGGGATGAGCAAGAGTCAAGTGACGCAGCTGTTGAGTGGGCGGCGCAACATGACGCTTCGTACACTCGGTGATCTGCTGTGGTCATGCGGGCTGGAGCTTGAGGACCTGCAGCTCGGCCCCTTGGGTCAGGTAGCCTCCACTCCGGATCAAACGTGGGAATGGTTTGCGAGTGGAACTACCTATGTCGCCTCCGAAACTCCCAATGTCACGACCTCTCCTGAGCTCTCTTCGGCAGCGTGACAGACGAGACTGTCGTTCAGCCGCAGTCGCCAGCCGGTGGATCAGACATCAATGTCGATGCAATCTTCTTTCGCCGGTGCTTGTTTGAAGATCGGCTGTTCGAGGCGGCAATATTGACGAGTGGAGATCCACCGGCTGAAGTTGCGGATGCCGAAAACGTAAGCATCTCGACAAAGATCGGTGTGTTTGTTGCTCAAGACGAGCGCTCGGCGCTTGTCCAGTTAGCTGTAGCTGTCGAGCCGGAGGCGCAACCTACTTGGACGGCGACGGTGGAAGTGGTCGGACGATACAGTGTTGGCGAGCATCCAATCATCCCGGTTCAACGCTTCGCCTGGAACAACGGCATCGCCTATCTCGTGCCATTTGTTCGAGAGAAGCTGGCTAGTCTTACTTCTCAGAGCATCTTTGGAACATTCTTGCTTCCGCCTTTGAGCGTCCCCGCCCTCCTTCGTCTGGCGCAGGCGAGTAACACCGCTGAGCACCCGTAGCACGCTCTCAGTAACGCCCTGTGTCCCGCTCTGAGCAGGGCGCCGCCTTTCCGGCGCGACGTTGGACGTCTCTGCGATCTATCGTACCAATTCCCCGCTGCGAATTGTACAATTTCCCCACTGGCAAGCGATCCGCGACCTCATGTCGCCGGCGCTCCCCTGGCTCTCAGTCTCGACTGGCGGCCCCGCTGAACCGCCGCACCATGATCCCCGAGAGCCACCAGATCACCGCCACCCCCACGATGCTCGCGTAGCCGTCCACGGCGTAGTGCCAGCCGAGGTGGACGGACCCCACCATCACGGCGAGGGCGTAGGCGCCGAAGAGAATGCCGAGCGGCCGCCGCACCGACCAGCCGAGCAGGGTGTAGAGCACCGCGACCGCGACGTGGATGCTGGGGAACGCCGAGACCCCGGTGAACGGCGCGGTCGCGGGTGCCAGGTGACGGCGCCAGAGGTCCGCCTGGATCGCCGGCGTCCCGAAGGGCACGAGCGACGCGACGTGCGCGTGGTAGGCGAAGAGCGACGCGTAGGGGTCGGGCGTGCCGGCGACCTGCGCGTAGTAGCACGGGCCGGCGGAGGAAAAGACCGCGGCCGCAACGTCGCCGAGGAGGACGAGTGTCAGGAAGAACGCGATGAAGAAGCGGAGCCGGAGCTCGCGCCGCGGACTCCACGCCTGCCAGGCGCAGACGACGACCATGAGCGGGAGCCACGCATAGTAGAGCGCCTCGATCGCGGCGCTCACCTGCGGCGCGCCGAGCATCGGCTGGAGCCACTGCCACGGGAGGCGGCCGCCGTGGATCGCGCGGTCGAGCTCGGAGAGGCGGACGTCCCATGCGAACGGATGGATGGCGGCGATCTCGATCTTCCAGATGCCGAAGAGATTGATGACGACCGCGACGGCGAGTCCGGCGAGGAGCGCGGCGGCGACCGCGCCGCCATTGAGGTAGCGCTCGCGGAACCGCCGCCAGGTGAGCGCCCAGCCGGCCCGGCCCGGCAGCCACCGTCCGTCGGCGCCCTTCACCGTGAGTCGGAGATGCACGAAGGCGAAGGGGAGCGGCAGCGCGATCGTGACGACGAAGAGGCGGAAGGCGAAGGGGTGGAGCAGCAGGTCCATCGCGCCGGCGAGGTGAAGCGCAGCCTGCGCGACATAGCCCGCGGCGACGAAGAGGGCGACGAGCGCCGCGAGCGGCAGCTGCTCGCGCACGAACGCCGGCGTGCGCCTTGTCGCCCCGAACGGCCGCGCGCCGGCCAGGGGCGCGACGGCGCCGTCCGGCGGGGCGCTCACGCCGAGCCGGCGGCGGAGTCGCCGGCGCCGATATCGGGCGCGAAGCGCCGCAGTACGACGCCGGTGAACCACCAGATGGCGCTCACGCCCATCAGACTCACGTAGCCGTCCACCGCGTAGTGCCAGCCGAGGTGGATGGAGCCGAGCCAGATGACCACGGCGTAGGCGATGAACGGTATCGCGAGCTTCCGCGAGATCCGCCAGGTGAGGAGCGAGTAGAGCACCGGCATGGACACATGGATGCTCGGGAACGCCGAGATGCCGGTGTACGGGCCGGTCGTGTGGTGGGTGTAGTGCTCCCAGAGCGCCTGCTGTACCAGCGGCGTGCCGAGCAGGTGGAGCTTCAGCACCTCGGCGTGATACGCGAAGAGCGGGGCGAACGGGTTGGGCCCGGCGACCACGCGGTCGTAGTAGCACGGCCCGGCGGACGAGAAGATGGTCGCGAGGACGTCGCCGAGCAGCACCCACGACAGGATGAAGGTGAGGAAGAAGCGGAGCCGCAGCTCCCGCCGGGGGGTCCACGCCTGCCACGCGCACATCGCGGCGACGAGCGGGAGCCAGGTGTAGTAGGTGATGTCGAGCGCGACGGTGATCCCGGGATGTCCGAGAATCGGCTGTAGCCACTGATAGGGATAGCGGCCGAAGTGGAGCGCCTTGTCGAAGGCGGCGATCCGCGCGTCCCAGTCGAAGGGATGCACTCGCGGGATGCTGAGCTTCCACGCGCCGAAGGCGTTGATCGAGACCGCGATGCAGAGGCCGGCGAGGATGGCGGCGGTCGCCCGCTCGGTGTTGAAGTAGCTCGCGCGGAAACGGCGCCAGGTGAGCGCCCACCCGGCCCGGCCGACCAGCAGCGTACCGTCCGGCGCGCGGGTTCGGAGGCGCACGAGCAGCAGCGCGAACGGGAGCGGCAGCGGGAGGACGTTGGCGAAGAACCAGTACGACGGCGCGAAGCGGAGATTCCGCATCACGTCAGGCAGCCCGAGCGCGGCCTGCATCGCGTAGCCGATCGCCACGATCGCGGCGACGAGGCCGATCAGCAGACGCTGCTCGAGGAGCGCGGCGCCGAGGCCGGCGAGCGGGCCGCCTGCGAGCGCGGCGGGGCGCGCCGCGGAGGACGCGGTCGCTTCTTCGGCCGGCGCCGCCTCGACTCCGGGCGGCGGATTCATCGGGGGTCGGGCGGTTGGGGACACGTCGCGGGCGCGGCGGTGGGCTCGCCCTTCCGGAGCAGCGCCGCGGCATCGTCGCAGTACCAGACGTACCAGCCGGGCTCGTGCCGGAGTGCGCCGGCGATCGGGGTCTCGGGACGGACCAGCGCCATGTCCACGTTCCAGCGCGCCAGCACCTCGCGCCAGTCCGGCTGCAGCGTCCAGATCTCGAGGTAGTCGTGGAGGATCGGCTCGCCGTAGAAGTCGGTGCCGCCGTCTATGAACACCTTCTCGCCCGGCCATTCGAGCAGCATGTAGCCGCCCCACACGAACTGGTTGTAGACCCGGCCGGTGAGGCCGGCCCGGCGCGCCGCCGCGACGGCAGCGTTGGGGAAATCCCGGGAATCGAAACGGTCGGGCACGAGCTGCTGCCCGGCGATCCGCCCGCCGACCAGGGCGAGGACCACCATGACGATCGTGCCGATTCCAATGTAGGGCCAGGTACTGCCTTCGCGCTCGGCCTGCGCGAAGCTGGCGCGGAAGTTCGGCGGCTCGGGGAGCCGGCGCGCCTCGGGGTCCACGTGGATCGCGAAGAGCGGCAGCGCCGTCAGCGCGAAGATCGCGATGTTGCGCTGGGCCATGAGGGCGAAGGCGACGTTGGCCAGGATGACGAGCAGGTGCGTCGTGCGGGGCCTGCGCCGGCTGAGCGCGAAGCCCGCGATGATGGCGAGCAGCGAAAGGAGGAGCAGCTTGCCGCCGAGCGACTGGAAGTCGGGCGAGTCGAACTCCGAGGTCCAGCGCTTGATGAACGGCTCCTGGAGATACCAGAGCACGTGCGCGTGCAGCCGGGCGCCGAACGGATTCAGGAAGGTGGCGGCGAGGCCGACGACAAACGCGATCGCGGTGCGACCGGCGCGGCTCCGGGCGGTGGCGTCGCCGCGGAGCCCGTCAATGGCGTGCGCGGCGAGGTAGATGCCGATGAGGACGAGGCCGTAGACGAAGCCGCCGTGCAGGTTGGCCCAGAGCGCGAAGAGCGGCGCGTACCACCAGAGCGGCACCGGCTTGTCGCGCTCGAGCCACTCGAGCAGAATGACGACGAGGAGCTGGGAGAAGATGTGGGGCCGGGCGACCCAGTGCATGGACGACAGCACCGCCGCCGCCATGGTGACCAGAAAGGCGAACCCCGGGTCCACCCGGCGGCGTATCATGAGCCGCGCGGCGAGGGCGTAGGTCGCGGCGAGCACCAGCCCGATGAGCACGGCGACGCCGGCAAGCCCGGCGGCGCGATACGCGAGCGCGAAGATGAGCTGGCTGCCGTACTCGAACCCGAGGAACGGCGCGCCGGCGCGGGTGAAGGAGAAGGGATCGGCGTGGATCAGCCCGCCGGTGGCCAGCATCGTCAGGCCGTGGCGGATGTGCCGTGCGGGATCGCCGTCGGCGCCCAGGAGCCGGTTGCCGAAGACGGTGGGGGCCAGTGCGGCCCATAAGAGGAAGAGGAGGGCTACCACCGTGGGGCCGCGGTATTGCGGCGCCGCTCCGGTTTCGGACGTACGGGTCACGCTGAGACTCGTGCAGGCAACCGACGGTCCTGGTTGGGGATCGGCGGGCGGGGCGGCAATGTTCGTACCCGGTTGCCGTGGCGGCGACTATATGGGACTGCGGTGTGTTGCAGAGACTGGCACTATGCCGTAACATAGGGCGCCGGCGGGAACCTCCGCCGGTGCGCTACTCCGTTTCCAATCAGACTTACCGAGCTCGTTCGCTGTGCGGTGGCGCTTGCGCCACACTGCCGCAGCTTTGTGGGAACCGTGCCGCATGAAGGCAGGCGCCGTCCGCCCCTGCAGGGCCGCCATTCCGAGTCTCCGCGGTTGTCGCCAGGCGCCGCGTAACTGTCGCGATGTTCCGCTGTCGTTGTCGTTTGCCTGTGATGTCGGGGTTGGAAGGTCCTCCGCGAGTCCGTGTGGGGCATACCTCTTGCCTGACCCGCCCGCCAGCCCGGGGGCGCGCTCGTCGGGCCAATCGCCTTTCAGCTTCCATCATCAGGTGTCCTGCGGCGGGTGGGCCTCTGCCCACACGGCGCGGGCTGTACCGACCGGACCGGCGCAATGCGGATGCGCTGCCGGGCAACCCAACCTCGCCGTACGGCAGGAGGCAGTATGACCGCGCTGTGGAACCGCTTTTGGAAGGACGAGTCGGGCCAGGGCCTGACCGAGTACGTGCTCATCATCGCCCTCGTGGCGGTCGCGCTGATCGCGTGCCTGATCGTGTTCCGGAACCAGATCGGTGGCGCGTTCAATCGGGCCTCGAAGGCCCTCAACAACGCTCCGGGCAGCGCCTTCCCGGCGCTGAGTCTGTAAGGCCGGAGCTTCGGCCGGGGTGTTCGCCGGGCGTCCTTCGCGGGCGTCCGGCGGCCCTTCGGGGCTGACCGATGCACGGGCAGATCGAGGTATTGGGCGCCACCGCTCTGGTGGTGGTAATGGGCGCGGCGGCGGTCGCTGATCTGCGGACGCGCCGGATCCCGAACAGTCTGATCGTCGTGGGATTGCTGGCGGCATTGCTGCCGCGGCTCTGGGCCGGGCTGCCGGAGCTGGGGCTCGGGGTCGCCGGAGCCGGTGTCGGGTTGCTGGCCGGTCTCGGATGCTTCGCGCTGGGCGCGATGGCCGGAGGCGACGGCAAGCTCCTGATGGTGGCGGGCGCGTTCTTCGGCCCGGTCCAGGTACTGGGGGCGTTCCTCGCGATCGCGGTGGCCGGCGGCTTGCTGGCCATAGCCGCCGCGATCGCGGGGGGCACGATCCTCCCCGCGGTACTCTCGACCGGGCGTTTGCTGCAGTACTACCTGTCGTTCGGCCGCGTCGGCGAGCGAGGCACGCTCGCCTCTGCAGGGGCGCAGCGCGTTCCGTACGCGGTGGCGATCGCGGTGGGCTCGGTGGTCTGGCGGTTCTGGGGAGGGCAGCTCTGATGCGCGGAATGGGGCGGCGTTTTCGCAAGGGTGAAGGGGGCCAGGCGCTGGTGGAGTTCGCGCTGGTGCTGCCGCTGCTTCTCCTCATGGTGCTCGGCATAATCGACTTCGGCCGGGCATGGAATCTCCACCAGGTGCTCACGGACGCCGCGCGGGAGGGAGTCCGCAAGGCCGTCATCTTCGATCCCGCCACGACCAAGGACAGCGTCCTTGCCGTCGTCGGCGCGGTGATCGCCAGCGGCTCCTACGATCCGAGGAAGGCGACCGTGAGCTTCCCGGACGGGTTCCAGGCGGGGCGCGGCAAGGTGTCCACAGTTCGCATCGCGATGAAGTACCGCTTCGGCTTTCTGGCGCCGTTCATAAAGCTCGCGAGCGCCGATGGGACCGATACGATGACGCTCACCACCCAAGCCAGCATGCGGAACGAGTAATCTCATGGCCTCCCGCGCTCGCCCCTGGCTCCTCCTCGCGCTTGCCGTGCTGTCGGGTGCGGTTGCGGCCTATCTGGCTCTCCGGTATCTGCGCGATCGCTCGGCTCCGGTTCTCAAGGCCTCGACCACGGCGCAGGTGGTCCTCGCCGCCCGCGACCTTCCGGTCGGCAGCATCGTGACGGCGCGGGACGTCCATACCGTGGCCTGGCCCGGCGACGTCGTTCCGCCCGGCTTCATCACGAAGGAGAGCGACGTCGTCGGCCGCGGCATCATCACGCCGGTGCGGCTCAACGAGCCGTACCTCGAGACCAAGCTGGCGCCGAAGGGTGCGGGCGGCGGTCTCCCGATGCTCATCAACGACGGCCGCCGGGCGCTCACGCTTCGGGTGGACGACGTGTCGGGCGTCGCGGGCTTCGTGATTCCGGGCACGCGGGTGGACATGCTGCTCACGATGGCCACCAACACGCCGACCAACGAGCCGACCACGCGGATCATCATGCAGAACGTGGAGGCGCTCGCGTCGGGCCAGTCCATCCAGACCGACGCCGAGGGGAAGCCCCGCGTGGTCCCGACGCTCACGCTGCTCCTCACGCCGGCGCAGGCGGAGACGCTGTCGCTTGCGTCGCAGCAGGGCCGCCTGCAGATGGCGCTCCGGAACACACTCGACACCGCCGAGGTGCTGACGCCGGGCGCGCGCGCCGGCACCCTGATGAAGGCGGAGCCGCTGGTCGCGGTGAAGGGCAAGCGGGTCGTTCGGGTGAAGCCGTCCGAGATCTCGCACCAGACCATCGTCGAGGGTTTCCGGGGCGGCGAGCGCACCATCAGCCGCTTCAACTCACCGGCGCCTCTGCAGCCGGACACGCGTTAATCCACTCGCAGCGCGAGGACATTCGTGACGATCCGACCCGCCGGCCGAATCCTGGGTGCCCTCCTGGCCCTTGCCGCACTCGCGGCTCCGCTCCATGCGCAGCGCGTCGTGCGCGATCCGACTCAGGCGGTCTCGATCGCCAAGGGTGCGAGCTTTCTGCTCGTGAACCCGGTGAGCATCCAGCGGTGGGCGATCGGCGATCCCGGCGTCGCGGAAGCCATCAGCGTGAGCGCCACCGAGCTGCTGATCAACGCCAAGAGCGTCGGCACCACCAGCATCTTCCTCTGGGACAACACCGGCGCGCCCCGGCTCTACTCGGTGCAGGTGACCGCCGACGCCGAGGGCCTCCAGCGCTACCTCAAGGAGCTGCTGCCCAAGGAAGACATCGCGGTCAATGCCAGCGGCAACACCGTCACACTCACCGGCAACGTGAAGGATCCGACGTCAGTCGATCGCGCGGTCGAAGTCGCGAAGACAACCGGGGCGGCGGTGATCGACAACCTGGTGGCGCCGCCGGCGGTGCAGGTGCTGCTCCACGTGCGCTTCGCCGAGGTGAACCTCAGCGCGCTCAACCAGTGGGGCATCACCGTGGATGCGCTCAATCCGCACCGGGTGAGCGACGGCGGCGACTGGACGGTGCACTCGGTTTCCGACGGCGTGATGCGGGTGCTGCTCTCCAACCCCAACGCGGACATCGGCGCGCTGATCAACGCCTCGATCGCCAAGGGCGACCTGCGCACGCTGGCCGAGCCGGATCTGATGACGCTGCCGGGCAAGGAGGCGTCGTTCCTCGCGGGCGGCGAATTCCCCTACCCGACGCTCCAGAGCAGCAACAGCAACGGCGTCACCGTGGTGTTCAAGGAGTTCGGCATCAAGCTCAAGTTCACGCCGAACATCGCGCGGAACGGAGCCATCCGGCTCAAGGTGGCGCCGGAGGTGAGCTCGCTCGACTTCGCCAACGGCCTGGTGCTGAACGGCTTCACCATTCCGGCGCTGCTCACCCGGCGGGCCGAGACCGAGGTGGAGCTGAACGAGGGCCAGTGGCTGGCGCTCGCGGGGCTCATCGACAACCAGACGATCAAGAACTCGAGCAAGATCCCGCTGCTCGGCGACATTCCGATCATCGGGCAGCTCTTCCGTTCCAGCTCCACCCGGAAGACCCGGACCGAGCTGCTGGTGCTGATCACGCCGCACCTGGTGAAGGCGAGCGACACGCCGCCGCCGCTGCCGACCGGCGAGCCGAACACGTGGAATGACTTGAAGAAGATGGATTCGACCAAGGCGAAGTGAGCGAAGGTGACGGGACGGAAAGGCGTGAGGGACCACGGAGGGTCTATGCGCGTGCGGGTGGGTGGTCGGCTGAACGAGCGGGGAGCGACGCTCGCGGTGGTGGCGGTGTGTCTCATGGCACTTCTGGGCATGATGGCCCTGGCGATAGACATCGGAATGCTGTACAAGACGCGGGCGGATGCGCAGCGCGCGGCGGACGGCGCCGCGCTCGCGGGCGCCAGCGTGTTCATAGACTTCGCCGGCCCGGGCGTGGATACCGCGGGCGAGGCGCATCGCCGCGCCATCGCCGTCGCGACCCACAACACGATGTTCACCAGCGTCATCGATTCGACCGAGGTGTTCCCCCAGTACATCCCCGACAGCTTCCGTTATCGGGTAAAGATCCGGCGCGGCAACGTGCCGACGTGGTTCGCCCGCCTGCTCGGCCGGGACGGGGTGCCCGTGGCGGCCAGCGCGATGGCCGAGGCGACCAACGCCGGCGTCGCCAAGTGCGTGAAGCCTTTCGCGCTTCCCGACTACTGGCAGGATCCCGACGACGACATCAACGGGAACAACTGGCCGGACATCAACGGGCAGCAAGGCGGCAAGGGCGGCGAGACGTGGACCTACAACCCGCCCTCGGCCGGACCGGACCACTACCGCCGGTTCCAGGACAATGACCCGAACAACACCGGGATCGAGACCGGACTCGGCAGCAACTTCCGGAACACCACGCTGCTTCCGAACGCGAGCGGCACGCCGGTAAAGTATTTCCAGGACGAGGGACGCCAGCTCGCCATCAAGGTGTCCAACCCGCTCGCCGCGGCGGCGGCGGGAAACTTCTACCCGTGGCAGATGCCGGGCGCCGGTCCCGGGGGCGCGGCCTATCGCCACAACATCGCGACCTGCAACCCGACGCCCGTAGCCATCAGCGACACGTTCAACGCGGACACGACCGGCGCCGGCAGGAACCTCAGCAAGCCCGGCAACATGATCGGGCCCACGAAGCAGGGGCTCGACAGTCTCATCGCGGAGGACCCGAACGCGCACTGGGTGGAGGATCCGCCCGACGCGAACGGCTATACCAACGGGCACATCGCGGGCAGCAGCTTCGCGGACCCGATGGACAGCCCGCGCGTCATGCTGGTGCCCCTCAGCGACCCGGCGTACATCGGGAACGGCAGGCATGAGATCAAGTTCAACAACATGGCGCTCATGTTCCTGGAGCCCTTCGACAACCAGCACCAGAGCGTGATCGCCCGCTTCGTCCGCTTCGCGACGGGAACGTCCACCGGTCCCGTCACGGGCTCTCTGATCAAGACGCTTCGTCTGGTGCAGTGACGGCCAGGATGACTTAGGGGTGAGATGACTCTGGGCTACTTTCGCGCGGCGCTGGTCTCCAGCGACGATCAGCTGCGCGAGACGATACATACGCTCGGCCGCGAGCAGGGGCTTGGCCTCACGCTCGCGGCCGAGTTCGCCATGCCGGTCGCCGAGTTCGGGCTGCCCCAGCTTCGGGCGCTGCAGCAGGCCGCGCCGGCGCTGGTGCTCCTGGACATGGAGGGCGATGCGACGCTGGCGCTGGAGCTGGCGCGGCATCTCACCGGCCCCGAGATCGCGCTGCCGGTGGTGGCACTCGGCCCGGTTCCATCCACCGACCTGCTGCTCGCGCTGCTCCGCGCCGGCGTCGCCGAGTTCCTCACCAAGCCGGTGACGGCCGAGGCGCTGCAGGAGGCGCTCGCGCGGATCGAGCCGCGACTGACGAGTGCGGCGGAGGCGGGGACGCCGGGCGGCAAGGTGGTGGCGGTGTTCAGCGCCAAGGGCGGGTCGGGCTCTTCCACCGTCGCCGCCAACCTGGCGATCGAGCTGCAGCGGCTCTCCGGCCGCCGCACCCTGCTGGTGGACCTCGACGCCGAGTTGGGCGAGATCTCGCTGCTCCTCGGCATGCAGCCGAAGTTCAACTTCGTGGACCTGCTGGAGAACTTCCACCGGGTGGACCAGGGGCTGCTGAGCTCCTACATCGAGCGCCATGCGTCGGGGGTGCACCTGCTCTCGGCGCCGTACACGCCGGATCGCGCGGTCGGCATCACCGAGGAACAGGTGCGCCACGCGCTGATGTACCTCCGGAGCGCCTACGACTTCGTGGTGGTGGACGTGGCCAAGAGCTTCGCGCCGGCGACGGTGGCGGCGTTCGAGCAGGCCGACGCGGCGTTGCTGATCAGCACGGTGGATCTGCCGAGCCTGCGGAACATCCAGCGCGCGCTGCCGCTGCTCCGGCGGGTGATGCCGCACGCCGAGGGCGCGGTCCGCCTGGTGGTCAATCGCTACAACGCCGACGACGAGATCTCGCTCAAGGACGTGGAGCGTACCCTCGGGCTGCCGGTGTTCGCGACGCTGAGCAACGACTACGAGGCGGTGATGAGTTCGATCAACTCGGGCAAGCCGGTGGTGCTGAACGGGAAATCGCCGTACAGCCGGGATGTCCGCACACTGGCCAAGCGGCTGATCGGCGCCGACGACAAGCACGGCGGCGATCGCCAGGGGCTGCTGGGCCGCATGACCGACGCGTTCCGCGCCGGCAAGCGGCCGGCGCCGGCCGACAAGGGAGGGAAGCGCCATGGCTGATCCAGCGAGCCGTAACCCGCTGCCGTGGGAAGCGCCGGCGGCCGCCGCGCCACCGAAGGCGCCGCCACCGCCGCGGCCCGCCCGCGCCACCGGACAGGTGCCGATGCTGCCGGACGACGTGGCGCATCAGCGCGCACAGCTCAAAGGCCGGGTCCATCGCAAGCTGCTCGAGCGGCTCAACCTGAGCAATCTCGACAAGATGGAGCGGGAGCAGGTGGTCGAGGCCATCCGCAAGGTGGTGCACGACCTGATCTCGCAGGAGAAGGCGCCGCTCAACTTCGAGGAGCGGGAAGAGATCGTCGAGCAGGTGCTGAACGAGATCTTCGGCCTGGGGCCGCTGGAGCCCCTGATGAAGGACCCGCAGGTGTCGGACATCCTGGTGAACACCTGGAAGTCCATCTACATCGAGCGCCACGGCAAGCTGGAGCCGACCGACGTCCGCTTCCAGGACGACCGGCACCTGCTGCAGGTCATTGACCGGATCGTCTCGAGCGTCGGGCGCCGGATTGACGACAGCTCGCCGATGGTGGACGCCCGGTTGGCGGACGGCTCCCGCGTCAACGCGGTGATCCGGCCGCTGGCGCTGGATGGGCCCCACGTCTCCATCCGCAAGTTCAAGCGCGACGCGCTCTCGGGCGACGACCTGCTGCGCACCGACTCGCTGACCGAGTCCATGCTGGAACTCCTGAAGGGGATCGTGCGCGCGCGGCTCAACGTGCTGATCTCCGGCGGCACCGGCGCCGGCAAGACGACGCTCCTGAACATCCTCTCCAGCTTCATCCCGGCCGACGAGCGCATCGTCACCATCGAGGACTCGGCCGAGCTGCAGCTGCGCCAGCCCCACGTGGTGCGGCTGGAGACCCGGCCGCCCAACATCGAGGGCCAGGGCGCGGTGCCGCAGCGGATGCTGCTGGTGAACGCGCTCCGCATGCGGCCGGACCGGATCGTGGTCGGCGAGGTGCGCGGCGGCGAGGCGGTGGACATGCTGCAGGCGATGAACACCGGCCACGACGGCTCGCTCACCACGCTGCACGCCAACAGCCCGCGCGACGCGCTGAGCCGGCTGGAGACGATGATCGCGATGGCCAACCTGAGTCTCCCGGAGAAGGCGATGCGGCAGCAGATCGCCAGCGCCATCCAGGTGGTGATCCAGGTGAGCCGCCTGGGCGACGGCACCCGCAAGGTGATGCAAGTCTCCGAGATCGTCGGCATGGAGGGCGAGGTCATCACCATGCAGGACGTCTTCATGTACGAGCGGCAGGGGATGGGTGAGGACGGCAAGGTCATCGGCCGCTTCAAGGCGACCGGCATCCGGCCCCGCTTCGCCGACCGGCTCCGGGCCTACGGCATCCAGCTCGGCTCGCTGCTGTTCGAGAACCTGGCCGCCGAGGCGCCGGCGCTGCGCGGCCGCGGGTCGGAGCGTTAGGCAATGGATCCGACGCTGGTCACCGCGACGGCGGTCTTCTTCGCCGTGTCGCTCGGCACCGTATCGCTGGTGCTCGTCGGGGAGTGGCTGCGCGAGCGCACCCGGGCCCGCCGCGTGATGCAGGAACTTCGCGCATTCGCGCGCGAGAGTCTCGACGTGGACCCCGAGATCGTCAAGCGCGATCGGGGCGAGCCCTCGCCCCTCGAGCTGATGTTCGCGCGAGTGCCGCAGCTCCGCGACGTGGCTCATCTGCTGGAGCGGGGGAAGACGAAGTGGAGCATCACGACGTTCTTCTTCCTCACCGTGGGCCTGGGCGTCGGCAGCGGGCTCGGCATGTACTCGCTCTACCGATTCCTGCCGACGGCGCTCATCGCCGCCGCGATCGGCGCCGCGATCCCGTTCGTCATCGTCAAGCGGCGGGCGACGCTCCGGATGGGGCGGTTCGAGGAGCGGATGCCGGACGCCATAGACCTGATCGGCCGCGCCATCCGCGCCGGTCACCCGCTCAGCGCCGGCATCAAGATGGTGGGGGACGAGGGCCCGCCGCCGGTGAATGAAGAGTTCGCCCGGATGTTCGAGGAGCAGCGCTTCGGCCTGGCCTTCGACGACTCGATGTTCGGCCTGGTGGACCGGGTGCCGCTGGTGGACGTACGGATCTTCGCCACCGCGATCCTGGTGCAGCGCGAGGTCGGCGGCAACCTGGCCGAGATCCTGGACAACCTGGCGTACGTCATCCGCGAGCGGTTCAAGATCCGGCGGCAGCTCCGGGTGATCACGGCGCAGGGGCGGATGAGCGGCTACGTGCTGGCGGTGATGCCGGTGGCGGTGGGCGGCGCCATCTTCCTGCTGAACCGGTCGTACGTGATGCTGCTGTTCACCCATCCCATCGGCAAGCTCATGCTGGTGGCGGCCATCATGCTCCAGATGATGGGCTACTTCTGGATCCGCCGCATCGTGGACATAGACATCTAGCAGACCAGGACATCCAGAGGCGCAGGCCGCACATGCTACTGCTCATCGCGATGCTGATCGGAATTGCCGTCACCGGCGGGGTGCTGCTGGTGATGCAGATGCTGCCCGCGCGCCCGGACGCGGTGCGGCGGCTGACCCAAATGGGAGTCGGAGGCGGCGCTGAAGGCCTGATCCACCGCCGCCACCGGCAGGAACGCTCGCAGCGGCTCAACGCGATCCTGGAAAACCTCGGCTCCAAGGTCGAGGGCCGGATCGGGCGGCCGGACCTCCGGCAGTTCCTGGTGCGGGCCGGATACTCGTCGCCCACGGCGGTGCCGATCTACCTCGGCGCGCGCATCGCGCTGGCCGGCGCGCTGGCCGGCGCAGTCGTACTGGTGCTGCCGCTGGCCGGCGCTCCCACCGCGCTCACCGGCTTCGGGGCACTCTGGGGCCTGGCACTCGGCTGGACGGTTCCGGCCTTCATCGTCGGCGGGAGGGTGAAGCGCCGGCAACTCGAGATCACCAAGGCGCTGCCGGACGCGCTGGACCTCCTCGTGGTCTGCGTCGAGGCCGGTCTCGGTCTCAACCAGGCGCTGCTCCGCGTCGCCGAGGAGATCGGGAACGTAAGCCCGGTGCTCGGTGAGCAGATCGGGCTGGTGAACCTCGAGATCCGCGCCGGCACCCCACGCGACGAGGCGTTGCGCAATCTCGGCGACCGCACCGGCGTGGAGGACATCCATGCATTCGCCGGCATGCTGATCCAGACCGACAAGTTCGGCACCTCGATCGCGCAGGCGCTCCGGATCCACTCCGACGTGCTCCGCACCAAGCGGCGGCAGCGGGCCGAGGAGGCCGCGGCCAAGACGGCGATCAAGATGCTGTTCCCGCTGGTCTTCTTCATCTTCCCGGCGATGTTCGTCGTGATTCTGGGGCCGGCGATGATCCAGATCGTCGAGGCGCTCTCGGCCATCCGCTGATGCTGGTGGAGAACGCGACGAAGGGGACCATCGTGGCGACGCGTGTCGCCACGGCGGACCGCTGGTGGCGCCGGCTCCGCGGGCTACTGGGCCGGCGCGGGCTCGACGATGGCGAAGGGCTGCTCCTCGCCCCCTGCCGAGGCGTGCACATGCTGGGGATGCGCTTCGCGATAGACGTGGCGCTGGTGGCGCGGGACGGGCGGGTGGTGGCGCTCTACCCGGCGCTTCCGCCCGGTGCCAGGACCCGGATGCACCGGGACGCGTGGGCCGCGCTCGAGCTCCGGCCCGGCGCGCTCGCCGCGAGCGACACACGGATCGGTGATCGCCTCAGTTGGGAGGAGTCTCAGTCATGAGCAACACTACCACTCCGCTCCGCCCGGTCGGACTCGAGGCGCCGGCGCCCCGCGTCGCGGCGCCGCCGCTGCCGCAGACCGTGGCAGAGACGGGGCTGTCGGAAGAGTTCATCACCGATCTGATCCTCAAGACGCTGTACGTGCAGGGTGCGCGGCTGGGACAGGAGATCGTGGACACGGTACGGCTGCCGTTTCCCTTCGTGGACGAGCAGCTCCTGGCGCTGCAGCACCGCCGCTTCGTCGAGGTGCGCTCCACCCACGGGCCGAGCCGCGCGGGCTACGTCTTCGACCTGACCACCGCCGGCCGCGACCGCGCCCGCGAGGCCACCGAGGCGAACCAGTACGTCGGGCCGGCGCCGGTGCCGCTGGATCAGTACCGCCGCTGGTGCGAGGTGCAGAGCATCCGCCATGCGCGCGTCACGCGGCGCGAGGTCGAGGCGGGGTTCGACTGGCTGGTACTGGACCACGAGGTGCTGGATCAGATCGGGCCGGCGATCAACTCCGCCCGCTCGCTGTTCCTGTATGGAGATCCGGGGAACGGGAAGACGGCGAGCGCCGAGACCATCGCGCGGCTGCTGGGCGGCGCCATCTACATCCCCTACGCGCTCGAGGTGGATGGGCAGGTCGTGGTCACCTACGATCCGCTGTTCCATCGTCCGGTGCAGCGGGACGATCCGCCGGATGGCTTCGAGGAGGAGCTGTTCGGGCGGGGCGGCATCCACGACGGGCGCTATATCCAGATCCACCGGCCGGTGGTGCTGGTGGGCGGCGAGCTCACGCTGGAGCAGCTCGACCTGCAGTACGACCAGTTCACCAAGATGTACCAAGCGCCGTTCCAGGTGAAAGCCAACGGCGGCGTGCTGATCGTGGACGACTTCGGCCGGCAGCGGATGCCGCCCCGCGAGCTGCTGAACCGCTGGATCGTGCCGCTGGAGAAGCGGGTGGATTTCCTCACCCTGCACACCGGCGTCAAGTTCCCGGTGCCGTTCGACTGTCTGCTGATCATGGCGACGAACATCCGGCCGTCGGAGCTGATCGAGGAGGCGTTCCTGCGGCGGATCCACTACAAGATCAAGGTGGAGAGCCCCACGCCGGATCAGTACGAGGCGATCTTCCGCCGCTGTTGCGAGGAGCGCGGGCTGGCGTTCGACACCGACGCGGTGCACCTCATCTACCGCGAGTTCTACGAGCACCACAGCATCGCGCCGCGCGGCTGCCATCCGCGCGACGTGCTCGACCACCTGATAGACATCGCGAAGTACCTGGAGCGCGAGCCGACCCTCTCGCCGGAGCTGCTGCGCCGGGCGGGACGCTCCTACTTCCTCGACTTCGTCACCGCCGGCTGACGCCGGCGCTGGAGCGCGCATGTCCTCGCCCGATTCGCCGGCGCCCGAACCTCGTCCGGCCCCAGCGCCGCCCGACCCCGTGCTGATGCGGCGGCTCGAAGCGATGGAACGGGAGGGCCGGCGGCTGCGCCGGCTCTCGCAGTATGCGCTTGCCGGCACCGCGCTCGGCCTCGGTGTCGCGGCGATGGTCATCTTCCTCGCGGCACGCAGAGGCATCCCGGGTCTCACCGCCGACACGCTCGAGAGCCACCAGTTCCTGCTGCGCGATCATCACGGCGCGGTGCGCGGCGTGTGGGATACCAGCGACAAGGGCCTGCCGCGGATGATGCTGCAGGGCGTATCGGGTGCCACCGGCATCAAGCTCAGTCTGCTGGACGACGGGACGGCGGGGCTCGCGTTCACCGACAGCGCGGGACGGACCCGCGCCGTGGTGGCGCTGCTCGCCGACGGCACCAGCTCGCTCGCCTTTGCCGACGAGCGGGGCACCACCCGCAGCGTGCTGAGCGTGACGCCGGGCGGCGCGGCGACGCTGGTGTTCGCCGACCGGAACGGGAACAACCGGTCGGGGATGGGCGTGGACGCGCGGGGGCAAAGTGTGACGACGATGGACGATGGCTCGCAGCAGGACGGCGAGCAGCAAGCCGACAGCACCACGGCACCGGCGACGCCACCGAGCCCGCCAGCCAGGAAGAAGTAGGGACGGGGGCGCTCATTTCCCCGCTTCGGGCCACTCGCCTTGATCCAGCCCGGCCAGCAAGTCCAGCAACCCCGCCGCTTCCCACGTTCGATTTCGCCGCGATGATGACACCGGCGTGAGCACGCCCGCAGTCTCCAGCTGGGCGAGTGCCTGGTAGATCTGCGGCTTCGAGCGTCCGGTCGCTGCCGCCGCGACCGGTGCGGTGATCATCGGGTGAGCGGGAAGGATCTCGATAACCCTCCATGCCGCCGCGTCCGCTCGGGGCATACCGGGGGTGGCTGCCAATTTCGAACGCCACGATCGGCTCAGCCGCTGCATCTGTTCGAGATACGCGGAAGCCAGGATCGCAGCGCCGCGGGCAGCGGTTGCGAATTGCTCCACCCACTGGGCCGCAGCGTCGCCGCGGAATCGTGTGAGGCCGTCGATGTAGCGGGCGCGGTGAGCCGCCAGCACCACGCTGATGGGCGGCACATAGGCCGGCGCCAGCTTACGGCGCCGCAGCACAACGTGAATCAAGGCCCGGCCGGTTTGCCCGTTACCGTCGGCAAACGGATGAATGGTCTCGAACTGCGCGTGGACCAGCGCCGCCTGGACCAATGGTGGAAGCACGTCGCTCATGACGGCAGTGCACAGGTCGTCAAGCAGGGCCGGCACATCTTCCGGCGGCGGCGGAATGAAGTCGGCGCCGCAGGGATTGTAGTCGTTCCCGCCGATCCAGGTCTGGCTGGTGCGGATTCTCCCGGCGACGCGATCGGTGTCGAGTGCTCGCGCCATCAGTCGCCGGTGGATCGCAATGATGTCCCGCACGGCGAAATGATCCGCCTGGGCGGCGTCATTCACGGCCAGCTCCATCGCGTCAACGTTCGCGAGGATCTCGAGCGCCGTCGGTCCCGCAGTCCCACCAGCCTCGATCTTTGCCTCGGCGCGTGCGAGCTCGCGAAGGCCCAATTGAGCTCCTTCGATCCTGGAGGAGGCAACGGACTCGGTGCGGAGAAGCAGACGGGCCAGCGGTGCGAGGGCGGGGCGCGCCACCTCGTTCAGCGTCCGGATGGCATGTTCGGCTTCGGAAACGACTCCGGCGGCGGATACCTCCAAGGTCATGGACAGCTGATCGAGCGTGAACGGCATGAACGCCTCGTAGCTACAGGCACGTCGGTACCTGGCCGGCGCGTCGAGACCGGGATCGTTTTGCCATACCCTGGGCAGGTACCGTCCGGGCATCCACTCTCCTCCGGGCGATTCTCCGGCGCGACGCGCTCTATAATTGGGCTTACATGATAAGCCTAACTAACGGCATGTGGCAAGTCAGGGATATGCCGCGGCATCCGTCACCCACTCGCACGTTCAGCAATCTCGCCGGCGTGACCTCGGGGCTCGCCGCCACAGCTACCGTGCTGCTCACGATCCATGGGCACGAACCTCCGGTCTGCCGGCTACCCGGGAACAACCCGCATCTGAACGATCGTCGGAGGCTTCCGTAATCTCGGCGGCGCAGGCGGCGCGGCCGGAACCTTCGCCTGATCGCCCCTCCGCACGCCAAGGCGGCGTGGCGATGCTTCGCGTGCAGTCGGGCTGCCGCCGCAGCCACCGGGTAGACCAGCTGGCGCACACGACCGCGTGCTGACTCAGCGGGCTCGCGCCGCGTTCACGACCAACGCAGTACCACCGGACCCGGCGTTGGCGGCAGCGTGATGTTTCACGTGAAACGTTTCACGCGAAACCATCAGCGCTGCGCAAAGAAGGCGTCGAGCGGTTGTAATCAGGCGCATGGTTCGTCATATTCAGTCAGCCGGTGTCAACGATTTGCCGGCCCGCCTCGCGTAGTATACTGCAATACAATGTGGTATAAAGTGTTAGGCATCTCATGTCACGCGTCATCGCCATAGCGAACCAGAAGGGTGGCGTGGGTAAGACGACCACGGCCATCAATCTCGCCGCCTCTCTCGCGACCATCGAGCGGCGTACGCTGCTCGTGGACGCCGACCCACAGGGTAACGCGACCAGCGGCGTCGGCGTCGCGAAGGCGACGGTGGATCGCTCGCTCTACGACGCGCTGATGGACGAGCGCTCGGCGGGCGAAATCCGGCTCCGGGAACTCGGGCTGCCGTGCCTCGACCTGCTTCCCGCGACCCAGGACCTGGTCGGCGCCGAGGTGGAGCTGGTGGACCGGCCGGGCCGGGAAACTCGGCTCCGCGACGCCATCGCGCCGATTCGGGACGAGTACGATTACGTCATCATCGACTGCCCGCCGTCCCTCGGGCTGCTGACGCTCAACGTGCTCGCCGCCGCTGACGGCGTGCTGATCCCCATCCAGTGCGAGTACTACGCGTTGGAAGGCATCTCCCAGCTGCTCAACACCGTACGGCTGGTGCAGCAGAACTTCAATCCGGCGCTCGCGGTGGACGGCGTGCTGCTCACCATGTACGACTCCCGGCTGAACCTCTGCCGCCAGGTGGCGCAGGACGCCAAGGAGTACTTCGGCGACAAGATGTTCCGCGCGGTGATCCCACGGAACGTGAGGCTGGCGGAGGCGCCGAGCTTCGGCCGGCCCATCCTGCTGTACGACATCCAGTCGGTGGGGGCGCGGAGCTACCTCGCGGTGGCGCAGGAGCTGGTGCGCCGCTCCGACGGCACCCTGCCGCCGGAGGGCGAGGCCGAGGCGCCGCCGGTGGAGGCGGCGCTGCCGGAGGTGCCGTCGTCGAACGGCGCCGCGCCGCCTAACGCCCCGTCCCCGCCTAACGATGCGGTGCCTGACGCCGCCGCGCCGGAGGAGGCGCCCCGATGAGCGACGCCGCGCGCGCGGAGGCGGGGAGCCGCCGCCTGGGCCGGGGGCTCGAAGCGCTGCTCGGGCCGATCAACCGGGAGCAGGCCGCGGCGTCGGGCGCGCTGCGGGAGCTGCCGGTGCAGCAGGTCCATCCCAACCCCTACCAGCCGCGCACCCACATCGACGAAGGCGCGCTGGCCGAGCTGACGGCGTCCATCGAGGCGTCGGGACTGCTCCAGCCGGTCGTGGTGCGCCCGCGCGACGGCGGCTACGAGCTGATCGCCGGCGAGCGGCGCTGGCGCGCGGTGCAGCGGCTGGGGTGGAAGCAGATCCCCGCGGTCGTGAAGGAAGTGGACGATCAGACGCTGCTGACGCTGGCGCTGATCGAGAACCTCCAGCGGCACGACCTCTCGGCCATCGACGAGGCGCTGGGTTACCAGCGGCTGCAGGACGAGTTCAAGGTGCCCCAGGCGGAGGTGGCGCGGCTGGTGGGACGGAGCCGCTCGACGGTGACCAATCTCCTGCGCCTGCTTCGACTTCCGGAAGAAGTGCGCGGATTCGTGCACGACGGCAAGCTGTCCGAGGGGCACGCCCGGGCGCTGCTGGCGCTGGACAACGAGGCGGCGATCGCCAAGCTCGCCCGCGACGCGGTGGCCGGCAGCTTCTCGGTGCGGGACGTGGAGGCGCGGGTCCGGGGCGAAGGCCGCGCGCGGCGCGGGCGGAAGCCGAAGGGCGAGGCCCATCCGATCGCGGGCGACGTGAAGCGGGTGGAGGAAGCGCTCCGCAAGCGGCTCGGCACCGACGTGCGGGTCACCATGCGGCGGCGCGGACGCGGGTTCGTGACCATCAGCTATTACTCGAACGACGATCTCACGCGGGTGCTGGAGCTGGTGCTGGGCGAGCCGTTCGCCGGGTGAGCCGGTGAGCGAGCGGCGCCGCGGCATCACACTCATAGTTCAGCCCGACGGCGCGGCCGCGACCCGGAGCATCCGCGTCTCGGTGTGGGCGCTGCGTGCCGGCGTCGCGGTCGCGCTGCTGCTGTTGCTCGGCGCCGCGGCGCTCGTCGCGCTCTACGGGCCGATCGTCCGGACCGCCGCGCGGGTGCCGGGTCTCCAGCGCGAGGTGCGCCAACTCCGGGACGACAACGGCCGGGTGCGCGAGCTGGCCGCGGCGCTCGACAGCGTGGAGCAGCGCTACGCCCAGGTCCGGGCGATGATCGGCGCGGACATCGTGCGGGAGCCGGTGCAGGTCGCCTCGATGCTGCCGGTGGCGCCGGCGATCCGCGCGGTGCCGGCCGGGACGCCGGCCCGCTTCGAGCCCGGGTCCGGCGCGCCGAGCCACTGGCCGCTGGACGACCCGGGCTACGTGACGCGCGGGCAGGTGGGAGGCGCCGCACAGGACGAGGCGCACCCCGGCGTGGACATCGCGGTGCCGATCGGAAGCGTGGTCCGCGCCTCGGCCGGCGGCAGCGTGAGCGATGCGGGCGACGACCCGGAGTACGGCAACTTCGTTCTGCTGCAACATCCGTCCGGGTACCAGACGATGTACGGACACCTCTCGCGCATCATCGTGACAAAAGGCGACAGCGTAGAGCCGGGAGCCGTCCTCGGCCTCACCGGAAACAGCGGCCGCTCGACCGCGCCGCACCTCCACTTCGAGGT
>JAICWE010000086.1 GCA_025934955.1 Gemmatimonadales bacterium | reverse complement strand
TCGCCGTCGTACGCCGAGGATTGGCTGGTGCCGTTCATCCAGAAGCTGCTGGAGGGCGACCGGGCGGTGCTGCGGCTGCTCCGGCTGAATCCGTTCCCCGCCGCGCCGCCGCTCCGCATCCGCGCGCGCTTCTACCACTACCGGTTCACCACGCGGGAGGAGCGGAGGGAGACGGGCGCCTGGTGGAGCCGGGAGCTGGCGGGCGAGTACCTGCCGGCGATGCGGCTCTCCGCCGCCGCAGGCGCAAGGCGTTAGGCGTGCCGAACTGGCTCCTGTCCCGGTGGCTGTTCCTCCGGCTGCTGGGTGTCGTGTATCTGGTCGCGTTCGCGTCGCTCGCGGTGCAGGTCACCGGGCTGGTGGGCGCGCACGGGATCCTGCCGGCCGGGGCGATGCTCCAGTCGGCGCACTCGACCTACGGCCGTGCCGCGTACCAGCTGCTTCCGACGGTGTTCTGGCTCGGCTCGAGCGATGCGGCGCTTCAGCTCGTGGCCTGGGGCGGGGCCGTGCTCTCGGTGCTGCTGATCGTGGGTGTGGCGCCGCGGCTGGTGCTGGCGCTGCTGTGGCTCTTCTATCTCTCGCTCTCGGTGGCGGGGCAGGACTTTCTCTCGTTCCAGTGGGACGCGCTGCTGCTGGAGACCGGCGTGCTCGCGTTTCTGTGGGCGCCGTCCAACTGGCTGCCGGCGGCGGTCGAGCGCGCGCCCGCGCCCGCGGTGCGCTGGCTGCTCGTCTTTCTCGTGTTCAAGCTGATGTTCCTCTCCGGCGTCACCAAACTCCTGAGCGGCGACCCGACCTGGCGCGACGCGACCGCGCTCGACTACCACTTCTGGACCCAGCCGCTCCCGGCGTGGCCGGGCTGGTACGCGGCGCAGCTCTCGAGCGGCGTGCACCGGCTCATGACGATCGGCATGTTCGCCATCGAGCTCGGCGCGCCGTGGCTGGTCTTCACGCCGGCGCGATGGCGATCGCTCCGGGTGATCGGCTGCGTGGCGCTCCTGCTGCTGCAGGTCGGCATCGCGGTGACGGGCAACTACGGCTTCTTCAACCTCCTGGCGATCGTGCTGCTGGTGCCGGTGCTCGACGACGGCGTGTGGGCGCGGGTGCTGCCGCGCGCGCTGTCCCGCCGGCTGGTGACTGCCCCGCAGCAACCGCACGAGCGCACCGGCATCGTGCTCGTGTCCTCGGTGATCCTGCTGCTGAGCGTGCTGAGCTTCGCGCGGGAGATCGCGCTCACGATTCCGCGCGGCGCGGGCGCGCGGTTCTTCCCCCAAGCCGCGGAGCAGCTCCTCGAGCTCGCCGCACCATTCCGCTCGATCAACGGCTACGGCCTGTTCCGGGTGATGACGACCGAGCGGCCCGAGCTGGTCGTCGAAGGGAGCCGGGACGGCACCCACTGGAGTGAGTACGAGTTCCGATACAAGCCGGGGCCGGTGGGCCGGCGGCCGCAGTTCGTCGCGCCGTTCCACCCGCGGCTCGACTGGCAGATGTGGTTCGCCGCGCTCGATCCGATGGGCAATTACGGCTGGCTCCAGTCGCTGCTCGGCCACCTGCGCGCGGGCACGCCCGAGGTGCTGGCACTCCTGGGGCGGAATCCGTTTCCCGGCGCGCCGCCACGATTCCTCCGCCTGGTGCAGTATGCCTACCGGTTCAGCACCCCGGCGGAGAGGCGGCGGACCGGCGCGTGGTGGGTGCGGGAGCGGGTGGCGGAGGCGCCGGTGGGGGGTGTCGCAAGGTGAGCGGCTGCCGACCTGCCGAGGCGTTGCGCCCGCGGGAATCGCCGGCGACCTTCCGCCTGCCGTCACAGCCGCAGCGTATACTGGAGTCGCCCCCGCGTCGATCGGCGTCCGGCGATCGTGCGGCACCACCACTCTCACGCACCCGGCATGAACTCACCCAAGCTCCGTCGCTGGATCGACCTGCTCGCGGCACTGCTGCGCCGCAACTACGCGGTCACGCTGGAGGAGCTGACGCGTGAGGTGCCGGCGTACGGCACCGGCGCGCAGAAGCCGGCGCTCCGCCGCATGTTCGAGCGCGACAAGGACGAGCTGCGCGCCTTCGGCGTGCCGATCCAGACGGCGGCGCTCGACGACGGCAACGAGATCGGTTACCGCCTGGAGCGGAAGAACTTCTACCTGCCATACCTGTCGGTCATCCGCGAGGGGCGCCGGAGCGACCCGCGCCTGGTCGATCACTTCGGCTACCGCGCCCTCGCCAAGCTGGCGTTCGAGCCCGATGAGCTGGACGCCGTGGTGCAGGCGGCGGGACGGGTGATGCGCCTGGGCGACCCCGTGCTCGCGGCGCACGTCAGGTCGGCGCTCCGGAAGCTCGCGTTCGACCTCCCGGTGGACGCGATGGCGCTCGCGGAGCCCGAACGGGTGTCCGACAGCGCGGCCGGGCCCGCGCAGGCGCCTCCCGAAATCTTCGCCGTGCTCGACGACGCGCTGCACCGCCGCAAGCGCGTGACGCTGGAGTATCACGCGATGGGTACCGACGCGACCACCGCCCGCGAGCTGCTGCCGTATGGTCTGTTCTTCCTTGGCCACCACTGGTACCTCGCCGCCCGCGAGGCGGAGGATGGCCCGGTGAAGAACTTCCGGCTCAACCGAATCGTCCGCGCGAGCGTCAACCCCCGCAATCCGAACTCGGTGGACTACACGATTCCCGCCGACTTCCGCCTCCGCGATCATGCGCGCTCGCGCCAGTCCTGGGAGCTGGGCGGCGGGAGCGTGCTCGAGGCGATCGTCGCCTTTCCCGGCACCAGCGGCCCCGCGAAGGCCGCGCAGCGCCTCGGCGAGCCGGTGGCCGGCTCGAGCGACCGGCGCCGCTTCATGGTGCGCCGGCCCGATGCCTTCGCGCGATGGCTGCAGTCGTTCGGCGGCGAGCTGGTGCCGGTCGCGCCGGCGGAGCTGGTGGCGCTGTGTGACGATCTGGCGCGACGCACGCTCGACGTCTACCAGGCGGCGGGATGAACGACACAGCCGCCGACCAGCTCCGCCGGATTCTGCAGCTCATCCCTGAGCTCGCCGACGACACCGAGCACGACGTCGCGGAGATCGCGGCGCTGCTCGGCGTGGACCGGCGCACGCTCATGCGGGATCTGCAATCGCTCGGCGAGCGCTACGACGATCCCGCGGGCTTCGTCGAGGGCGTGCAGATCCTGGTCGAGGCCGACGCGGTGTCGCTCCACTCCGATCACTTCCTGCGGCCGATGCGGCTCACCGTCGCGGAGCTGGGTGCGCTGGAGCTGGGCCTCGCGCTGCTGCGCTCGGAGCGGCCGCCGGAGGAGCAGGCGCCGATCGAGCGGGCCCGCGAACGGCTGCGCAAGGTGATCGCCAGACTGCCCGACGATCCGCCGCCGGTCGAGCTCCGGACCGCGTCCACCGGCGCCGAGGCCGAGGCAGGCACGCTCGCGATCATCCGGCGCGCGGTGCTGGAGCAACGGAAGCTGGCGCTCACCTATCGAGGGAGCGGGGATGACGCCGCGGGCGAGCGCGTCGTCTGCCCGTACGCGCCGGCCTTCGCGAGCGGCGGCTGGTATCTCATCGCGCACTGCGAGCGGAGCGAGGGATTGCGGGTCTTTCGGCTCGACCGGGTGGAGCGGGTGGCGCCGCTGGGCGACCGCTTCGAGCCGCCGGGCGACTTCTCGCTCGAGGGCGTGATGCACGACGGGCGCGTCTTCCATGGCGCGCCCGACGCGGTGCTCCGGGTGCGCTACGGACCGGCAATCGCGCGGTGGATCGCCGAGCGCGAAGGCGGGGTGCTCGCGCCTGACGGCTCGCTTACCGCCGAGTACCCGCTCGCCGACGTGCAGTGGGCGGTGCGGCACGTCCTGCAGTACGGGCCGGACGCGGAGGTGCTGCAGCCGCCGGAGGTGGTGGCGGCGGTCCGCGCGCGACTGCGGGAGATGCTGGCCGCGCCGAAGCCGGCCGCGTGAGCGGCGTGCGGCATGACGCGGCGCCTCAGGTCGAATCCCGCCTAATCGTGTCGGCGCCGGGCGACGTCCACGGCGACTTCCACGGAGACGGAAACGCTTCGCGTCCCGCCGTGTCCGAGCCCGGTTCCCCCGGCGCGGGCGCTTGCCCGCGCGGCTGGAGCCCGCCGGTCCGCGCGCGATCCACACCGCCCCGCGTGAGGCAGAGCGCATCGCTCCCGGCCGGGAACTTCTCGCCGTCGGCGCATACCACGCCGGTCGGTGCCGTGGCGGCTGCGGCGGTGTCGCCGACGCGTTTGCGCGCGGCCGCACGGGTGCTGTCGTGCGCGGCGGCGCTGTCCACCAGCCGGCCCGTGCGCGGCTTGGTCCCGCTCGGCGTCTGCGCGACGAGTGCCGGCGACGCCGCCAGGAGGGCCGCTACGGCCAGCCAGCCGGACGTGTGGTGCAGGCGCATCGGGTCCTCCTCGGCTCGGTGTGTCATAGCATGGCCCCGTCCGCTCGCGT
>JAICWE010000078.1 GCA_025934955.1 Gemmatimonadales bacterium | reverse complement strand
GCGCGCCGCGTCGAAGGGCGCGCGCTCGGTCGTCTTCCACGGATAGGGGCGGTGCCGCACCGACGCGGTGATGAGCCGCACCGGCGTCGTCGCCCCGACGGCTCGCTCGCTCACGGCCACGTTCACGGAGGCGCCCGCCGCGACCACCTCCAGCCGATGCACCCGGTCGTCCCCGCCGCTCGGCGGCTCGACGTCGGGCATCGCAATGCCGAGTGCCGCGCAGCTTTCGCCCAGGCGGCGGAGGTGCAGCGGCCAGAGCGGCGCGACGCCGCCCCGCACCCGCACCGTCTCGATCAGCCCCGGCCCGCTCACTCCCACGCCGCCACGACGCCGCCCGGCGGCCGGGCGTCGAGCCAGCTCTTGAGCGTGGTGGACCCGATGATGAGCGCGCCGCCCGCCAGCGCCCACGCCGTCGGCCGCTCGCCGTGCACCAGCCACGACCAGATCGGATTGAGCGCCGGCTCCACCAGCAGCAGCACCGCCGCCTCGAGCGCAGGCACCACCCGCAGCGCCGACGTCACCAGCACGTACGCCAGCGCGATCTGGAACACGCCGAGATACGCGATGATGAGCCAGTCGCCGGCGCCGGCGCTCGCCGGGAACGCGAAGGGCGCGCCGGCGAGAAACGCGAAGACGTTCCCCAGCACCACGGCGGCCGTGGCGCTGCCCCGCCCCGTGGATTCGCGCGTGCCCATCCAGCGGAGCCCGCACACCGTGAGCGCCCACGTGATCCCGCTCAGCGCGGCGAGCAGGTTGCCGCGGGTCGGATCCGGCGCCGTGCGAAGCGGCTGGTCGGTGCCGAGAAAGAAGATCGCCAGGCCTAACGCCACCACCGCCATGAAGCCGAGATCGCGCCGGCGCACCCGCTCGTGCAGCAGCAGCGGGCCGAGGAAGAGCATGTAGAGCGGCGCCGTGCTCTGGAGGAAGATCGTGTCGGCCGAGGTGGTCAGCTTGTTGGCGGCGACGAAGAGCACCAGCGTCGCCGCGTACGCGACGCCGACCAGCGCCGCGCGCCAGGTGTATCCCGTCCGGTCCCGCGCCAGCGACGAGAGCGCCAGCACGCCTAACGCCGCGACGCCCGAACGGAACGCCGCGACCTGCCACGCGCCCAGGCTCACCGCCTTGATCGCGGCACCGCCGGTGGAGAACAGCATCGCCGCGGCGACCAGCTTCATCCGGTCGGCGAGCCCGCCGCCCTTCACGCCGTGGCCCCGAGCGCGATCGGCGCGGCGAGCAGCCCGGCGGGAATCCCGAACCCGTCCACCAGCGCCACCGCGTCGGGCCGGAGCTCGCCGGAGAGCGCGTTGACCTCGGCCCGCACCGCGCGCGACTTGGGCGGCTCCATGGCACCGCTCTCCAGGAACCAGGCGAGGTCGCGCTCCATCGCCGCCAGCGCGAAGAGCGCGCGCATCCGCCCGAGCACCGCGGCCACCGCCGGATCCGACTCGGTGCGCTCGGCGGCGTGGCAGTGCTCCAGCACCACCCGCTCCACGTGCGCGACGGCCAGGTGCAGCAGATGATCCTGCACCGCCGTGAACGCGTCGAACGAGTCGGCGCCGTCATCCATGCGCCACTTGAGTCGCCGCGCGGCCGAGCCGAGCAGCCGCTCCTCGCGGTAGCGCAGCAGGTCCAGCTCGACTTCGGCGTCGCGGAGGTGCAGCGTGTCGCTGTTGCGGGTGACGACCGGGTTGAGCTGCGTGAGCCGCGCCGAAGCGCGCCGGCCGAGATGCCGCAGGAGACTGCTCACCCGGAACGAGCCGAACTGCTGCCGCCATTCCGTCAGCAGCGACTTGGCCACGAGCTGGAGCAGGACGGTGTTGTCGCCCTCGAAGGTGGTGAACACGTCGGCGTCGGCGCGGAGCTGGGCGACGCGGTTCTCCAGCAGATAGCCCTGCCCCCCGCAGCACTCGCGGCAGGCCTGCAGCGTGTCCACCGCGTGGCGGGTGACGTACGCCTTGAGCCCGGCGGCGAACGTCTCCAGCTCCCGCGCATCGCGCTCGTCACGCCCGCTGTCCGACGCCCCCGCGGCGTAGCGCCGGGTCAGCTCCTTCACCGCCGCGTCGCAGGCGTACGTCGTCGCCACCGCGGGCAGGAGCCGCCGCTGGTGCGAGCGGTAGTCGAGAATGGGCACCTCGGCGCCCCCGGCCGGGCCGAACTGCCGGCGCACCGCCGCGTAGCGCACCGCGACGGCGAGTCCCGACTTCACCGCCGAGAGCGCGGCCGCGGAGATGCTCACCCGCCCGCCGACCAGGGTGCCGAGCATGGTGAAGAAGCGGCGCGACGGGCTCGCGATCGGACTGGTATAGCTGCCGTCGGCCGCGACGTCGGCGTAGCGGTTGAGCAGATTCTCCCGCGGCACCCGCACCGCGTGGAACCAGAGCCGCCCGTTGTCCACGCCGTTGAGCCCCGCCTTCTCGCCGCAGTCGCCGATGGTGACGCCCGGCATCGGCTCGCCGCGCGCGTCGCGGATGGGGACGAGGAACGCGTGCACGCCGTGGCGTTCGTCGCCCACGATGAGCTGGGCGAAGACGGTCGCCAGCCGGCCGTCGCACGCCGCGTTGCCGATCCACTCCTTCCGTGCCGCCTCGAGCGGCGTGTCCACGACGAAGCTCTCGGTCCCGACGTCGTAGCGCGCCTCGGTGAGGATGTCGCGCACGTTGGAGCCGTGGCCCAGCTCGGTCATCGCGAAGCAGCCGGGCAGCGCCAGCGTCGCCGCGTCGCGGAGGTAGCGGCGGTGGTGCCGCTCGGTGCCGAGCAGCAGCACGCTCCCGGCAAAGAGCCCGAACTGCACCCCGAACTTGACCGCGAGACTGAGGTCGTGGGTCGCCAGCGTCTCGAACGCGGCGAGGAAGGCGCCGATGTCGCCGCGGCCGCCGTACTCGCGCGGGAGGCCGAGCGCGCCGACGCCGTCCGCCGCGAGCACGCGGGCCCACTCCAGCACCACGGCGCGGTACTCCGCGCTCGGGATGCCATAACGATAGAGGAAGCGGGGCTCGGAGAGCCGGAGGCGCACCGCGTCGCGCACCGCGCGGTACTCGCCGTCGAGCCGCGCCTGCAGCCGCGCCGGGTCGAAGCTCCGCGCGGGCGCGGGCTCCGGCGTGTCGTCGCCCGGCTCGACCGGCGGCCCGAGCTCGCGCGATGCTTCGCGTCCCGCGACGCCGAGCGCCTGCTCGATTTCGCCCAGCGCGGCGGCGGTGCCGCTCGGCGCGCCCCGGCGGGCGAGTGCCAGTCCCAGCTCCGCGAGCGAGCGCCGCTCCGCGCGCGGCAACGCGCTCACCGCGGCGCGCACCGTCGCCAGCAGCCGGCTCAGCGCCGCGGCGCTCGGCGGGTCGGCGGGATCGAGCCAGCGCTCCAGCCGCGCGCGGTCAGCGGGATCGAGATCGTCGTGGGCGCGGATCAGGGCGCGGAGCCGCTCCAGCTCGTCGGGCGCGAGCTCGCCGTCGGACCACGCGACGTACACGAGCGGCAGAAACGGGAGCAGCGCCCGGTCGTCGCTCGTGAGTTGGGTCATGCGCCACAGCCCTCCGCTCCGGGTCGGCCCACCTTGGTCGCGAGAATCTAATCCTTGGAGGCGGATGATGTCCCTTCTCGGACTGCTGCACGATCGTCTGACGCCCGACGCCGTGATCCAGCTCGCACGACGCATCGGCGCGGAGCCGGGCGCCACCGGCAACGCGGTGAGCGCCGCCGTGCCGCTCCTCATCTCGGCGCTCGCCGGCAACGCCGCGACCGGCGCCGGCGCGATGGCGCTGCACGAGGCGGTGACCCGCGACCACGACGGCCACGCGCTCGACGACACGCCCGGCAACCTGGCGCAGACCGACGAGAACGAGGGGCGCGGAATCCTCTCCCACGTGCTCCGCTCCCGGCAGCCCGCGGTGGAGGACGGCCTGGCCCAGAGCGTCGGGCTCTCGCGCGGTCAGGCCGGCGGGGTGCTCGCGGCGCTCGCGCCGCTGGTGCTCGGCGCGGTCGGGCGGATCCGGAAGCAGCAGAACCTCGATGCGACCGGCCTCTCGCGCGCGCTCGCCGACGAGCGCGCCCAGCTCAAGGACCGGGCACCCGGTGCGCTCGGCGCGCTGGAGGGGTTGCTCGACGGGCACGTCAAGGCGGCCGGCGGGAGCGAGGTCGGCAGCGTGATCAGCTCGCTCTTCGCGCGGCCGTAGCGCGGCCGCGCTCCCGCGGCTCAGTCGCGCCGGGCGCGCTCATCGCGCCGCGGCCGCTTCGCGGAAGCGCACCCGTCGCTCCGACGCGCTCATCCACTGGGCGGCGAAGACCAGCGCGGCCGCGAGGTACGCGATCCCCGCCGGGATCCACATGATGAGGCCGGCGAGCTGCTGGTCCTCCAGCGCGGTGAGCCCCCACGCCGCCGCCCGCGCGCCGTACGCCGGATACAGCGACGAGCCGGCGAACGTCAGGATCACCCCGAGCGCGCTGGTGTACGCCATCGTGAGCGTCACCCAGACGATCGCGGCGCCCCACCGCTCCTCCGCCGCCGCGCCGTACGCCAGCGACCACCAGAAGAGCAGCGCCGTGCCGAGGAACGAGAGGTGCTGCGCCGCGTGCGCCGCCTCGCTCCCGAGCGCCAGATCGTAGAGCCGCGGCAGGTGCCACCCGATGATCGCGACGGCGTGCAGCGTGAACGCGACCAGCGGGACCGTGAGCCCGCGCCACAGCCGGCCCAGCCACCCGCGACCCAGCGCGCCGAGCCCGCGGCGCCAGCCGATCGGCAGCGCCCAGAGCCACGGCACCAGCGGCCGCGACAGCACCAGCAGCGGCGCCGCGAGCACCATCAGCAGCTCGTGCTGCGCCATGTGTGCGGAGAACAGCGTCTCGCCTAACGGGTGCAGCGGCGACACCAGCGCCACGACCAGCGTTCCCCACCCCGCCGCGAACGCCGCCGCCTGCCACCGGCGGTGCCGGGTCCAGCCGGCTCGGGACGCGAGCCGCACGACGCCGGCGACGTACAGCGCCCCCGCGACCAGCAGCGGCACGACGATCTGCGGCTCGAAGCGCCACGCGGTCCAGAGATCGTGCGGGGCGAGCGGCGCGTCGGCGGCGAGGAGGCCGAGCCAGGGACTCACTGGCAGGGCGCCAGCAGGAACACCGCCAGCCACTGGGCGACGATGACGAGCGAGAAGAGCGCGCTCAGCAGCAGGCCGGTCAGGAACAGGAAGCGGCTCCGGCCTTCGGGCCCGCCCTCGTCGGCCGGCCAGGTGGCGCCGACCGCATGCCAGCCGCGCCACGCCACCAGCACGCCGATCAGCGCGATCGCCAGCAGCACCGCCGACTCCAGGTGCAGCCGCAGCTCCGACCCATGCCGGCAGGCGTGGCGCACGTCCATGTAGCTGAGCTGGAGGTGCAGCATCGCGGCGAACGGCGCCAGGAACAGCGCCAGCACCAGCAGGGTGATCCGCCGGCGCTCGACGACGGCGGTGCGGGGGTCCACCGTCACGGCACGCCCCGGAGCAGCGGCACCAGATAGACCATCGCCGCGAGCGCGATCCAGACGCCGGTCATGAAATACCAGTACAGCGCGTTGTCGCTCGCGTCGGAGAAGAGCCGCTCGCTGGGCCGGGCGTGCAGCATGGCGGTGAGCGTCGCCGTCTCGCCCGCCTCGAACACCAGCAGGGTGGTATGGAAGATCAGCGTGAGCCAGACGATCGACCCGTAGGCGTCGCTGTCCCAGCGGGTGTGCAGCGCCTGGAACTCGAACCACCGGAGCAGGCAGAAGGCGAAGCCGAACAGCGTCATCACGATCATCCAGCGGCGGAGCGCCGCCAGGTCGAGCTGGCGCGCGGCCTTGTCGGCCAGCCGCACCGGCCACCAGCTCAGCAGCATGAGCGCGCACTGGATCGCCGGCGCGGTGAGGCCCGGCAACTGGGTATGCCCCGGCGGCCACAGGGCGAAGTTCCGCCGCAGGTAGAAGTAGGACATGGCGCAGATGAACAGCGTCATCCCCTCGATCACCACGAACCCCAGCGTCCCCCACCAGCCGAGGTCGCGGTGGCCGAACGTCGTGGTCGTGAGCGTGGAGACGTCCATCCACGCCGGCTCGCGCGCGCTCATGTGCCGCGCTCCTCGCGGAGCTGGCTCAGCCGCTCGGCGCCGGCGGGCCACGACCAGCCCAGCAGGGCGAGACCGAGCGCGGCAGTGCCCCACGCGGCGGCCCACGGCGTGAAGATCAGGGTGATGAAGAAGAGCCCGGTCGCGAGCGCGGCGATGAACGGCCAGATGCTCGGCTCGGGCTGGCGGTGGCGGTGATCCGGCTCCGCGTCGAGCAGCGTCGTCACCAGGACTTCACGCATGTCGGTGCGGAGACCGGTCACCACGGGTGGTTCGCCGGCGGGCTGGGCCCAGAGTCGGCGCGGCTCGTCACGACCGGCACGAGCGCAAAGTTGTAGGGCGGCGGCGAGCGGGTCGCCCACTCGAGCGAGTCGGCGTCCCACGGATTGGAGCCGGCGACGGCGCTCGCGCGGCGGCTCTGCCACATCGCGACGAGGAAGACGACGACGCTCGCCGCGATGGTCACGGCGCCGATGCTGGCGAGGAGGTTGAGACCGCCCCACCCCGTTCCGGCGAGATAGGTGTACACCCGCCGCGGCATCCCGTGCAGGCCGAGCAGGTGCATGGGGAAGAACGTGACGTTCACGCCGATGAAGAAGAGCCAGAACTGCCAGCGGCCCAACCGCTCGTCCAGCAGCCGGCCGGTGAGCTTGGGCCACCAGTAGTGCAGCGCCCCGAACAGCGGGAACAGCGCGCCGCCGATCAGCACGTAGTGCAGGTGCGCCACGATGAAGAAGGTGTCGTGCACCTGCCGGTCGAACGGCACCGACGCGATCATCACGCCGGTGAGGCCGCCGATGAGGAACGTCGCCACGAAGCCCAGGACGAAGAGCAGCGGCACCGCCAGCCGCGGCCGCCCGCTCCACAGCGTCGCGATCCAGCAGAAGAACTGCACGCCGGTGGGGATGGTGATCATCGCGCTGGCGGCGGTGAAGAAGCTCGCGCCCATCTGCGGCAGCCCGGTGGCGAACATGTGGTGTACCCAGAGCCCGAAGCCGAGGATCCCGGTCGCGATCATCGAGAGCACGATCGCCGGGTAGCCGAACACCTCGCGCCGGCTGAACGTGCCGACGATCTGCGACACCATGCCGAGCCCGGGGATGAAGATGATGTACACCTCGGGATGGCCGAAGAACCAGAAGAGGTGCTGCCACAGCAGCGCGTCGCCGCCGCCCGAGGGATCGAACAGATGGGTGTTGATCAGCCGGTCCATCGCCAGGAACATGCTCGCCGTCGCCACCCACGGCATGGCGAACAGGATCATGAACGACGTCACCAGCATGGCCCAGACGAAGAGCGGCATCCGCGCGAGCGACATCCCCGGCGCGCGGCACTTGAAGACGGTGACGATGATCTCGACCGCGGCGATGAGGCCGGCGATCTCGGTGAACGTGACGGTCTGGGACCAGACGTCGGCGCCCTTGTCGGGCGAGAAGTCGCGGCCGGCGAGCGGCACGTAGCTGAACCAGCCGTCCGCCGGGCCGTTCCCCGCGAACAGCGCGACGTAGAGCAGCAGCCCGCCGATCAGGAAGGTGTAGTAGCCGAACGCATTCAGCCGCGGGTACGCGACGTTCCGCGCGCCCACCATCAGCGGCACGAAGTAGAGCCCGATCGCCGTCATCATCGGCACGGCGAAGAGGAACATCATCGTGGTGCCGTGGGTGGTGAACAGCCGGTCGTAGAGATCGGGACCGATGAAGCCGTTCTCCGGCCGCGAGAGCTGCAGCCGCATCAGCGCCGCCTCGACGCCGCCGCAGAGGAAGAAGAAGAACGCGGTCGCGGCGTAGCGCCGCCCGATCCGCTTGTGATCGGTGGTGGTGAGCCAGCCCCGGAGGCCCGGCGCGTCGCGCCAGCTCGCGTCCAGCTCGGCCACGAGGCGCGCCTGCACCTCGCGCGCGCCGCCGGCGTCAACGGCCGGCGTCACCGCCCCGCTCACCTGAGCCCCTCCAGATAATCGAGCAGCGCCTGGAGATCCGCGGCCGAGAGCCGGTTGGCCGGCATGAGGGCGCCGGGCTTGATGGACTGCGGATCGAGGATCCAGCCGGCGAGGTGACCCCGCGTGTTGGGCAGGGTGCCGGCGGCGAGCGTGAGCCGGCTGGCGATGTGGGTGAGGTCCGGTCCCATGCGCGCGCCCGCGGGCGTGCCGCTCACCATGTGGCAGAGGACGCAGGGCGCGCCGAGGAACACCTGCTCGCCCCGCGCCGCCGACGCGGTGGCGGGCGGCGCCGCGGGCGCGAGCTGCGCGTCATACCAGGCGGCGAAGCTGTCGGCCGGCTCTGCCACCACGACCAGCGCCATCTTCGCGTGCTGGCGCCCGCAGAACTCGGCGCACTGCGCGCGGTAGACGCCCGGCGTGTCCGCCTGGAACCACATGCTGTTGAGCTTGCCCGGGATCAGATCGGTCTTCCCCGCGAGACTCGGCACCCAGAAGCTGTGAATGACGTCGGCCGCGCCGAGCCGGAAGAGCACCGGCCGCCCGACCGGGATGTGCACCTCGTTGGCGGTGTGCAGATGGCGCTGCGGCCGCGAGTCATCGTACTCGACGTCCCACCACCACTGATGTCCGGTGAGCCCGATGACGAGCGGATGCCGCGGCGGCGTCGTGACCGCGCGGCCGACCGAGAAGCTGAAGACGAGGAAGCCGAAGAGGACGGGGATGGTGGCGCCGGTGGCACCGCTCACCGCGCGCGCGAGGG
>JAICWE010000098.1 GCA_025934955.1 Gemmatimonadales bacterium | reverse complement strand
TCTCGACGAGATCGGGACGCTGCCGCTCGAGCTCCAGCCCAAGTTGTTGCGGGCGCTCGAGAGCCGCACCATCCGCCGGGTGGGCGGGCAGCAGGGGCGGCACGTGGACGTGCGGGTGATCGCCGCGACGCACGTGGATCTGCGCGCGGCGGTGCAGCGCGGGGAGTTCCGCGAGGACCTGTTCTACCGCCTGAATGTCGTAGCGCTGACACTGCCCTCGCTCCGGCAGCGGGAGCACGACGTCGAGCTGCTGGCGGAGACGTTCACCGCGCGTCTCGCGGCGAGCTACGGGCTGCCGGTGCCGCCGCTCACGGCCGATGTCGTGAGCACGCTGAGAGCGCACCGCTGGCCCGGCAACGTGCGCGAGCTGCGGAACGCCGTGGAGCGCGCGCTGGTGCTCTCGCCTCGCGGCACGTTGCTGGCCGATCAGCTGCTGGGCGCGAGCCCCGAGGCCGAGGCGCGCAGCAACGGCGGCCCGCTGCCGTTTCCCGCGGAGCTCCGCGCGATCAGCGTCGCCGCGGTCCACGCGATGCTGCGGCTCACCAGCGGCAACAAGACCGAAGCGGCGCGGCGGCTCGGGATTTCGCGGCCACGCCTTCACCGGCTTCTCGCCGGCCAGGATGACCAGAACGCCTGACGGCGTGTACCCTCGGAGATCGCGCATGTCTCTCGCCCGCCGCCTGTCCCTCGCCGCCGCGCTGCTCGCGGTCGCCGCCTGCTCCGATTCCTCGGGGCCGTCCACCCGCCCGCCGGCGGAGCTCAACATCGTGCGTACCGGCAGCGGCGCGACGTTCGCCGAAACCGAGGTCAGCTTCTGGGCGCACGAGGATCAGGACGCCGACGGACGGCTCTTCTTCGCGGCGCCCGGCGGCGGCGATGGCGCCGAGTTCGTGCGGCTTCGCGTTCCCAAGGGCGCCCTGCTCATGCAGGCCGACGGCACGCCCTTCGGCCTCGCGGATTCGGTGCTGATCACGATGCGCATCGTCGATCCCACCGAGCTGCTGGTCGACTTCCAGCCGAGCGGGCTCAAGTTCAATCCGGCCATGCCGGCGCAGCTCGAGATGCACTACGACGACGCCGACGCCGACTTCAACCGCGACGGCACGGTGGACGCGAGCGACACGCAGGTGGAGGACTCGCTCGGCATCTGGCGCCAGGAGCAGGCGACCGATCCGTTCCAGCGACTCGGCTCGCTGCTCACCGTCAGCACCAAGGATTGCCGCACGCCGCTGCTCGGTTTCACCCGCTACGCGCTCGCGTACTGAGGAAGCCAGGAAACCGGTGACCACTCCGTCCGACGATCCGCTCCAGCGCCTCAGCGCGCTGCTGGAGACGGGCCGCTTCCAGGAAGCGCTCGACGGCTTCCTCGTGGAAGCGGCGGCGGGCGCGCCGCGCCCCTCGCTGCTGCTGCTCGGAGCGACGGCGGCGACTCGGGTGGGCACCCTGCCGCTTGGCGCGTCGCTCGCGACCGCGGCGCTGGAGCAGTTCCGCGCCCGCGGCGACGCCGATGGCCGGATGCGCGCGCTCAACCTGCTCGGCGTGATCAGCTTCGAGCGCGGCCGGCTGCCCGAGGCGGAAGCCGCGTTCGCCGAGGCGCTGGAGCTCGCGCGGCAACTGCACGACACGCTGATGGCGTCGCGGGCCTCGAACAATCTCGCGTCGGCGGCGCACCTCCAGAGCCGGCCGCACCTGGCGCTCACGCTCTATCGTCAGGCGCTGCTCGAGTACCAGCGGCTGGGCGACCGCCGCGGCGCGGCCGAGACGTACCACAACCTCGGTCTCGTCTTCCGTCTGCTCGGCGAGCTGAACGAAGCCGAGAGCGCCAGCGGCCAGGCGATGCGCCACGCCGAACTGGTGGGCGAGCGCAGTCTCATGGCGCTCGCGGTGACCGGGCACGCCGAGATCAGCGTCGAGCGTGGCGAGCTGGGGCTCGCCGGGCAGGAGCTCGACCGCGCGGCGCGCCTCGCGGCCGCGGCGGCCGACGAAGTCGGCGCGGCCGAGGTGGGTCGGGTGCGCGCGCTCGCGGCCCTCCGGCTCGGCGACTGCGAGGCGGCGCGGAGCGCCGTCGAATCCGCCGCCGACGTCGCGACCCGCTATGGCATCCCGCTGATGCAGGCGGAGTGCGCCGTCGTCGCCGCGCATGCCGCGCGGCGGCTTGGACTGGCCGAGGAAGCGGAGCGCCAGCGCGCCGCGGCGACCGCGGCGTTCACCCGCCTCGGCGCGACCGGGTTCCTCCAGCGCTTCGAGCAGGAGTGGGCCGAGCTATAACGCGATGTGCCAGCGGGGCTGTCACGCTGTGATATGGGTCATAGCTCCCGCGACCCGATCCGCCCGAGATTGCGCTCATCTTCCGGAACTCGAGCGCCGCGTTGTCCTTCGTCGTCCCGTCCCCGTTACGCCCCATCCATTGCGTCGCGCCGCGATGACCCGCGCGGCGGCCGCCCCCGCGGCCGGGCTGCGCGAGCGGCTTGTCGTCGTGCCGCTCGCCGCGTCGCTCCGACCGACCATCGATGCGCTGGCCGCGTCGCTTGCGATGCGCGTCGCGGAGTGGACGCCGGTCGGGCCGGAGCGCGCGCCCGAGGGCGCCGCCATTGTGCTGCTGTCGGAGGAGCGGGAGCGGGAGGCGCTCGATCTGCTCGCGGAGCTGCCGGTGACGGCGGCGCCGCTCTACCTGGTGGGCGGCGACACGAGTCATCGCATCGCCGCGGCGGCGCTCCAGCGCGGCGCACGCGACTACTTCGCGCTGCCCGACGATCTCGACCTGCTGCACCGCTCGCTCGAGCGCGATGTCGCCCATGCCCGCGCGGCGCCGGACGGACAACCCGGCGCGCGCCACGGCCGGCGGGATCACGCCGGCTTCGGCTCCATCGTCGGCCGGAGCGAGACGTTGCGCGCGACGCTGGACCAGGCCGAGCGGGTGGCGCCGCATCGTGACGCGACGGTGCTGGTGCACGGGGAGACCGGCACCGGCAAGGAGCTGCTGGCGCGCGCCATTCACTATCACAGTCCCCGGGCGGCGCAGCCCTTCGTCGAGATCAACTGCGCCGCCATTCCGCACCAGCTCCTGGAGAGCGAGCTG
>JAICWE010000093.1 GCA_025934955.1 Gemmatimonadales bacterium | reverse complement strand
CCGCACCCGAATCGCGTGCGAGTGGCTCTTCCACCCGGACACGATCGGCAACCCCGAGTTCGATCCGGACGACGGCGTGGAGTTCTGGGACATGACCAACCGACAGGACTGGCACATCTGCGAGCAGAGCCAGCTCGGCGTCACGTCGCGGGCCTACCGGCCGGGGCCGTACAGCGCCCGGGAGAGTCTCAGCGCGGCATTCGACCGCGAGGTGCTGAAGGCGCTCGGGCGTTAGGCGGGCGCGCGGCCATCGAGCGCGTCGCGTGCACCCGAGCCTCATGCGGCTGGAGGAACAGAGCCGCAGCGTCTACTGCCTGTCATTGCGAGGCCGCAGAGCGGCCGCGGCAATCCCCCGACGCATGCATCGGAGTCCACGACGGCTCGGCCGGGTGCATGCGTCAGGGGATTGCTTCGGGCCTTTGGCCCTCGCAATGACCGGCTGGAGAAGTGTCCGCTGCGCCGTCCCTGCGGTCCCGGCGCGTCAGCGGCGGCGCGTCGAGTCTATCCCCCAGCCGGGCAGGCCGCTGAGCCAGGAGTACGGGTCTATGCGGACGCCGGTAATCCGCCGGTTCACCGCGGCGACGTTGTCGGGCGCAAAGAGGAAGATCGCCGGCGCGTCGGCGTTGAGCGTGTCCATCGCGGCGGCGTACGCCGCCCGGGCCGCAGCGGGATTCGATTCGCGGCTGGCGCGGGCAAAGAGCGAGTCGAACGCCGCGTCGTCGTAACGCCCGTAGTTGAGACTTCCCCACCCCGACTTCGTCCACTGCTCCGCCAGCCCGCGCGGGCTCGGTTCGTCGAGATAGCTCCCCGCGTACGCATCGAAGTCCCGCTTCGCCAGCCGCTGCTGGAAGACGGGGAAATCCACCACCGTCACGGTCGCGCGGACGCCGAGATCGCGGCGCCAGCTTTCCTGCAGCAGCTCGAGCAGGCGGCGGCGCGCGCCGCTGGTCGCGGGCGCCAGCAGGTCGAAGGCGAGCGGCTGTCCGTTGCGGCGGCGGATGCCGTCGGCGCCGCGCTTCCAGCCGGCAGCGTCGAGCAGCCGCGCCGCGGCGGCGGTGTCGTACGGCAGCGTGTGAATCCCGTCGCTCCAGATCCAGAGCAGCCGCGACATCGGGCCCGGCGGTGCCTTGGCCGTCGGGCCGAAGAGCGTGCGGGCGACGGCGGCGCGATCGGTCGCTTCGGTGAGCGCGCGGCGCACCGCGCCGTCGGCGAGCGGCGTCGGCCCGTGCCCCGGCCGGCCTGCGAGATTGAAAGCGAGAAAACCGTAGGCGGCGGAGGCGTACGGCAGCGCACGCAGCGAGGAGTCGCGTTCGACCCGCGGCACGCTGGTCGGCGGGATCACCGTCTCCAGCAGGTCGGCCTCATGGCTCAGCACCAGGTTGAGCGCGGCGTCGGGATCGGGAGCGAAGCGCCAGACGATGCGGCGGATGCGCGAGCGGGTGCCGCTGTCGGCCTCGAGCGTCAGATGCTGGCCGCGGGTCCACTCACGCAGCCGGTAGGGCCCACTGCCGACGAGCTTCGCGAGCGACGAGTCCGAGGCCCACGCGCCGAACGGCATGCTCGCCCAGATGTGCTTCGGCAGAATGCGCACGTGCCAGGTCGCGTCGTAGAGCGACTCGGGCGATGGGTGCCCGAACCGCACCAGCACCGTCGCCGAATCTTCGGCGGTGACGGTGACGCGGCCCGCGAGAATCGGCCGCGCCGGAGAGTCGAGCGTCGAGTCGGCAAAAGCGTCGAAGGAGAAGACGACGTCCTCGGCGGTCACCGGTTTGCCATCCTGCCACCGCGCGCCGGGCCGGAGGTGAAAGCGCCAGCCGGTCGAGTCCACCCGCTCCCAGCGCGACGCGAGCTCCGGCTGGAATGCCGCCGTGTCCACCGTCGCGCCGCCGGGCGCGAGCCGCGCGAGTCGCTCCCACACCAGGTCGCCGATGTCGCGTCCGACCGTCTCGACCACGAGCGGCGGCAGCACGCTTCCCGGCTCGCCGATCGCCGCGACGACGACGGTGCCGCAGACATCGCCGCAGCGCGCGGTGGACGCCCGCGACCGCTCGCGGCATCCGGTCGCCAGCCACACGGTTGCGAGCGCGAGGCTCGCGGCGCTGACCGTCCGTCGCCTCATCGGCGGTCCTCTATAATGGAAGGGGCTTCGAAGCTAAGTGGCGGCGCTTCCGTTTTCTACCGCGGGCGCTACCTTCACCTGACCTTGCAGTAACGAAAGAATACGGAGCGCGACACCGCGTTACTCGCGGGTGGCGCTGCAACCGCTCCGATGCGGCGCAACCCGTTGCCCGGCAACACACTGGTTTTCCGGCGCGGTGGGCCTGTCACTTGCCCAAGCCGGGGTCATCCGATTCACCCGATACCCTCAGGGGGACAGATGATCAACCGCGCCACGCTCGCCACCAGTCTGCTCGCCGCCGCGGCGCTCGCCGCCTGCAGCGACGGGACTTCCACCGCCGGCGACGGACAGGTCGCCTTCCAGGTTGCCGCCCGCACCGCCTCCGCCGACGTGAGCACCACCGGCGAGACCGTGTCGCTCGGCAGCGATCAGATCGTCTTCGACAAGGTGCAGCTCGTCGTGCGGAAGATCCGCCTCGAAGGCGCGCGCAGCGCCACCTGCGAGGACGACAACGACGCCGCCGAGACCGGTGGCGAGACCCATCGCTCCGATTCGGCCGATGCCCACCTCGACGCCAACGCCGATGCCGATCATCACTCCGCCGACTGCGCCGAGGCGGGCGCGGGCCCCATTCTGGTGGACCTGCCGCTCGGCGGCGGCGCCGCGCGCAGCTTCGACGCGACGCTCCCGGCGGGCACGTATCGCGAGCTGCACTTCCAGGTACATGTGCCGACCGGCACGCCCGCCGACCAGGCGTTCCTCACCGCCAACCCCGACTTCGCCGGCGTGAGCATCAAGGCGAGCGGCACCTTCAACGGCACGCACTTCGACTTCACCTCCGACGTCGAAGCGAGCCAGAACGTGGAGCTCGGCACTCCGTTCACCGTCGCGGCGCAGGGAACGGCGTCGCTCACGCTGAACGTGGATCTCTCCGGCTGGTTCAAGAATGCCGGCGGCACCGGACTGGTGGATCCGGCGTCGGCGCTCAAGGGCCAGCCTGACGAATCGCTGGTCGCCAACAACATCAACGCGTCCTTCCACGCGTTCCGGGACAACAACCACGATGGTGCGGATGACGACTGAGCAGGGTAGCGGTGGCTGAGCGGACCTGGTGGATTGCCGTGGTCCGGCTCTCGGACAGCTTTCACGCCGCGGTGCGCGAGCTCGCGGCTCGGTTGGAGGCCGGCGTCGTCGAATGGACGCCGGCCTCCGACCACGCGTTTCCGGCGGGCGCGTCGCTGGTGCTGGTGCTCGCCGGCGGTGAGGAGGCGGCGGCCGTGGATCTCCTCGGTTCGCTGCCGGCGCAGGGCGCGGTGCCGTGCTACGTGGTCGGCGGCGCGGCGGATCATCGGCTCGCGGCCAGCGTGGTGCAGCGCGGCGCGCGCGACTACTTCGCGCTGCCGGACGATCTCGACCTGCTGCGCCGCTCGCTCGAGCGGGAGCAGCGCGAGGCCGAGGGACGCGCGGAGGCGGCGCGCTTCGCGGAGGCGGAGCGGCAGGTGTCCGGCTTCGAGGCGATCGTGGGCCGGAGCCGCGCGCTCCGCGACACGCTGGAGCAGGCGGCGCGCGTCGCCTCGCATCGTGACGTCACGGTGCTGGTGCACGGGGAGACCGGCACCGGCAAGGAGCTGCTGGCGCGCGCCATTCACTATCACAGTCCCCGGGCGGCGCAGCCCTTCGTCGAGATCAACTGCGCCGCCATTCCGCACCAGCTCCTGGAGAGCGAGCTG
>JAICWE010000022.1 GCA_025934955.1 Gemmatimonadales bacterium | reverse complement strand
GCGCTGATCCGCACGCCGTGCGCGATCGCCTCGCGCGTCACCTCGAGCCCGAACGCGGCGGCCGCCCGTACGTAGCCTTCCTGAATGCCCATGTGGTGCGCCGTCTTGCTGTCATAGTGTGCGACGCTGCGCCGGGTCGCATCCAGCGTCGGCTCGAACATCGTTCCCCAGCGCGCGAACGAATCCAGCGCGGCAAGCACCCGCGGGTCGTCGGCCGACTTGGCGGAGGCCACCCGCGCGGTCGCGGTCTGAAGGTCGCCGTCGCGCACCAGTGTGTCACGCTCCGCCTTGCTGAACAGCTCGCCGGCGAGGCCGGCCGCGTGTACCACGCCGTCCTGCCCGAGCTGCGCCTGCTCCAGCGCGCTGGTGGGCTGCACCCACGCGTGGCCCCACACCGGCATGCCGGCGCGGTGCGCCGCCGCGACCAGCGCCGCGACCGAGGTGCTGTCGAGCTGGGCGTAGAGCTTGAGCCCGATCGCGCCGGCCGCCTGTGCCTGGCGCACGACCGCGTCCGCGTCGTCGCCCGGATTGTAGAGAATCGGCGTCCAGCCCAGTCGCTGCATGGTGACGCCGGGCGCTTCGCGGTACACGACGCCGCGCGCCGTCGCCGTCGGCGAGAACGGCGTGAAGAAGAAGCGGCGTCCCGCCACGAGCTGCATGGTGTACAGGCGTGGCGCAAAGCTCTCCGCGCGCACCCGGCGCAGCAGCTCGGCGGGATTGCTGCCCATGTCGCGCACGGTGGTGATGCCCTTGGCGAGGAGGTCGTGCAGGTCGTTCGGCAGGTCCTCGCTCGAGCTCCCGTTCTGAAGGAAGAGCAGATGGACGTGCGAGTCGATCAGGCCGGGGATGAGCCACCGGCCGGTCGCGGTGATCACGTTCGCGCCCGCCGGCACCGGGCAGTCGGTGGCGCTGCCGGCGCAGAGCACGCGATCCCCCCGCACCAGCGTGACGGAGCCGGGGATCGGCGCGCGACCGGTCCCGTCCCACAGCGTCGCGCCCACGATCGCGGTGATCGGATCGATCGGCCGGGGCGGCGCGAGCCGGCGCGGCGCCGAAGGCGCACACGCGACGGCGCTCGCGGCCACCGCCGCGAGCGCCCACGTGGTGGCTCGGAATCCACGTCCCCGGCTCATGCGCCCGCCGAGGAGCGCTGCCCGGCCCGCCCGTTCCTCTGCACCTCGCGCCTCCTGCGTCGTTCCCGCGCCATCGCAACGGCCGGCCCGCGCCCGCATGCTAGTGAGGCGGTCGGCGGCGCCGCTGTGTCGCACACCCCTCGCGTAAGAGCGCCGGACGTCACCTGCGGACCAGGTCCGTTCATAACATAACGCTGGGCGGAACGGCGCGCCCGTCCTTCCCATCGGACGCTCACCCGCATGATCCCGCTCCGCGAGTCAGTAGCTTCCCGTATTCCATAAACCTCCGGGGACGCCTATCGTCCCCCCATGCGCGAATTCCCCACCGTCCGCCCGCGGCGCCGCCGACGCACCGGGGCGCTGCGGGCGCTGGTGCGCGAGCACCGGCTCGATGTCGCATCCCTGATCCATCCGCTCTTCGTCGTGCACGGAAGCGGCGTACGGCGCGAGATCGCGTCCATGCCCGGCGTGCACCAGCTGTCCGTGGACGCCGCGCTCGATCGCGAGGTCGACGAGATCGTCGCCCTCGGCATCCGCGCGGTGCTGCTCTTCGGGCTCCCGGCCACGAAGGACGCCGTCGGCAGCGAGAACTACGCGGAGGACGGGATCGTGCAGCAGGCGCTGCACCGGATTCGCGAGCGGGCGCCCGATCTCCTCCGCCTCACCGACGTCTGCTGCTGCGAGTACACCAGCCATGGCCACTGCGGCATCCTGAGCGGCGAGACGGTGGACAACGACGCCACGCTTGAGGTGCTCGGGCAGGTCGCCGTGAGCCATGCCCGCGCCGGTGCCGACATCGTGGCGCCGAGCGGCATGATGGACGGCATGGTGCTGTCCATCCGCGATTCGCTCGACGATGCCGGCTGGAACGACGTCGGCATCCTGAGCTACGCGGTCAAGTACGCCAGCGCCTTCTACGGCCCGTTTCGCGAAGCGGCGGACAGCGCGCCCGCGTTCGGCGACCGGCATGAGTACCAGATGGATCCGGCCAACGTGCGCGAGGCGCTGCTCGAAGCGTCGCTCGACGAGGCGGAGGGTGCCGATCTGCTCATGGTGAAGCCGGCGCTCGCGTATCTCGACGTGGTCCGCGCGGTGCGGGAGCGGAGCACGCTGCCGCTGGTCTGCTACAACGTGAGCGGCGAATACGCGATGGTGAAGGCCGCGGCACGCGCCGGCTGGATCGACGAGCGCCGCGTCGTGATGGAGGCGCTCACCGGCATGCGCCGCGCGGGCGCCGACGCGATCATCACCTACCATGCGAAAGACGTCGCCCGCTGGCTCGAGGAGGAGGCGTGAGCGCGCCCGCGGCGACGCGGACCACCGTGCGCTCCGAGGCGGCGTTCGCCGCGGCGCTGCGGGTCCTGCCCGGCGGCGTCAGCAGCCCGGTGCGTGCGTTCCGCAGCGTCGGCGGCACGCCGCGGTTCATCGCGGCCGGCCGGGGCGCGTGGCTCACCGACGTCGATGGTCACGACTTCGTCGACCTCGTGCTCTCGTGGGGTCCGCTCATCCTCGGCCACGCGCATCCCGACGTGATCGCGGCGATTACCGCGACGGCGGCGCGCGGCACCACGTTCGGCGCGCCGACCGAATTGGAAACCGCCCTGGCCGAGCGCATCGTCGCGCTCATCCCGTCGGTGGAGATGGTACGGTTCACCAGCTCCGGGACCGAGGCGGTGATGAGTGCCGTGCGCCTGGCGCGCGCGGCCACCGGCCGGAACGGCATCGTCAAGTTCGACGGCTGCTATCACGGCCACGCCGACGCACTGCTCGCCGGTGCCGGTTCGGGCGTCGCGACGCTCGGTCTCCCGGACTCACCCGGCGTCACGGCCGCCACCGTGGCCGACACGATCGTCGTGGCGTTCAACGATCTCGCCGCGCTGGAGCAGCTCTTCGCCGCGCGGGGCGAGTCCATCGCGGCCGTACTGATCGAGCCGGTGGCGGGCAACATGGGCGTGGTGCCGCCGGAGCCCGGCTTCCTCGACGGGCTCCGCTCGCTCACGCGGCGCCATGGCGCGCTCCTCGTGTTCGACGAGGTGATGACCGGGTTCCGCGTGCACCCGGTCGCGGCGCAGCTGCTGTACGGCGTCGCGCCCGACATCACAGTGCTCGGGAAGGTGATCGGCGGCGGGCTGCCGGCGGCGGCGTATGCGGGACCCCGACAGCTGATGGAGCGGATCGCGCCGGCCGGACCGGTGTACCAGGCCGGCACGCTCTCCGGCAATCCGCTCGCGATGTCCGCGGGACTCGCGACCCTGGATGCGCTGACCCAGCCCGGCGTCTGGGAATCGGCGGCGCTGTGGGCCGCGCGGGCGGATGAGATGTTCGCTCACCACGCCGCGCGCGCCGGGGTGCCGCTCAGGGTGCAGCGCGTCGGGACGATGCTGACGCCGTTCTTCAGCGACGCGCCGGTCCGGAACTACGCCGACGCTCGCCGCACCGATCGCGACGCGTACGCACGCTTCTTCCACGCCATGCTCGACGCCGGCATCTACCTGCCGCCCTCGGCGTTCGAGGCGATGTTCACGTCGGCCGCGCACGGCGATGCGGAGCTCGCGCGGCTCGACGAGGCACTCGCCGGCGCGTGGCGTCGGTAGCCGTCGTCGGCGCGGGGCTCACCGGCCTCGCGGCCGCGTGGACTCTCGAGCGCGCGGGGCTCGACGTTGTGCTGTACGAGGCGACGAGTCGCGCCGGCGGCGTGGTGCGCACCGAGCGCGCGGACGGCTTTCTCGCCGAGCTCGGACCCAACTCGATGAGCGCACCGGATGTGTCCGCATCCGCGGTGCTCGGCGAGGTGGGCATCGCGGGCGAGCTCGTTGCCGCTGCGCCGGAGGCGCGCCGCCGGTACGTCGTCCATCACGGCCGTGTGGTGCCGCTCCCGCTCTCGCCGTCGTCGTTGATGGCCTCGCCACTTCTCTCGTTCACCGGCAAGCTGCGGCTCATGTCCGAGCCGCTCGCGCGCCGCGCGCCGGGCGAGGAGGAGACCGTCGCCGCGTTCGCCCGCCGCCGCCTCGGCCGCGAAGCCGGCGCCGTGGCCGAGCTGGCGACGACCGGGGTCTTCGCCGGCGACGCCGGCCGGCTGTCGGCGCGCTACGCCTTCCCCCGGCTCACGGAAATGGAAGCGCAATACGGCTCGCTGCTCCGCGGCATGCGCGCTCGACGCCGTGCCGCTGCCGCGCCGCGGACGATCACTGCTCCGCGCAGCGGTATGGGTGCGATCCCCGCGAGACTCGCCGCCGGCATCTCGCGCCTGCAGCCTGACGCCGCGGTCACCGGAATCCGGCGTGACGGACGCGGCTGGATGCTGGAGCTGCGCACGGCCGGCGGTCGCGAACGGACGCAGCACGACGCGCTGCTGCTCGCCGTGCCCGCGCACGCCTATGCCGGCATCACCCTGCCCGACGAACTCTGGTCCCTCGGCGCCCTCGCCGGCATCGCCCACGCTCCTGTCGCCGTGCTGGCGCTCGGCTTCCGGCGCGACGACGTGGGCCATGCGCTGGATGGCTTCGGCGTGCTGGCGCCGGCCACGGAGGGACTCACGCTGCTCGGCGTCATCTTCTCGTCGTCGCTGTTTCCCGGCCGTGCGCCGGACGGTCACGTCCTGCTGACCGTGCTCGCTGGCGGCGTGGGACAGCCGGCGCTCGCAGACCTCGATGCCGACGCACTGGAGGCGCGGGTTCGCGACGATCTCGCTCGGCTGCTGGACGTGCGCGGCGATCCGGTCTTCCGCCGGAGTGCGCGCTGGCCTCGCGCCATTCCGCAGCCGGAGCTCGGGCACGGCCGCTATCTGGCGCTCGCGGACGACGCCGAACGCGCCGTGCCGGCGGTCGCGTTCGCGGGTAGCTGGCGCGACGGCGTCGCCGTGGGCGACGCGCTCGCGTCGGGGATCGCGGCCGCGCGCCGTCTCCGCGACCGACTGACGACGAGCATCGCGCCTGCGGGGGCAATCGCGTGAGCGGCGCCGTGCTCCGCGTGGGGACGCGCCGGAGCGCTCTCGCGCTCCGGCAAACCGAGTGGCTGCGCGGGCGGCTCGCCGCGGCGGACGTCGTGACCGAGCGCATCGAGATCCGCACCACCGGTGATGTGATCACCGACGTGCCGCTCAGCCGCATCGGCTCGCGGGCGCTGTTCACCAGGCAGCTCGACGACGCGCTGCTCGAGGGCCGGATCGATCTCGCCGTGCACTCGCTCAAGGATCTGCCGACGACACTGCCGGACGGCATCGCCATCGCCGCGGTGAGCGCGCGCGAGGATCCGTCGGATGCGCTGGTCGGCCCCGCCGGCGGACTGGCCGGTTTGCCGCCGGGCGCCGTGCTGGCGACGAGCAGCCTGCGGCGGCGCGCGCAGCTCCTCGCGTGGCGGCCTGATCTCCGCATCGCCGACGTGCGCGGCAACGTGGACACGCGGCTCGCCAGGCTCGATGCATCGAATGACTGGAACGGGCTCGTGCTCGCGGCGGCGGGCCTCCTGCGGCTCGGACTCGGCATGCGCATCGCCGAGCGCATCGCGCCGGAGGTGATGCTGCCGGCGCCGGGACAGGGTGCCCTCGCGGTGACGGCGCGGACCGGGGATGAGCCGGTGCGGCATCTCCTCGCGCCGGTACACGACGAGGCTACCGCCATCACCACCGCGGCCGAGCGCGCCTTTCTGGCCCGACTGGAGGGTGGCTGCCAGGTTCCGGTCGCGGCGCTCGCCACGCTTTCGGGCGGGGAGCTCAGCCTGACCGGGCGCGTCCTCGCACTTGACGGCGGGGCCGTGGTCGCCGTGATGCGGCGGATGCGGGCGCGCACCGTCGCAGACGCACTCACTCTCGGCGAGGCCCTCGCGGACGACGCGCTGGCGCGCGGCGCCGGGCCAATACTGGCAGAGGTACGTGCGGCATCGGCGCCGCCGGTGACCGGTCCATGACCGACGTCCTGGTCACCGCGAGCGATGGCACGCTGCCGGCGCTCGAGGCGAGGCTGCCGGAGCTGACGGTAGTCCGGGCACCGCTGTTTTCCGCCGAGCCGCCCGGGAGTTGGGACGCGCTCGATGGTGCGCTCGCGCGGCTCCGGTCGTATGCGGCGGTCGCGCTCACGTCGCCCCGTGCCGGCTCGGCACTCGTCGAGCGCCTCGCGTCGCGCGGTGCGCGCTGGCCGTCGGCGGGTCCGGCGCTCTGGGCCGTGGGTGCGCGGACCGCCGCCTCGGTCGCGACGCTCGCGGTCGCACAGCTGCCCGCGGAGGCGGCGGAGGACGGCGGCAGCGCCGGTGCGTCGCTCGCGCGGGCGCTGCTCCGGGCCGGTGTGAGCGGCGCGGTGCTGTTTCCCTGCGGCGAACGTCATCGCGACGAGCTGCCGCGCCTGCTGCGCGACGCGGGCATGACGGTCGACGAAGCCGTCGCCTACCGGGTGCGCGCCAGTCCGGCCGTGGAGGTGCGCCGAGCGGCCGCCGGCGCCCGCGGCATCCTTGCCACCAGCCCGCGCGCGGTCGAAGCGCTCATGGCGGCGGTCCCACCCGCCGCGCGGGCGGCGCTCGTCGCCATCGGTGCGACGACGGCGGCGGCCGCCGAAGCGTTGGGCTGGCCGCCCGCCGCGGTTGCCGCCGCGCCGACGGTGCCGGATGTCGCCGCGGCGATTCACGCCGCGCTGGCCTCGCCCCGTCCCGGCGCCCGCCCGTGAACGATCTGCTGCTCCGCGCCTGCCGCCGTGAGCCGGTCGAGCGCCCGCCCGTCTGGATGATGCGCCAGGCCGGGCGCTACCTCCCGGAGTATCGCGCCGTCCGCGCCCGTGCCGACTTTCTCACGATGGTGCGCACGCCGGAGCTCGCCGTCGAGGTGACCCTCCAGCCGGTGGATCTGCTCGAGGTGGATGCCGCCATCATCTTCAGCGACATCCTCGTCGTACCGCAGGCGATGGGCATGGCGCTGTCGGTGGACGAGGGCGTCGGCCCCCGCTTCCACCATCCGCTCGCGACGCCGGCGGACGTCGCCCGCCTGAGGGACGTCGCACCGGAGGAGTCACTCGGCTACACGCTGGACGCGCTGCGGCTCGCGCGGCGGGAGCTCGGCGGGCGGGTACCGCTGATCGGCTTCGCCGGCGCGCCGTGGACCCTCGCGAGCTACATGATCGAGGGAACCGGCACCCGGACATTCGCTCGCGCCAAGGCCTTTCTCGCCCGCCACCCGGCGGAGGCGCACGGGCTGCTCCAACGGCTGGCCACCGCGGTGGGCGACTTCCTCGTGGCGCAGGTCGCCGCCGGCGCGCAGGTGGTGCAGCTCTTCGACTCGTGGGCCGGCGCGCTCGCGCCCGCCGACTTCCGCGCCTTTGCGCTGCCATATCTCGCCGGCGCCGCTCGCCGGGCGCGCTCGGCCGGCGCGCCGGTGATCGTGTTCGCGCCGGGAGCCGGCTGGGCGCTGGAGGAAATCGCGCAGGCGACGGGTGCCGACGTGATCGGCGTGGACTGGCAGGTCGAGCCCGGCGCCGCGCGGCGGCGACTGGCTGCGCATCCGGTCGCGGTGCAGGGGAATCTCGATCCCTGCTGGCTCTACGCGCCGCCGAGGGAGATCGCGCGGCGCACGCGCGCGATGCTGGATGCGTTCGGCGGCCGCGGGTACATCGCCAACCTCGGCCACGGGATTCTGCCCGACGTGCCGGTCGCGCACGCGCGTGCATTCGTCGACGCCGTGCGCGAATGGCGTTCGACGGAGGCAGCCCGGTGAACGCCGGCATCAGCCGCGCGGCCGAAGCCTCGGCGTGGATCACGTCGCGGCACGACGAGGTGACCGCCTTCTTCGAGGCGCTCGACGGCGGCGGTCGCTTTGCGGAGGACCGGTGGGATCGGCCCGGCGGCGGCGGCGGGGTGACCCGCGTACTCGCCGACGGCGTCCTCTTCGAGAAGGCCGGCGTCAACCGCTCGGCGGTGCAGGGCGCACTCACGCCGGTGCTCGCTGACCGGCTCGCGGGCCGGCCGGCCGATGCGCGGGCGGTGTCGTTCTTCGTGACCGGCATCAGCATCGTCGCGCATCCGCGCACGCCCATGGTGCCGACGGTGCACCTCAACGTGCGCTACTTCGAGCTGCTGGGCGCCGCCGGCGAGGTGGTCGACGCGTGGGTGGGTGGCGGCACCGATCTGACGCCGACCTATCCGCTCCCCGACGACGCGCACCACTTTCACACGGTGCTCCGCGACGTCTGCGGCCGGCACGATCCCGGCTACTATCGCCGGTTCAAGCAGTGGTGCGACGACTACTTCGTCAACGCACACCGGGGCGGCGAGCGGCGCGGCGTAGGCGGAGTCTTCTTCGACTACCTGCGGCCGGCCGACGAGGCCAAGCCGATGGACGCGCTCCTCGCGTTCGCCGATTCGATCGCCCGCTCCTTACCGGCGGCCTACGCGCCGATCGCCGAGCGGCGCCGGGCGCTCCCCCACGGCGAGCGCGAGCGCCGGCTCCAGCTGCTCCGGCGCGGGCGATACGTCGAGTTCAACCTGGTGCATGACCGCGGGACGGTGTTCGGCCTGCAGACCGGCGCGCGGATCGAGAGCGTGCTGATGAGTCTCCCGCCGCAGGCGGCCTGGGAGTATGCTCCGATCAGCGCGCCCGGCTCGATCGAAGCGGCGCTCGACGAGATGCTGGTTCCCCGCGATTGGGCTGCACCGGCTCCTTGACGCGAACCGCCCCGCCGTCCAGCGCCGGACGGCGGGGCTGCTCAAGTTCGCTGGTCCGCCGGAGCGGGCCTCAGGCTACCGTTCTGCCGCTCGACAGCAGCGTGCCGGGACCGGCGTACATGTGCGTATGGGCGCCGAGGATCGCGCCGAGCGCCGCCATCGAGCAGTCGCCGTTGTAGATGTCCACCGGATACGCGCAGAAGAGCGCAATCGCGTGCTCCTGCATCAGCCGGTTCCACTGGTCCTCGAGTTGGGATGCCGCCGCGAACTGTCCGGCGACCCCCAGCAGCCCCACCATCTCGCCGAACGCGCGAATGCCGGGGCCATGGCTTCGGGCGCGAACCTCGTCGAGTGCCGGCGCGATGGTGCGCTCGAACCGCTCCCAGCGGAGCTCGCCGTCCGCCATGATCCGAGCCAGGGTGATCCCCGCATCGAGGAACAAAAGTCGCCGGGCAGCCATCGCTGCGGCGGTCCGAGCCGGATCGGCCTGCTCGAGTTGGCGCGTGATCGCATCGGCGTGGTCCTTCGTCGCGATCACGAGCAGGCCGTCACCTCGCCGCAGGCCCTCGGCAAGGTACCGGCTGACGCTCGCCGTGAGCAACGCGTCGTTCTCGCCGTAGAGATGAACGACGTGCTCGGCCGGCTCGGCTCGCTCGAGGAGCTCATTCCAGGTTGTCACTGACGACCTTCATTCACTGGATGCGCGGTCACGAAGCCGCGAGCCGATTCGCTCGCGACACGTGCGTACCCGGCGAAGATAGGCTGTGGAACCGCGAGCGTACAGCCCGGCGTACTTCGACGTGATCTGAATCACAGAGCTGATTCCGCCAGGTGTCGCTAGATTCGTGCGCGATACTCATTTCGAGAGAGGTTGTCTGCTCCATCGCGCCATGAGGCAGTCGCCCGCGCCGGTCGCTACCGGCTCGCCTGCGGATGCGGAGCGGATGCGGTCGGATTCCCCGACCGCAGAGCTGGCGCGCGCGCGCGCGCGCTTCCAGCTCGCAGCGCGCGCGACGGGCGACGTGGTCTGGGACCGCGACCTGGTCCGCGGCGAGCTCGAGTGGGCCGGAGACACGCTCGCGCTCTTCGGGCTGCCGCCGGAAGCCGTCCTGCTCGGCGCCGATGAAGAGTACGGCGCCTGGGCGGCCGCCGTGCATCCGGACGACCTCGCGGGCGCGAGAGCGATGACTCGTGTCGCGCTCGAAACCGGCGCAGAGCAGTGGCACCAGGAGTATCGGCTGCGCCGGCCGGACGGCGGGTGGCGCCGAATTCTCGAGCGCGCGTTCATCGTGCGCGACGCGGCCGGATGGCCGGTGCGGGTGGTCGGCGCGCTCAAGGACGTCACCGCGCGGTACGAGAGCGAGCGCGCCACGATCCTGCTCGCCTCGATCGTCACCTCCTCCGCCGACGCGATCGTCAGCAAGACGCTCGACGGCGTCGTGACGAGCTGGAATGCGGCGGCCGAGCGCATCTTCGGCTACACCGAGGAGGAGATGGTCGGTCAACCGATCTTCCGGCTGATTCCCGAGGAGCTGCACGCGGCCGAACGCGACGTGCTGGAGCGGATCGGCCGGGGCGAGCGCGCGGAGGTGGCCGATGTGGAGCGGATCACCAAGCACGGGAGCCGGATCCACATCTCGCTGACCGTCTCGCCGGTGCGCGACGGCTCCGGCCGCATCGTCGGCGCGTCCTCGATCAAGCGCGACATCACCGAACGCAAGCGGACGGCAGAGGAGCTGGCCCGCCGGGAAGAGCGGTATCGCGCGCTGGTGACGGCGACTGCCGCGATCGTGTGGACCGCCGATGCCGGCGGGGCGTTCAGCACGCCGCAAGCGTCGTGGCAGCAGTACACCGGCCAGCAGTGGACGGAGCATGCCGGCATGGGCTGGCTGGATGCGCTCCATCCGGACGATCGGGAGTCGGTCCACGCGGCGTGGCAACGCGCCTGCCAGGGCCGCACGCCGTTCGAGGCATACGGCCGGCTCTGGTCGGAGGCGCACCAGGCGTATCGCCACTTCATCGCCCGTGCGGCGCCGGTGCGCGCCGCGGACGGGTCGCTCCGCGAGTGGGTCGGCACCGTCGCCGATGCCGAGGAGCACTGGATCGCCGAGGAGCGCCTGCGCCAGGCGGAGCGCATGGAGTCGGTCGGGCGGTTGGCGGGCGGCATCGCGCACGAGGCCAACAACCAGATGACCGTGGTGCTCGGCGCGGCGGAGTTTCTCCTGCGGCGGCTCCGCGACGAGACGGCGCGGGAGGACGTCGAGCACATCCGGCGGGCCGCGCATCGCACCGCGGCGATCACCCAGCAGCTCCTCGCCTACAGCCGCCGCCAGCTGCTTCAGCCGCAGGTCCTCGACGTCAACGACGTGGTGACGGCACTTGCGCCGGTCCTCGAGCGGGCGTTAGGCGAGACCTGCCGGGTCGTCCTCCGGCTCGCGCCCGGGCTCGGACCGGTGAAGGCGGATCCGGGCCAGCTCGACCAGGTGCTGCTCAATCTCGCGTTCAACGCCAGGGACGCGATGGCCGGCGGCGGCACGCTGGCCGTCGAGACCGACAACGTGCTGCTGGATGAGTCGTACGTGCTCGGGAAGCAGGTGCAGAGCCTCGTGCCCGGCACCTACGCCATGCTCATGGTCAGCGACACCGGCCGCGGCATGGATGAAGCGACCCTCCGGCACGTCTTCGAGCCGTTCTTCACGACCAAGGGCGTCGGCGAGGGGAGCGGACTCGGCCTCTCGACCGTATACGGCATCGTGAAGCAGAGCGGCGGCTTCGTCTGGGTGTACAGCGAGCCCGGTCATGGGACGGCGATCAAGATCTATCTGCCGCTGGTCCGGTCGGCCGATGCGCGGCCGGCCGATCCGCCGCGGCCCGCGGCGCACGGCGGCACCGAACTGATCCTGGTGGCCGAGGACCAGCCCTCCGTGCGGAGCATCATCGGGCGGGCGCTCAGGGAGTCGGGGTATGCGGTGCTCGAAGCCGGCGATGGCGCCGAGGCGCTGGCGATCGCCGAGCGGGCCGCGCGTCCCCCGCAGCTGGTCATCGCGGACGTGGTCATGCCGACGATGGGCGGGAAAGAGCTGTCGGAGCGCCTGCTCCGCCGCTGGCCCGATCTGCCGGTCCTGTTCATCTCCGGCTACACCGGCCTCGACGCGGTGAGCCGCGGCATGGTGGAGGACGACGACGGCTTCATGCAGAAGCCGCTCGAGCCCGGCACGCTGGTGCGCACGGTGCGCGAAATGCTCGATGCCGCCCGGAGCCGGACGTCGGCGTAGCGTGACACGCGCGGTGCCGCTATTCTCAAGCCGCAATTGGGGCGGTAGCTCAGCTGGGAGAGCACCTGCTTTGCAAGCAGGGGGTCGCCGGTTCGATCCCGGTCCGCTCCACTTCCCACTCCTGCAACCGATCTGAAGCTGCTACGCGCCGACGCGGCCGCGCGACGGTGATTGTGGTGCCGCCGCCCGTCTGGCGCGCCGCGCCGGCGGGCTGCATCTTGAGCCGGTCCCTCCGTTTCAACTTTGCAGACCACTTCGAGGTCGCACGCATGCCGAGCACCCCGCGCGAGGCGCGGTTGCGCACCGAGTATGTGTCGCTGTATCCGGGCGTCCCGTCGGACGGCTGGCAGACGGCTGCCGCGCTGGCGGGAAGCATTCTCGCCCGGCCCATCCTCAATTCGGAGCCGGGTCGCGAGCTGGGGCATCGTCTGTTGAGCGAGGAACACTTCGAGTTTCGGGGCGGCGGCCGCGAGCTCGGCTTCGGCAGGCGGTGGGGGGACGGCGCGCTGGTTCTCTGGAACGGCCGCTAGTCGCGGGCGTCGGCCGCCGTTCGTCGCGGTGCCGGCGCGCGATCGGCGGCGTCATCCTCGCCCAGCACGCGCCGGCGCAACGCGGGTGACAGGCCAAGCGCGAGCAGGGCGATGATAGCGAGGGCGGCGAACGCGACGGCACAGTTCCGCATCGTTTCCTTGATGGTGACCGGGGTCGGCCGCCGCCACGCAAGTTCGGAGCCTCTCAGCGCCAGTGGCCGTCGATCCAGTACCACCCGCGCCGTCCGTGAGCCCAACGCCCTGGAGCCCAGGTGTGATAGCGGCCGGGGACCCGCTCCCAGTGCCCCGGTGCCCAAAGCCACTCGCCGCCGCGCCGCTCCCACCGCCCGCCGATGAAGGCATAACCGCGGTCCGGCGGAACCCCAATCACCTCGCGACGCGGCGGCGGTGGCCCCTCCCGAACGACGTATACCGGTCCGGGCGCGGGATTGCCGCCGCATCCCCAGCCGCCGAGCGCGATGCAGAGCGCGGCCGCGAATCCCAGTGGACCGGGGGCGACTGGCCGGAACGTGAAGCTGCGGGACATCAGGACTCTCCTTGCTCGAAGGACATACAACAGAGGAATGGCGCCGGTGTGGCGACCAGCGTTGGGGACGCCTGGCACGTGGCGCGGTTAAGCCGCAGACATGTGTGGCAGGCCACCAACACGGTGCTGCGGCGCGGCACCCGGCCGCGGAGCGCCGCCGTGCGGGCGCAGGATGTTGCACTTCAGGTGAAGTGGGCATCCATATGGAAATGCAGGAGTTCTGGAGTTGAGTTGCGACGCGTTACGAGGCCTCCGATTGGCCCGTCGGTTGCGTAAGGGCACGGCGTCGCAGTCCCAACCTCGACAACGAGTCAATCATGCGCATCCGCCTCCCGCTCGGCCTCGCCGGGCTCGCTCTCACGCTGCCGGTCGCGGCCGCCGTCGCCGAACAGCCTGCGGCGCCGGTCCGGCCGACTCACCCCGCGCGAGTCGTTCAGCTCTGGCAGGCGAGTGAAGCGCGGCTCGGCAGCACCTCTGCCGACAACGCCGTCTTCGACGATGCGGTCAGCGGTGCCCGCGCGGTCGCCACTGCCGATCACAAGGCGCCGCGCTCCGAAGCCAACGCACGGGTCGCCGGCCCCGCGAATGCTGCCGACGACCAGCCGGTATCCGAAGACTCCAGCCACACCGGCACCAAGGTGGCCGTCGGCGCGGCGGGTGCGCTCGGTCTCTTCTTCTTCATCGACGCGGTGAGCGGCGGAAGCAACTCCAGCTCGCTCACGCCGATCGACAACCCGCCTGGCGGTGGTGGCAATGGCGGGAACGTCAACACGCCGGACGGCGGCGGCACCGGCGGCAACACCGGCGGCAACGTCAACACGCCGACGGACAATCCGCCGACCTCGATCCTCGTTGATCAGCCCACGACGCCGGAGACGACGACCCCGGAGCCGGTTTCCATGACGCTGATCGGCACGGGCCTGATCGGACTCGGCGGCATGAGTTTCCGCCGGCGCCGCGATTCCTGAGGCGAACCGACGCGGTAACGGAGGCGCTCCGGCAACGGGGCGCCTCTTTCTTTATGTCGAGTCGGCGCTAGACTCTTCGCGCCATGATCCGCCTCATCATCGCCGCGCTCGCCCTCGCCATCGGCGGCGCGTGGCTGCGGGATCGCCGCGCCGTTCGCGCTGTCGCGACGGCGCTCGCCATCGGCGTGTTCGGCTGGCTCAGCCTCGCGGTCGGCGGCGGAGGCGATTGGCGGGCGCCCACCATCCCGAACGACGGCTCGCTGTTCCTTCGGCTCGACGGCGCCCTCCTCCTCCTCGCGGCGCTGATCAGCGCGGCCGTCGGCGCCTGGTCGCTGGCGCGGCGGGAGCTCGCCGGCGCCATCGTGTTCGGTGGCGCGATGCTCGGCGCCGTGCAGTGCCTCCCGCTGTGGCAAGCGGCGGGGTGGGGGCTGCTCCCGCCGCTGCTGGCAGTGGCGCTCGTGGTTGCGGCCGCCGCACTCGCCGCGGGGCGGATTCCCGGTCGCGCGGCGGACGCGCCGATTCCGCGGCTCCCGACTCGAAGCGGCGCGACCGCGGCGGTGGTGGTCGGCGGCGTGGTCGCGATCCTCGTCCCGGAGCTGCACGCGATGCTCGGCGGTGCGATCGTCTGCGCCGTTGCGGCGGAGCTCGCCGTCCGCTCGCGCGCGGTTCGCCGGATCCCGTGGCTCGCACTCGCGGTCGGGGCGCTCGTGCCGGTGTGGTGGTTCATCGCGACGGTGGCGGGCCCGAGCGGGCTTTCGCTCGCGGCGCTCGCCGACGGGCCGCTCAGTCCCGCCGCGCAGACGCTGCTCATCCCGCCGCTCGCGGTCGGGGCGCTCGCGATCGCCGGCGTATGGCCGCTGCACCGATTGTCGCCAGTGGGAACGCTGCTCGCACCGGTCGGCGGGGCCTTGCTGGTGCGACTTGCCGATGGCGTGCTGCCCGACGGCGTCCTGCATTGGCGCCCGGCACTCGCAGCCCTCGCCGCGCTCGGGATCTGGTGGTCCGCGGTGCGCGGCCGGCGGGCCGAGCTTCTCGGGTCCGCGGCGCTGCTCGGCGTGGCGAGCGGCGGCACGGCGGCGCCACTCGCCGCCGGCGGACTCTTCATCGCGTCCGCGCTCGTCCCCTCGATCGAGGTGCGCGGGATCGAGCGGCGCGCGAACGCGGCGTTGGCGCCACTCCACCGGCTCGCGTGGGTCGCCGCCGCGGCGTGCGGCGCCGTCGTGCTCGGCGGCGCGCTCGGCACTGAAGTCACGCTCGCCACGCTCGCGGCATGCGGCGCCGTGTTCGGGATGTGGCGCGTGCGGTAGCGTTGATTCGCTCCCGGGGCCCGTCCATATTTGCCGGTTCGCGGCCGATCGGGGTCGCGTGCCTACCTCTGAGCGACAGGAGTTCCCCCATGGCGTTCACCCTTCCTCCGCTGCCCTACGACTACAACGCGCTGGAGCCGTACATCGACGAGCAGACGATGCGGATCCACCACGACAAGCACCACGGCGCCTACGTCAACAACCTCAACGCCGCGCTCGAATCGCATCCCGACCTTCAGAAGAAGTCCGTCGAGGAGCTGCTCGCGGGCGTGGACTCGCTGCCGGAAGCGATCCGCACCGCGGTGCGCAACAACGGCGGCGGCCATGCCAACCACACGATGTTCTGGGAGATCATGAAGCCCGGCGGCGCCAAAGAGCCCGGCGGCGCGCTGGGCGACGCGATCACCAAGGCGTTCGGCGGCTTCGCGCAGTTCAAGGAGCAGTTCGCCAAGGCGTGCGGCGGCCGGTTCGGCAGCGGCTGGGCCTGGCTCATCGCCGACCGGAACGGCGCGCTCTCGATCGAGAGCACGGCGAACCAGGATAGTCCGCTCATGAGCGGCAAGCGCCCGGTGATGGGGTGTGACGTGTGGGAGCACGCCTACTATCTCAAATACCAGAACCGCCGGCCCGACTACGTGACCGCGTGGTGGAACGTGGTGAACTGGACCGAGGTGGGGAAGCGGTTCGAGAGCGGCAAGCGGTGAGCGCGCTCCCGGTGGTCGGCGCGCCGGCGCCCGACTTCACCCTTCCATCGACGTCCGGCGCGCAGGTGACACTCTCGGGGCTGCGAGGGAAGAACGTGCTGCTCGCGTTCTTCCCGCTCGCGTTCACCAGCACGTGTACCCGCGAGATGTGCGCGTTCACTGAGGACTTCGGCCGCTTCCAGAGCGCCGATACGGTGGTGCTGCCCATCAGCGTGGACTCGATTCCGACGCTGAAGGAGTTCAAGACAAAGGAGCGGATCTCGGTGGATCTGCTGAGCGACTTCAGGCGCGAGGTGAGCCGCCGCTACGGCACGCTGCTGGAGGACCAGTTCTTCTCCAACCGCGCGTACGTCGTGATCGATCGCGACGGCATCGTACGCTGGACCTACGCCGAGGAGACGCCGAGTACGCGGCGGGAAAACGCCGAACTGCTCGAGCGGCTCGCGGCGCTCGGCTGACCGGTTGCGGGAGGCCCGCGGTGCTGCGGAGCCGCTCGCGTACCGGGTGCCGGCGGCTTACGGGCAGGCTTATGCAGGCTGGCGTCGGGCCCCGGGCGGTGGCGATATTGTGGCGTGTCCATACACCTGTCCGAACCTTCCCGCGAGCATCGCGCGCCATCGGGCCGACCCTCACCGGCCGGGGGCATCGAGCTGCGGGGCACCGAGACGTTGCTGCTGGTGGACGACGAGCCGTCGGTGCGCCGGACCGGCAGTCGCATCCTCACGCGCTTCGGCTATACCGTCGTCGCGGCCGAGGACGGCGCCGCGGCGCTGGAGCTGCTGGAAGCGGACGCGGTTCGCGTCGCCCTCGTGATCACCGACATGGTCATGCCCCGGATGGACGCGCGTGATCTGATCCACCGCATTCGGGCCCGCTGGCCCGAGCTGCCGGTGCTGCTCTCCACCGGCTACGACATGGGCCGGCTCGCGCCCACCGACCTCCAGCTCTTCGACCGCTTCGTGCCGAAGCCGTACACGCCGGACGAGATCCTCCGCGCCGTGCGTCAGACGCTCGACCGCCGCGGCCGCGTGTAGCCCGCCATCCGCAGGCGCCTCCTGGAGCCACCAAGGATTCACATGCCCCGCACCCGCCGCCTGCGCACGCTTCTGGTCGCGGGTGCGGTCGTCGCGGGTGCGGCGTGCCACATCGAGGATCGCACGCCAGCCGGCAGCCGGCGGGACGACGCGGCGATCCAGGCGGTGCTGGCCGAGTACCATCGCGACCTCGCCGCGCGCGACTGGCGCCGGGCGGCGGACCTCGCGTGGCGCGGCGCGACCTACGCGGGCGTCGCGCCGGCGGGCGCGGGCGGGCCGGTCAACCGCGTCGTGCCGCTCGACAGCGCGCTCGCCGAGCTGGCGCACCAGGTCAATGCGCTCGATCCCGAGGCGTTCGACGTGCGCATCGTCCGCACTGACGTGCGGCAGGAAGGCGATCTCGCCGCCGCCTGGGTCACGACCCGGCGTCGCGTCCACCACGGTGGTCGGGTGACCGAGGAGGAGTGGATCGAGCACTTCGTGCTCCGCCGGATCGCCGGCGGCTGGCGGATCCTCAACGTGGCGCGGGCCCAGCATCTCGTGCGCGAGGGCCATTGAGCGCGATGTCGTCCGACGGCGCCGAGCTCGCCGCGGCCGACGCGGCCCGCGGGCTCGCCCTGCTCGCCGCCGTGGCGCGGCAGCTCAACGCCGGGCGGCGTCCGCTCGACACGCTCGCCGCCGTCGTGGAGACGGTGCGCGGCCAGCTCGGCGCGCGCGAGGTGGCGCTCTGGGCGCACGAGCCTAACGCGACGACCTTCGCGCGCATCGCGGCGCCGCGCGGGTCCGCGCCCGCGGCGGTGCCCTCGCTCGACCTGCTGGCGCCGGCGGCCGACGACGTGCGGCGCATCGCGCTGGAGCGCGGCGGTGACCGGCTCGGCATGCTGGAGGTCGCCGGCGGCGACGGCGCGGGGCTGCTCCGCCTCCTCGCCGATGTCCTCACTCCGTATCTCGCGGCCACCGAACTCGCCGAGGACCTCGCATTCGAGGTGGCGGTGCAGTCGCGCGAGATGGAGGAGCAGCGCCGCTTCACCGGACTCATCATCGACAGCCTTACCGTCGGTCTCTACGTCGTAGATCGCGACTACCGCATCCAGGTGTGGAATCGGAAACGGGAAACCGGCACCCAGGGCCTCCGGCGCGAACAGGTCGTCGGCCGACCCATCTTCGAGGTGCTCACCCGCCAGGACCCGATGGAGCTGCGGGCGCAGTTCGACTTCGTGTTCGCCACCGGCGAGACGATGCAGCAGGAGATCGAGGTGGTGCTGGCCGGCGAGACCCACTTCTTCCGCACCACCAAGATCCCGATGCGGCTCGACGGCGACGTGATCAGCCACGTCATCACCATCGGCGAAGACGTCACCGACTGGCGCGCCATCCAGACCCGCATCCTGCAGAGCGAGAAGCTCGCGGCGGTCGGCCAGCTCGCCGCCGGCGTGATGCACGAGATCAACAACCCGCTCGCCACGATCAACGTCTGCGTCGCCGCCATGGAGGGCCGCATTCCGCGGGACGACGCCGCGGCGCCGGCGCTGCGCGAGTATCTCGACATCATCGAGAAGGAAGTGCTGCGCTGCACCAGCATCGTGGACGGCCTGCTCGACTTCAGCCGGCCCAAGGGCACCGCGATGGCCGCGGTGAACGTGAACGCGATCGTCGAGGAAGCGCTCTTCCTGCTGAAGCACCACCCGCGCTTCCGCCAGATCGAGCTGCGCACCGAGCTCGCGCCCACGCTGCCGGTGACGCAGGGCAATGCCGAGCAGCTGGTCCAGGTGATGATGGCGCTGCTGCTGAACGCGCTCGACGCGACGGACGCGGGCGGCCGGCTCACCGTGCGCACCGCGCAGCCGCGCGGCGATGAGGTCGCCATCGAGGTGGAGGACACCGGGCACGGGATTTCGCGCACCGATCAGTCCAAGATCTTCGAGCCGTTCTACACCACCAAGCCGCCCGGCCGCGGCACCGGGCTCGGGCTGTCGATCTGCTACGGCATCGTCGAGCAGCACCGCGGCCGTATCGAGGTGGAGAGCCAGCTTGGCCGGGGGACGGTGTTTCGCGTCAATCTCCCGGTGGAGGCGGCGTGAAGATCCTGGTGATCGAGGACGATCGCACCGTCGGGCAGTACGTGAAGCGCGGGCTGGAGGAGCACCGCTATCACGCCGATCTGGTGGACGACGGGATGGAGGGACTCAGGCTCGCATCGGGCGGGCAGTACGATCTCCTGGTGCTCGATCTGCGGCTGCCGGGCATGACCGGACTCGAGGTGCTCCGCACGCTGCGCGATCGCGGCAACAACGTGCCGATCCTGGTGCTCACGGCGCAGGACGCCGTCGACTTCAAGGTGCAGGCGCTCCGTTCCGGCGCCGACGACTACGTCACCAAGCCGTTCGCGTTCGACGAGCTGCTGGCGCGGGTGGAAGCCATCGCGCGGCGGCCGCAGCAGCTCCGCCCGCCGGTGCTCAAGGTCGCCGACCTCGAGCTCGACCCCGCGACCCACGAAGCCCGCCGGGCCGGCGATCTGCTCGACCTCACGCCCAAGGAGTACGCGGTGCTCGAGTACCTGATGCGGCACCAGGCCCGCGTCATGTCGCGCACGCTGATCACCGAGTATGCCTGGGACTATCACTTCGACCCGGGCACCAACATCGTGGACGTGGTGATCAACCGGCTGCGCAAGAAGGTCGACTCGGGCCGCACGCCGAAACTGATCCACACGGTGCGCGGCGTCGGCTATGTCGTGAAGGCCTGAGCCGGCGCCGATGCAGACGATCCGCGCCCGCCTCACCTTCGGCTACTCGCTGGCGCTGCTCGCGGTGCTGCTGGTCTTCGGCACCGCGCTCTACTTCGAGCTGCGGAAGCCGAGCCGGCAGGAGCTGGACGAGCGCACCGCGCTCGACGCCAGCTTCGCCGTCCGCTACCTCGAGGAATCGTTCCGGGTCCTCGGCCGGGTGGTGAGCCCGCCGCCGCGGCAGGAGCTCGATCCCGGCGTGAGTGCGGCGTTCGAGGGCTTCCAGGACTACATGATCGTCGTGGGCGAGAAGGGCGAGGTGCGCTACCTCTCCGAGCACGCGCGCGAGCTGGAGTTCGCCGCGCTGGACAAGCTCTCCGGCCTGCTGCGGCCGCTGCCGGAGGAGCGAGCCATCGGCACCGTGAATGTCGGCGGGGGGCATCCGGCCTTCCGCTACCTCGCCGAGCCGGTGCACGGCGCCGGGCCGGAGATCGGTGCGGTGCTCATCGCCACGCCGAGCAACCGCACCACGTTCGATCCGCGCGCGCTGCTCCGCGCCATGTTCGTCGTCGCACCGGTCATCCTCCTCGCGTCCGTGGTGCTCGGCATCTGGCTCGCCGGCACCGCCCTCCGGCCGGTGCAGGGCATCATCAACGAGGTGGAGGCGATCAGCGACGGCCGCAGCCTCCACCGGCGCCTCGCGGTGCCGCTCTCGGGCGACGAGATCAGCCGGCTCGCGCTTACGCTGAACGGCATGCTGGCGCGACTGGAGCAGAGCTTCGCCGGACTGCGCCGCTTCACCGCCGACGCGAGTCACGAGCTCAAGACGCCGCTCATGGTGCTCCGCGCCGGTGTCGAGCGCGCGCTCACCCATCCGGGTACCGCGCCGGACTCGCTGGAAGCGCTCGATGAGACGCTGCAGCAGATCAGCCAGATGAGCGAGATGGTGGAGAATCTGCTGACGCTCGCGCGCGCGGACGAAGGGCGCGCGCCGCTCGCCAAGGAGCGCTGCGATCTGCGCGAGCTGGTGGCGGAGGCGGTCGAGACCGCCGGCATCCTGGCCGAGCCGAGCGGCGTGATGGTGCAGTCGCTGCTGCCGGACGGCCCGGTGGAAATCGAGGCCGACCGGCACCGGGTCCGCGAGCTGCTGCTCAATCTCGTCACCAACGCGATCAAGTACACGCCGGGCGGCGGCGAGGTGGGCGTGGCGCTGGAGACGTCGCCGGACGCGGCGGTGATCACGGTGCGCGACAGCGGCATCGGCATCGCGCCGGGGGACCTGCCGCACATCTTCGAGCGCTTCTGGCGCGCCGACCCGGCTCGTTCCCGCACCGGAGACCGGCCCGGCACCGGCCTCGGTCTGGCGATCACCAAGTGGATCGCCGAGGCGCACGGCGGCTCCATCACGGTGCAGAGCCGCCCGGGTCGCGGGACGATGTTCACGGTGATGCTCCCGCGAATGTGACCCGCGTCACCGGTGCCGCCGGAGACCTCACGTGGCTGTCACCGTCTTGTAATGTCCGCTCCAGTCCCTCGCAAGCAGCTCCGCGATACCTTCGTCTGCACCATGCTACCCCTTTCCGAGGTGGAGACGTGTTCGACAACCTGATCGAATCGAAGGCCAAGCGGCAGCGCACGCTGGGGCAGTCGATCCTGTCGCTGGTCGTGCACGGGGTGCTCATCTTCGCCGCCATCGAGGCGACGCAAGGAGTGGCGGAGCAGATCAACAACAAGCCGGTGGACACCACGATGGTGTTCCTCAAGCCGCCGGAACCTCCGCCGCCGCCGCCCCCGCCGCCGCCGCAGGACGTCGTCGTCAGCGCCAACCCGCCGCCCAAGGGCTTCCAGACGGTCGTCAACGTCGTGGACATCCCCAAGGAGATCCCGCCGGTGGATCTCAACCAGAAGCCGTTCGACCCGAAGGATTTCACGGGCAAGGGCGTCGAGGGCGGTATCGCAACCGGTGTCACCGGCGGCACGGGGCCGGTGGACGTGAAGAGCGAAGTGTACATGTCCACGGAGATCGACGACCCGGCGAGCGTGGTCTCGGTCCCGACGCCGCGCTATCCGCCGGCCATGCAGTCGGCCGGCATTGCCGGCCAGGTGAAGCTCGAGTTCATCGTGGACCAGACCGGCCACGCCGAGCCGAACTCCATCAAGGTCGTGTCCAGCACCAACAAGCAGTTCGAGGAATCGGCACGCGAGGCGGTGCTCAAGGCCGTCTTCCGTCCCGGCAAGAACAAGGGCCAGCCGATTCGCCAGCTGGTGTCGCTGCCCATCGTGTTCAAGCTGTAACCCGCTCGCGAGAGCGAACCTCCCAGGAGACCGAGACCAATGAGTGTTGACCTGATTCACCTCTGGGGCCAGATGGGCGGCTTCGCCAAGGGCATCGTCGTCGTCCTGGCGATCATGTCCATCTACTCCCTGACGATCGTCTTCACCAAGTTCCTGCAGGTCGCGCGGAGCCAGCGGGAGACCCGCCGCTTCGCCCCGCAGTTCTCCCGCGCCATTCAGGAGGAGAACCTGGACCAGGCGATCACGCTGGCCGAGAAGAACAAGAAGAGCCACGTCTCCCGCGTCCTCGGCGAAGCGCTGGCCGAGGTGAAGCCGCTGCTGCGCGACCGCGCCACCATCACCGCCGCGGACATCAACTCGGCCGAGCGCGCGGTGGAGCGGCAGATGCTGATCGTGCTGGCCGAGTTCAAGCGGGGCCTGGGCGTGCTGGGCACCGTCGGCTCGACGGCGCCCTTCGTCGGTCTTCTGGGCACCACGATGGGCATCGTGAACGCGTTCACCGGCATGGCGCAGCAGGGTGCGTCGGGCGGCCTCGCGGGCATCTCGGCCGGTATCGCCGAGGCGCTGATCACGACGGCGTTCGGCCTGATCGTCGCGATCCCGGCGGTGTGGGCGTACAACTACTTCACCACCAAGATCGAGAATCTCACGGTCGAGATGACGTACACGTCGAAGGAGCTCATCGACTACCTCATCAAGAGCGTGGGGAGCGAGTTCGGGCGCTCGATCTTCACCAAGGAGTTCCAGGCCCAGAAGGCGGTGACCGGCAGTGGCCATATCCACGGGTAGCGCCGGCGCGTCGGCCGTGAAGGCCGACATCAACGTGACGCCGATGATCGACGTCATGCTGGTGCTGCTGATCATCTTCATGATCGTGACTCCGCTCATCGCGGCGGGCTTCAAGGCCACCTTGCCGAAGGGCAAGAACCTCGATCCCCGCCCCGAGGGGAAGGGCGAGGTCATCCTCGGCATCGACGCGGGCGGCAACTACTTCCTGGACGGCAAGCCGATCCAGAAGGAGACCCTGCAGGATTACCTCAAGAGCACCTACGCGGCGCGCACCGAGGACAAGATCCTGTACTTCAAGGCGGATAATCAGCTTCCCTTCGGCAAGGTGCAGGAGGGCATGGAGATCGCGCGGAAGGCCGGCGTGCGGGTCATGTCGGCGGTGACGGAGCGCCAGGGCGGGCTCTTCGCCGACGAGGCGGCCAAGGCCAAGGCCAAGAAGGAGAAGAAATAATGGCCATGACGCAGAGCAGCTCCGGGGGCGGCGTCCAGTCCGACATCAACGTCACGCCGATGATCGACGTGCTGCTGGTGCTGCTGATCATCTTCATGATCACGCAGCCGCTCTCCCGGACGGTGATGGACATCCAGGTCCCGCCGGAGCAGACGCAGACGACCACGCAGGCCAAGAGCAATCAGATCGTGCTGGAGATGCCCGACGACGGCAGCTACAGCATCAACGCGCAGCCGGTGCCGAAGACCCAGCTCGACACCCAGATCCACGCGATCTTCGACAACCGCCCGGCCAAGCTGCTATTCATCAAGCCGGGGCTCAACCGGAAGTACCAGGAAGTGATCCAGGCGATGGACGTGGCGCGTGGCGCCGGTGTCCAGATCATCGGGTTCACGCCGAAGGAAGCGTACAAGCAGTAGTCGTGCAGCGGAGCGGCGGCGGGGCGTCGTTATGTTACGTCCCGTCGTCACCGCACCGCGGCCCGAGGAGCCCCTGCCGCCCGTCCCCCGTTTCGATCTTTCCGTTCCGCGCCCGCGCCGACGTCAAGCCGGCTTCTGGCTCTCGCTCGCGGTACACGCGCTACTGCTCGGGTTCGCAATCCGGCAGGGCGAGGCGCTCTGGTCGCGGGTGCCGACCGCGGGCGGGCTGTTTCAGGCGCGCGCTGGCGGCGGCGGTGGCGGGGGAGGCGTGGCCTCGTATATTTCGCTCCCGCCGCTTCCGGCAGAGAGTCCGGCACCTCGCGCGCCGGTGGCTCCGCGACGGACGTCACCACCGCCGGTCCGGCACGAGCCCGCGCCAGTTGCGCCGGCACAGCCGCCGCCGGCACCCGCTGTCATTCCGAAGGCTGATACCGCGACCGCCGCCGCGCGCCCCGACTCGAGCGCCACGCGACTTCCGGCCGGAGCCGCGGGTGCGGGTACGACTGTGGCGCCGGGCGCCGGACAAGGCGCGGGGCCGGGCCGGGGCGGCGGGACCGGCGGCGGCGTGGGACCGGGTACCGGTCCCGGCACCGGGCCGGGTCGCGGCGGCGACGGCGGCACCATCACGCCGCCGACGCCGCGCACCTTTGCGCTCACGCTCGACGGCACGCCGAAGGATCTGCGAGGGCGGCAGATCCTGGTGACGTTCTGGGTGAACGCCGACGGCAGCGTGGCGCGGGTGGAGACCGATCCCGAGATCAAGGACGCCGACTACCGGCGGCGGTTCCTGGACGTGGCGCAGGCGACGCAGTTCCATCCGGCGCGCTCGCCCGCCGGCCTTGCCGTTGCCGCGACCATGACGATGACCTACACGCTGCCGACGAAGTAGCCGCTCGCGCACCGGTGCGGGCGGTCTCACCTCCACCGCACGGTCCATGAGCCAGCTCTTCGTCCGGAAGTCTCTCGCCGACTGCGAGAACGACATCGCCGAGCGCGGCGGCCTCAAGCGCTCGCTGGGGAAGTGGCACCTCACGGCGCTCGGTGTCGGCGCGACGATCGGCGCGGGCATCTTCGCGACGACCGGCACCGCCATCGTGGGCGACGCGCTGCGGCCCGGCGCCGGCCCGGCGATCGTCTTTTCCTTCCTGCTCACGGCGCTCACCTGCGGCTTCGCGGCGCTGTGTTACGCCGAGTTCGCCGCGATGGTGCCGATCTCGGGCTCGGCGTATACCTACGCCTATGCGGCCCTGGGCGAGATCGTGGCGTGGATCATCGGCTGGGACCTGATCATCGAGTACGCGGTCGGCAACATCGGCGTCGCGATCGGATGGGCGGGGTATTTCCGCGAGCTGCTCACGCACTTCGGCATCTCGCTGCCGGCGTGGCTGGTCACCGACTATCGGTCCGCGCATGCCGCGGCGGCGGCGGTGGCCGCGGGCGCCACCGACGTGAGCAACCAGTACCTCGCCTCCGCGCTCGCCTCGGCGCCGCATCTGTTCGGCCTGCCGGTCATCGTCAACGTGCCCGCGTTTCTCATCGTCGCGCTGATCACGATCGTGCTGGTCATCGGGATCAAGGAGTCGGCCAACTCGAACAACGCGATGGTCCTGCTCAAGATCGGAATCATTCTCTTCTTCGTGGCCGTCGGCGCGTTCCTGATCAAGCCGCACCACTGGAGCGACCCGGCGCTGGGCGGCTTCGCGCCGAACGGCTTCAAGGGGATCAGCGCCGGCGCGGCCATCATTTTCTTCAGCTACATCGGATTCGACGCGACGTCCACGGCGGCGGAGGAAGCGCGCGATCCCGCGCGTGACATGCCGTTCGGCATCATCATGAGTCTGGTGGTGTGCACCGTCATCTACATCGTGCTGGCGGTGGTGATGACCGGGATGGCGCCATGGAACAAGCTGGGCACGGCGGAGCCGATGATCACGGCGCTGTCGCTGGCGGAGGGCTCGCCGGGGCTGCTCAGCGTGTCGCGCTTCATCGTGTCGCTCGGCGCGGTGATCGCGATGGCGAGCGTGCTGCTGGTGTTCCAGCTGGGGCAGCCGCGGATCTTCATGTCGATGGCGCGCGACGGGCTCCTGCCGCCCTTCCTCGCCAAGGTGCATCCGCGCTTCAAGACGCCGTACATCGGCACCATCATCACCGGCATCTTCGTCGCGGTGTTCGCGGCCTTCGCCAACATCGCCGAGGTGGTGGATCTCACCAACATCGGGACGCTGTTCGCGTTCGTGCTGGTGTCGCTCGGCGTGATCGTGCTGCGCCGGATCGAGCCCGACCGCCACCGCCCCTTCCGCGCGCCGCTGGTGCCGCTCACGCCGATCATCTCGATTCTGTCGTGCATCTATCTGATGACGCAGCTGCCGCGGATCACCTGGATCCGGTTCGGCATCTGGCTCGCGGCGGGGCTGGTGATCTACTTCCTCTACAGCGTCCGGCACAGCCGCCTGCGGGGCCGGGCGCGGTAGCGGCGATGTTGCCGGACGTCTGGCCCGTCAACCGACCTTTCGGGCCAGCGCGAGCGCACCGTGCACCGCGTCGATGGGGGATTCGATCGGTGTGAGAGCGGGGTCGTCGCGGAGCTTGGCGATCACGGCGCGGCGGAGCGGCCGGTCGGCGCCGAGGAGGCCGCCGGTGAGTGCCACGCGCACCGACTCCGTGGCGTCCAGGTGCGGCAGCAGACAGACCGCGAGCTGCGAGAGCTCGCGCGCCGCGTAGTCGGCGATGCCCTGGGCGACGGTGTCGCCGCCGGCGGCGATGCCCAGCACGGTCGGCGCGAGCCCGGCGACTTCGGCCGGCGAGGCGCCCGCGGCCCAGCGGATCAGCTCGTCGAGGTCGCTGCACCGCGTCGCGGCGAGCAGCGGCTCCAGCAGCGCGGTGCGCGGGCTCCGGCCGTCCGCCGCGCGCCCCACCGCGCCGAGCGCCGCGCGGCCGACGGCGTAGCCGCTGCCCTCGTCGCCCATCTGCCAGCCGTAGCCGCCGAGCCGGTGGGTGGCGCCGCCCGCGTCACGCCCGACGGCAATGCTGCCGGTGCCGGCGCTCACCACGATCCCTTCCGCGTCTCCGAACGCCGCCGCGAGCGCCAGCTCGATATCGGTCGTCACCCGGAGCTTCTCCGCCACCCCCTCGGCCCGGATGGCGGCGTACAGCTCGTCGCGCTCCGCGCTGCGTCCGGCACCGGCGGCGCCGACCACGAAGACGTCGGCCCGGCTGCAGTGCGCCTCGGCGAGCGCCTGTCGCGCCACGTCGATGATCGTCGCGGCGGAGGCGAGCGCACGGCCCGGCCGCACGGCGGCTCCGAGTCCCTCGGCGCGCGCCAGGATCTCGTCGTCGCGCGCGACGCCGACCGCGGTCTTGCTGCCGCCGACGTCCGCCCCGAGGTAGATCCGGCTCATGCGACTCCGATCTCCCGCGCCGGCGCCAACCGGCTCGTCAGGGTCGCGACGCCCACCGTGAGCGCCGTGCCCAGCGGAACGTACCACGGCCACGCCAGCTTCCCGAGCGGCGCGAGCCAGGCGCCGCCTTCCATGGCGCTGAGGCGCCTGGCGAAGATCACCACGGTCATCACGGCGACGGTCGTGATGATCGCGCCGATCGCGTCGCGGCCGGTGGCGCGGGACCAGCGGCCGGCCAGGAGATAGGTCCCGAGCAGCGCGCCGTAGGTCACCGACGCGATCGAGAGCGCCAGCTCGACCACCGGCGTGTCCATCCCCTCGGTGTAGACGTGGAAGAAGAGCGCCCCCACGACGAGCAGCGCCGCCCACAGCGCGGAGAACAGCCGGCCGACGTGCAGCAGGTGCACCGGATCGTCACGGCCGCTCCACGGAACGTACAGGTCATGGGTCGCGGACGACGCGAGCGAGTTGATCGCGCTCGAGTGGGTGCCCATCGCCGCCGCCAGGATGCCGGCGACCACGATGCCCGCGAGGCCGTGCGGCAGCTGATGGACGACGAAGCGGGAGAAGATCTCGTTGTTGTTCATCCCCACCGGCGCCAGACCCGCGGCCCAGATCGCCTGGCCGATCAGGAGGAAGAGCGCGAACTGCGCGATCACCATGACGCCGGAGCCGATCAGCGCGCGCCGCGCGTCCCCCAGCGAGCGGGTGGCGAGGAGCCGCTGCACGATGAGATGGTCGGTGCCGTGCGACGCGGCCGAGAGCAGCGCGCCGCCGACCAGCCCGCCGAACAGGGTGTAGGTGTCGGTCAGGTTGAAGGCGGGGTTGATCACGCGGAGCTTGCCGGCGGCACCGGTCACGGCCAGCACATGGTCCAGCCCGCCGCCTAACGACCACGCGACGAACAGCGCGCCGATCCCGCCGGCGACGTACACCGCCAGCTGGAACACGTCGGTCCACACCACCGCCTTGAAGCCGCCGAACCAGGTGTAGACCATCGTCACGGCGCCCATCACGATGACCGCCGTCGGGATGCTCCAGCCGGTCACCAGCGAGAGCGGGATGGCGCTGGCGAAGACCCGCACCGCGTCGCCCAGAAAGCGGGTGACGAGGAACACCACCGACGCGAGCCGCCGCGTCTCCAGCCCGAAGCGGCGCTCGAGCCGCTGGTACGCCGTCTCCTGCTTGCCGCGGAAGTAGCCGGGCAGGAGCCACGCGGCGACACCGATGCGGCCGATGAGATAGCCGAAGCTGAGCTGGAGAAAGGTGAGATCGCCGCGGGCGCCGATGCCGGGGACGGAGATGACGGTGAGCGCGGAGGTTTCCGTCGCGACGATGGAGAGCAGGATCGCCCACGCGGGCAGGTCGCGCGCGCCGAGAAAGTAGTCACTGGCCGAGCGCTGCCGCCGGGCCACCCACAGCCCGACACCGAGCGTCCCCGCGAAGTACACCCCGACGATCAGGAGGTCGAGCTGGGACACGGGCGGCCGTGGTGACTGGGAGGATTGAAGAAGCTAACCGTGCGTCGCCGGTGAACCAACGAAGACGGGGTGTCCCGATGCAGGACACCCCGTCGCGATGCGTGATTCGCGGCCCGCTTACGCCGTGAAGCTGCTGCCGCACCCGCAGCCGCCGGAGGCGTTCGGGTTGGAGAAGGTGAAGCCGGAGCCCTGCATGGAGCTCACGTAGTCAATGGTGACGCCGGTCAGATACGGCGCGCTGAAGCCGTCCACGAACACCCGCACGCCGTTGACGTCCACGACCAGGTCGTCATCCAGTGCGCGCTCTTCGATGTTGAGACTGTACTTGAAGCCGGAGCACCCGCCGGGCAGCACGCTGACGCGCAGGCCCGCGGTGTCCGCCGGCACCTGCTCGGCCGCGATGAACTTGCGCACCTCGGCCGCCGCGCCGTCGGTGAGGACGAGTTGAAACCCCGACGCCGGGGCCTGCTGCTCGACACTGCTCATTGCATGGACTCCTGACGAGAGAACGGCCGAAAGCTATCGGCCGGCTCAGGGGGTGTCAACGTGGGCCCGGAGCACCGGATCGGCCCGCAAATTACGCTGAATCAAGGCGAAAGCGCCGATTGCGACGGCGGCGTCGATGATCCCGGTGAGCTTGCTGCCGGTGAGCAGCGCGCCGACCGCGAACACCGCGGCGTACACCGCGACGACACCCGCGATCCAGTTGACCCACGAGAGTGCGCCGCCCGGGATCGACTCCGCGCCGAAGCCCAGGCGCTCGGACACGCGCCGCCAGCCGGCGCCGCCCGGACGGACCTGGCGGTAGAAGCGGTCCAGGGTCGCGTCCGACTCGGGCGCCGTCAGGAAGGTGACGGCGACCCACACGACGGTGGTCACCGCGACGGTGACGCACATGGTAAAGGCGAAGTCGCCGCTGCTGGTGTCACTCATGTCATGATGTCCGGCGAACAGCGCGATCGAGGTGATGAACGACGCCGCCATCGCCGAGATCTCCGACCATGCGTTGATGCGCCACCAGTACCAGCGGAGGATCAGTACCAGGCCGGTGCCGGCGCCGAGTCCGATCAGGATCTTCCACCCCTGCTCGACGCTGCTCAGATAGCCCATCACCACCAGCGAGCAGAGCATCAGCAGCACCGTCGTCACCCGGGACGCAAGCACCTGCGCCCGCGGGCCCGCGTCCGGCTTGATGAAGCGCAGGTAGAAGTCGTTCACCAGGTACGACGAGCCCCAGTTGAGATGGGTGCTGATGGTGCTCATGTACGCCGCGGCGAACGCGGCGAGCAGCAGCCCCTTGAGCGGTGACGGCAGCACGTCCACCATGACCATCGCGTAGCCGTCCTCCGGATGCGCCAGGTGCGGGTAGCGCATCACCGCGACGAAGCCGACCAGGATCCAGGGCCACGGCCGCAGCGCGTAATGGGCGATGTTGAACCAGAGCGTCGCGAGCAGGCCGTGGCGCTCGTCCTTGGCAGAGAGGATCCGTTGCGCGATGTAGCCGCCGCCGCCGGGCTCGGAGCCGGGGTACCACGCCGCCCACCATTGCACGCCGAGAAAGACGAGCAGCGTCGAGAGCGGCAGCCACGCCTTGTCGGTCGGCGGGATGACGCTGAAGGCCGCCTCGTGCGAGCCGTAGTGGGCCGTGGCGCCCGCAACCAGCGCGTCGAGCCCTCCGACCGACTTCACCGCGAGCACCGCGAGCACGATCGTGCCGCCCATCGCGACCACGAACTGGAACGCGTCGGTGACGATCACGCCCCAGAGCCCGGAGAGGACGCTGTAGAGCGCCGTGAGGCCGAACAGGAAGATCGCGCCCTTCCACGGATCGATGTGCAGCGTCACCCGCAGGATGTCCACCATCGCGCGGGTCACCCAACCCATGATGATCAGGTTGATCGGGAGCGCGAGGTAGAGCGCGCGGAAGCCGCGCAGCGCCGCCGCCGGCCGGCCGCCGTAGCGCAGCTCGGCGAACTCCACGTCGGTCAGCACGCCCGCGCGGCGCCAGAGCCGCGCGAAGAAGAAGACGGTGAGAATGCCGGAGAAGGCGAGGCACCACCAGAGCCAGTTGCCGGCGACGCCGTACTTGGAGACGAGGCCCGCCACCGCCAGCGGTGTGTCGGCCGCGAACGTCGTCGCCACCATGGACGTGCCGGCGAGCCACCACGGCAGCGAGCGGCCCGAGACGAAGTAGTCGGCGAGCGACTCGCCGGCCTTTCGGGTGTACGCGAGGCCGATCGCCGCGGAGGCGACGAAGTACAGAACGATGATGAGCCAGTCGGAGAAGTGCAGCGTCATGGCGTGTCCGGGAAGAGAGTCGCGGCGACGAGATCGGCGACGCGGGCGCGCACCGGACCCCACCGCGTGTTCTCGCGGGTCGGGTGGACGCGGTTGCTGAGCAGGACGATGACGAGGTCGCGTGAGGGATCGATCCAGATGGACGTGCCGGTGAAGCCGGTGTGACCGATGCTCGACGGCGACAGCCGCGTCCCCGCGCTGCTCTCGCCCGACGGCGTGTCCCAGCCCAGTGCGCGACTCGAGCCGGGCGGAATGTTCTGCCGGGTGGCAAAGGCCGGCAGACTGCGTGGCGTCGGTGGCGCCGGCGGCGCCGCGGCGACCAGGGCACGCGTGAGATGCAGCGCACCCGCCGGCTTGGCGAGGCCGCCGGCGATCCACTCGCCGAAGCGCACCAGGTCGAGCGCGTCGCTGAAGAGGCCGGCGTGCCCCGAGACGCCGCCGAGTCGCGCGGTGTTCTCGTCGTGCACCTCGCCCCGGATCACGTGGCCGCGCCACGGGTCGTTCTCGGTGGGCGCGATGCGCGGGAGCCAGCTCGCCGGCGGCAGGTAGCGCGTGCTCGCGAGTCCCAGCGGGCCGGCCACGCGCTGCGCGAAGAGTGAATCGATCCGCTCGCCGTAGATGTGCTCGATCGCCTGGGTCAGCACGATGATACCCAGATCGGAGTAGACGAACCTCGCGCCGGGCACGGTGTCGAGCGCCGTCGTGTCGGTGAGCGCGAGCGCCTCCTCGCGCGTGCCGGTTTCCTTGTACAGCAGGCGGAAGGCGCGGAGTCCGCTCGAGTGGGTGAGCAGGTGGCGTACCGTCACCAGCTCCTTGTCGCGACCCTGGAAGGCGGGGACGTAGCGCTGGACCGGCGCGTCGAGATCGAGCCGGCCCTCATCCACGGCCATCATCGCGATGGTCGTGAGGCCGACGACCTTCGTCATCGAGGCGAGGTCGTAGATCGTGCTGCTGTCCGGCCGGGTCGGGTCGTCCTCGCCGAGCCGGCCGGTACCGTAGAAGAAGCGCCGTCCGCCGACGCTCACGCCGAGCACCGCGCCGGGCGCGGCACCCGCGGCGACCGCGGAGTCGAGATAGCCGGTCACCGCCGACCAGCTCGGCGGCGGCGCGGGCTGGGGAGCAGGCGGGCGCATGGCGCAGCCGGCGAGAAGGGTCGATGCGAGCGTCACGAGAGTCGAGCCGTGATCATGGAGAGCCGCCGCCGCGGCGCGCCGCATCAGCGGGCCCCCGCGCTCATCGTCGGCCCGGCGGCGCGTGCCAGGCCGCCGCCTAACGGGTATCGCGGCGGAATGCTGATGGGCAGGCGGCCGGTGATCGGCGCGCCCGCGAGCGCCGCGGCGGCGGCGGCCTCGCACACCGGATTCGAGACCCACGCCAGGAGGTAGGAGCCGACGTGCGGCGTCTGGCTCACCAGATACGGCGTGCCGAACGACAGCAGCACGCTCGGCCGTTCGGCGGCGCTCACCTCGATCAGGGCGGCGAGCGAGTCGGGCATCGCGATGGTGCCGCGCCGCTCGTGGTAGCGCACGCCGACCGCGAACACCGCGGCGGGACTCACCGCGAGCGCGACGCGGGCCGAGTCGTAGCTCGCCGGGCCGCTCGCGGGCTGCAGGCGGAAGGCGGTGACGGTATCGCCCAGCCGGCGCAGCTCGCCGATGAGCGTGGCGCCCGTCGCCGGGCTGGTCTCGTCGCCGTAGGCGATCACCGTCACCCGCCCGCGTCGCGCGCGGAGCGAGTCCACGGCGCCGCCGGAATCGCTCGCCAGTACGATGGAGCGGGCCGCCACATCGCGCGCCGTGTCGAGGAACGCGGCGCTTCCGACGACGGCGGTGACGCTGTCGAGATCCGCCGTCCGCCGGGTGAACAGCCCGAACCGCTGCTTGATCGCGAGGAGCTTTCGCACCGACTCGTCGAGCCGCGCCGCCGTAATCCGGCCGCTTCGCACCGCCTGCTCCATCGCATCGATCGTGGCCGCCGGATCGGCCGGCTGGAGCAGCAGGTCGGCGCCGGCGAGGAAGGCGAGGACGGCCGCCTCGCCGCCGCCGTACCTGCTGACGACGCCACCCATGTTGAGCGCGTCGGTCACCGCGAGCCCGTGGAAGCCGAGCGAGTCGCGCAGGATCCCGGTGAGCACGGCGGGCGACACGGTCGCCGGGCGGATCTCGCCGCTGTCCACGCCGGCCATCGCGATGTGCGCCGACATCACGCCGGCGACGCCGGCGGCGACCGCGGCCCGGAACGGCACCAGCTCGATCGAGTCGAGCTGGGACCAGCTCTCGCCATTGGTGGGAAGCGCGATGTGGGTGTCGGTGCCGGTATTGCCGTGCCCGGGAAAGTGCTTCACCGTCGCCAGCAGCCCGTTGGCCTGCATGCCGCGCACCTCGGCGGCGACGAGGTTGGCGACCGCGTGCGGGTCCTCGCCGAAGGAGCGGGTATTGATGATCGGGTTCGCCGGATTGTTGTTGACGTCGGCGACCGGCGCGAAGGCGATGTGGATGCCGACCACCCGCGCCTCCAGCGCGGTGATGCGGCCCATGGCGTACGCGTCCTGCTCCCGGCCCGCGGCGCCCACGCCCATATTGCTCGGGAACGGCGTGCCACCGTTGAATCGGATCGAGGTGCCCGCCTCGAGGTCGGACGCGACCAGCAGCGGCAGACGGGAGCGGCGCTGCAGGTCGTTCAGCTTCGCGGCGATGTCGAGCGGCGAGCCGATGGACACGATCACGCCCCCGATGTGGAGCGAGTCGACCCAGCGGCGGACCTGCGCCGACATGTCCTCATCCCGCGCGGTGTAGCTGCCGGGAATCCACGGCATCACCAGTTGGGCGATCTTGTCGCGGGTCGAGAGCGATGCGAGCGCGGCGTCGGCGCTCGCCGGCGCGGGCCGGGGCGCGGGCGCAGCGGGCGACGGTGACGGGCCGCATGCCGCGAGCGCGGCGACGGAGCACACGACGAACAGCGAGGCGCTCAGGTGCACGGGAGAGTCTTTGGCTTGGGATGTCTGATGCTGCTCGGCTGCGCTCGTGCCGGGGCGCGGAGCGGGTCGGCCGATGCGGCGCTTGGCGCATCGGCCGCCGGCGTGCGGCCCGGCATCGAGGTTCTGCTCGGCGATAGCGCGCACCTGGTCCGCGGCCGGACGGTCGGACTCGTGTCCAACCGGGCCGGCGTGGACCGGCGCGGCGTGCACGACGTGGAGCGCCTCCGCGCGGCCGGGGTGCGACTCGTCGCGCTGTTCAGTCCGGAGCACGGCTTCCGCGGCGCGGCCGATCCGGGTGCGACCGTGGCATCGTCGGTGGATTCTCTGACCGGTCTTCCAATCTACAGCCTGTACGGCCGGAGTTCCGCCCCTGCCGACTCGATGCTCGCCGGGATCGGCGTGATGCTGGTGGATCTGCAGGACGCCGGCGCCCGCTACTACACGTATCTCTCCACCACGATCGAGGTGATGCGCGCGGCGGCGCGGAAGGGGATTCCCGTCGTCGTGCTGGACCGGCCCGATCCGATCGGCGGGGCGGTGCAGGGGAATGTGCTCGACACCGCGTACCGCTCGTTCGTCGGTGCGCTCGCGGTGCCGATGCGGCCCGGCATGACGCTGGGCGAGCTGGCCCGGCTGGCCGCGTCGGACGGCACGCTCCCGCCGCCGGTCGTGGTGCCCGCGGCGGGCTGGCATCGGCGGAGCTATCTCGACCAGACCGGACTTCCGTTCGTTTCGCCCAGCCCTAATCTGCGCACGCTGGAGAGCCTGATCCACTATCCGGGGCTCTGCCTCTTCGAGGGCACCGATCTCTCGGTGGGCCGCGGGTCGGACGCGCCGTTCGAGCAGATCGGGGCGCCGTGGCTCGACACGACCGCGGTGCTCGGGGCCCTTCGCCGGGCGCCGCCGCCGGGCGTCGCCTTCTCGGCGACGACCTTCACGCCGCGCCGGCCCGGCGACGGGAAGTACGCCGATACGCTGCTCGCCGGCATCCGGCTCCGGGTCACCGACCGGGCGGCCTACGATCCGACCCGGACCGCGGTGCTCCTCTTGTCCATCATCCGCGCGCAGCAGCCGGGCCGCTTCCGCTGGCTCACCGCGCAGTTCGACCGGCTCGCAGGCGGGCCTCGCCTGCGGGAGGCGCTCGAGGCCGGCGGAGCACCGGCTGCCGTCACCGGCGAGTGGGACGCCGAGCTTCAGCGGTTCGAGCGCCGCCGGGCGCGGTTCCTCCTCTACCCCGAGTAGCGCACCGGCCGGGCCGCGCGCGCGCAATCGGATTGCCCTAACCGGTTCTCACGGTTATCGTTTCGCGGGTTTGTGCCGGGGGTTGGTGCTGCTTCGCGACAGCCAAGGATCATATCCGCGGTGAAACTGCTGGGCGCAGTGGAGCGACCGTTCTACGCGGCCGTGAGTCCCGCCGTGTCGTGGCTGATCCGCACCGGTGTGCGGCCCAACACGATCACGACGATCGGCACGGGCCTGGTCCTGGCCTCCGCGCTGCTCTACGGCTTCGGCCACGTGCGACTCGGCGGGCTGGTGCTGCTGCTGAGCGGCATCGCCGACACGCTGGACGGCCAGGTGGCGCGGGGCGGCGCGATGGTGACGCGCTTCGGCGCCTTCTACGACTCGACGCTCGACCGCATCGGCGATGGCGCGACGTTCATCGGGATCGGCACCTACTTCCTGATGGCGCCGGACGTGGGCTACCGGACGACCGCCGTCGTGCTCTGCATGGTGGCAATCCTGAGCTCGCTGCTGGTGTCCTACGCGCGGGCCCGCGCGGAAGGCCTCGGGCTCGACTGCAAGGTCGGCATCGCGCAGCGGGCCGAGCGGATTCTGGGACTGGGGCTCTTCTCGCTGGTCGTCGGGGCGGGGCCGCACGCGTTTGTGCTGGAGGCGCTGGTCGGCCTGCTGGCGCTCGCGTCGGTGATCACGGTGGTGCAGCGCTTCGTGTACGTCTATCGCAACGCCGATGGCGCGGAAGTCCCGGCGCGGCTGGCCCGCGCGCGTCCCGCGGCGCTCGATCCTCTCTCGAAAGGACAGTAGCGTGGCAGAACAGACGGCCCGGCGGATCGCGCCGGCTCAGGGGAAGCTCGGCGTGCTCTGCGTCGGTCTCGGCGCGGTGGCCTCGACCTTCATCGCCGGTGTCGAAAACGTCCGCCGCGGCGCCGCCCGCCCGATCGGCTCGCTCACCCAGATGGGCACCATCCGACTGGGCAAGCGCACCGAAGGCCGCGCCCCGCTCATCAAGGACTTCGTCTCCCTGGCCGATCTGAACGACATCGTCTTCGGCGCCTGGGATCCGGTGCCGGACGACGCCTACCAGAGCTGCCTCCACTGCGGCGTCCTCGACAAGCACGAGCACGTCGAGCCGATCAAGGACTTCCTCCGGGGCATCAGGCCGATGCCGGCGGTGTTCGACCAGTCGTACGTCAAGCGGCTCGAGGGGAAGAACGTCAAGACGGCCAAGACCAAGCGCGATCTCGCCGAGGCGTTGCGGCAGGACATCCGCGACTTCAAGGCGAAGCACGGCTGCAACCGGCTCGTCATCGTGTGGTGCGCATCCACCGAGATCTTCATCAGCCCGGGCCCGGCGCACTGGTCGCTCGACGCCTTCGAGAAGGCGATGACGGCCAACGACCCGTCCATCGCGCCGTCCATGCTCTATGCCTACGCGGCGGTGATGGAAGGCGTGCCGTTCGCCAACGGCGCCCCGAACCTCACCTGCGACTTCCCCGCCATGGAGCAGCTCGCGCGGGAGAAGGGCGTGCCGATCGGCGGCAAGGACTTCAAGACCGGTCAGACGATGGTCAAGACGGTCCTCTCGCCCATGTTCAAGGCCCGCATGCTCGGCGTCGCCGGCTGGTACAGCACCAACATCCTCGGCAACCGCGACGGCGAGGTGCTGGACGATCCCGAGAGCTTCAAGACCAAGGAAGAGTCGAAGCTCGGCGTGCTGGAGCACATCCTCCAGCCGCAGCTCTATCCCGAGCTGTACGGGTCGCTCTACCACAAGGTGCGGATCAACTACTACCCCCCTCGGGGCGACAACAAGGAGGGCTGGGACAACATCGACATCTTCGGGTGGCTCGGCTATCCGATGCAGATCAAGGTCGACTTCCTCTGCCGCGACTCCATTCTGGCGGCGCCGCTGGTGCTCGACCTGGCGCTCTTCTTCGATCTATCGCAGCGCGCCGGGCTGTCCGGCATCCAGGAGTGGCTCTCGTTCTACTTCAAGAGCCCGCAGGTGGCGCCGGGGCTCTACCCCGAGCACGACCTGTTCATCCAGCAGACCAAGCTGAAGAACACGCTCCGCTATCTGATGGGCGAGGAGCAGATCACGCACCTCGGCATCGAGTACTACCAGGAAGCGTGAAGTACTTCCACCGCACCCACCTGGCGCCCGACATCGTGCTGGCGCGGGCGGCGACGTTCTTCGGCGCGCGGCTCAGCCCCGCCGGCGAAGCGCCGCGCGCGCGCAGCTGGGCCGGGCCGATCGGCCGCATCGGCGTCGAGGCCGGCGCCGAGGGCGGGCACTACACCCGGGTGACGGTGGCGACGGATCAGGTGGGGGAGAGCGAGGCCGACAAGCTGGCCAAGCGCTTCCTCACCCTGCTGCACGCGGACGCCGACCCGACGCATCGTCCGGTCGGCGCCTACTGACCCCTTCGAGGAGAGCTCCAGGATGCATCGGATGGAAAGCGTCTGTCGTCGAGCCGGCGCGGCTGCGCTCACGCTGCTGCTCGCACTGACGGCCGGGCTCGTGCCGGCCACCGTGGCCGCGCAGGAGGCCGCGCGCGCCGGCGGCGAGGCCGATCTCAAGCTCCCCGACCTGCATTCGGTGACGTTCTTCGGCGGCATCAACGGCCACGCGCTGCTGCTCTGGGGTCTGATCGTCTGCGGCCTGGGTCTGCTGTTCGGGCTGCTGACCTATACCCGACTGCGCAACCTGCCGGTGCATCGCTCGATGCGCGAGATCTCGGAGCTGATCTACGAGACCTGCAAGACCTACCTGATCACCCAGGGCAAGTTCCTCGTCCTCCTCTGGCTGTTCATCGGCGCGATCATCCTGTTCTACTTCGGCTTCCTGCGGCACGACCCGGCGATCAAGGTCGCCGTGATCATGCTGTTCAGCATCATCGGCATCATCGGCAGCTACGGCGTGGCGTGGTTCGGCATCCGGGTCAACACCTTCGCCAACTCCCGCACCGCGTTCGCCAGTCTCCGCGGCAAGCCGTATCCCTGCTATGCCATTCCGCTCCGGGCCGGCATGAGCATCGGGATGCTGCTCATCAGCGTCGAGCTGCTGCTGATGCTGTTCATCCTCCTCTTCGTCCCGGGCGACTACGCCGGGCCCTGCTTCATCGGCTTCGCGATCGGCGAGTCGCTCGGCGCGGCGGCGCTGCGGATCGCGGGCGGCATCTTCACCAAGATCGCCGACATCGGCTCCGACCTGATGAAGATCGTCTTCAACATCAAGGAAGACGACGCGCGCAACCCCGGCGTCATCGCCGACTGCACCGGCGACAACGCCGGCGACTCGGTCGGCCCGTCGGCGGACGGCTTCGAGACCTACGGCGTCACCGGCGTCGCGCTCATCGCGTTCATCCTGCTCGCGGTGAAGACGCCCGAGGTGCAGGTGCAGCTGCTGGTCTGGATCTTCGCGATGCGCATCACCATGATCATCGCGGCGGCGCTCTCGTACTTCATCAACGAGGCGATCGCCAAGGCCCGCTACGAAACAGCCGACACCATGAACTTCGAGGCGCCGCTCACCACGCTGGTGTGGCTCACGTCGGTCGTGTCGGTGGTGCTGACCTACATCGTGTCCTACCTGCTGATTCCCGACCTCGGCGACGGCACGTTCTGGTGGAAGCTCTCGACGGTGATCACCTGCGGCACGCTCGCGGGCGCGATCATCCCGGAGCTGGTGAAGGTCTTCACCTCCACCGAGTCGCGGCACGTGCACGAGGTGGTCACGTCGTCGCGCGAGGGCGGCGCGTCGCTCAACATCCTCTCCGGCTTCGTCGCCGGCAACTTCAGCGCGTTCTGGATCGGACTCGCCATGCTGGTGCTGATGGCCGTCGGCTACGGCGTGAGCACCATCGGCGGCGACACCGGCATGGCGAGCCTCATGCTGGCGCCGGCGGTGTTCGCCTTCGGTCTCGTCGCCTTCGGCTTCCTCGGCATGGGCCCGGTGACGATCGCGGTGGACTCCTACGGCCCGGTCACCGACAACGCGCAGTCGGTGTACGAGCTGTCGCTCATCGAGGACGTGCCCGGTATCCGCGAGGAGCTGCGCCGCGACTTCGGGTTCGACGTGGACTTCGAGCGCGGCAAGGATTTCCTGGAGGAGAACGACGGCGCGGGCAACACCTTCAAGGCCACCGCCAAGCCGGTGCTGATCGGCACCGCCGTCGTCGGCGCCACCACGATGATCTTCTCGATCATCGTGGCGCTCACCAACGGGCTCCAGGCGGACCTGCTCAACAATCTCTCCATCCTCCATCCGCCGTTCCTGCTCGGCCTCATCACCGGCGGCGCCATCATCTACTGGTTCACCGGCGCCTCGACCCAGGCGGTGACCACCGGCGCCTATCGCGCGGTCGAGTTCATCAAGGCCAACATCAATCTCGAGAGCGCCACCCGGGCGTCGGTGCAGGACAGCAAGAAGGTGGTCGAGATCTGCACCAGGTACGCCCAGAAGGGGATGCTCAACATCTTCCTCGTGGTGTTCTTTGCGGCGCTCGCCTTTGCCTGCGTCGAGCCCTACTTCTTCATCGGCTACCTGATCTCGATCGCGCTCTTCGGCCTCTACCAGGCGATCTTCATGGCCAACGCCGGCGGCGCGTGGGATAACGCGAAGAAGATCGTCGAGGTCGAGCTCAAGCAGAAAGGCACCGACCTGCACGCGGCGACGGTGGTGGGCGACACCGTGGGCGATCCGTTCAAGGACACCAGCTCGGTGGCGCTCAACCCGGTCATCAAGTTCACCACGCTGTTCGGCCTGCTGGCGGTGGAGCTGGCGGTGAGCCTCTCGCGGTCGCTCAGCCTGGTGCTGGCGGCGGTGTTCCTGGCAATCGCGCTGGTGTTCGTCTATCGCTCGTTCTATAACATGCGGATCGAGAGCGGCGCCTGAGCGGCGCCTGAGCTGACGGTGTCCACGACGGAGACGGGGCCGACCTCGCGGCTCGCCCCGTCTCTGCATTTGTGATATCGTAGGGCCGGCTCCGCCACCCTATGACCGCCCCCAGGACCGTCCCGGACCGGCTTCAGGCCGCGCTCGGCGATCGCTATCTCCTCGATCGCGAGCTTGGACGCGGCGGTATGGCGACGGTCTATCTCGCGACCGACGTGCGGCACGGCCGGCAGGTGGCGATCAAGCTGATCCATCCCGAGCTCGGCGCCGGACTCTCCTCCGACCGGTTCGAGCGCGAGGTCCGGCTCACCGCGTCCCTTCAGCATCCCAACATCCTGCCGCTGCTCGACTCCGGCGTCGTCGCCGAGGGCGAGCCCGCGCTCCGCTTCTACGTCATGCCGTTCGTCGAGGGGGAGTCGCTCCGGGCGCGGATCACGCGGGAACGACAGCTCTCCCTTCGCGACGCCACCGACATTGCGCTCGAAGTGGCGGCGGCCCTCGGCTTCGCCCACCGGCATGGCGTGGTCCACCGCGACGTCAAGCCCGAGAACGTGCTCCTCTCCGACGGCCACGCCCTCCTCGCCGACTTCGGGATCGCGCTCGCCGCCGCCGGGGATGGGCGGCTCACCTCAACCGGGCTCAGCGTCGGTACGCCGAGCTACATGAGTCCGGAGCAGGCGGCGGGGGACCGCGCGCTCGATGGCCGGAGCGACCAGTACGCGCTGGGCTGCATGTTGTATGAGATGCTCGCCGGCGAGCCGCCGTTCGTCGCGGCGAGCGCGCAGGCGCTCATCGCCAAGCATCTCGTCGATCCGCCGCCGCCGATTCGGCGAATCCGGGCGGGGGTGCCGCCCGCGATGGACGTGGCGATCGCGCGGGCCCTCGCGAAGACGCCGGCCGACCGCTTCGCGACGATGGAAGAGTTCGCGGCGGCGCTCCGGGGGTCGCTGACGGGGGGCGACGCGCCGGCGCCGGTGAGCACTGCGGCGACCGCCGCGATGCCGGCCGCCTCGGCGCCCCGCGCCATGCGGCGGCGACGCGCCGCCGTGGCGGGCGCTGTCGCCGCAGCGGCGATCGCCATCATCGCGGCGGGCTGGCTCGTGCGCCGCGGGCTCGCCGCGGGGAACGCCATGCCCGCTCTCGACGCGAATCGGATCGCGGTGCTCCCGTTCCGCGTGGTGACGAGCGATGCCGAGCTGTCCTATCTGGGCGAGGGCATGGTGGATCTCCTCGCCATCAAGTTCACCGGCGAGGGCGGCCCCCGCGCGGTCGCTCCGCGTGCGGCGCTCAGCGTGTGGCGCCGCGTCACCGACCGCTCCGACGCGGTGGAGGCGGCGGCCCGGACCCTCGGCGCGGGGCTCGCGCTCGACGGCTCGGTCGTCGGGAACCCGGCGCGGCTTACGGTGACCGCGTCGCTCCGGAGTCTCGCGCGCGGCGGCGACTCGGCCAGCTCGGCGGTCGAGGCAGGGCCGCTCGACAGTCTGCCCCAGCTGCTCGACCGCGTCGCCGCGCGGCTGCTCGCCACCCAGGCGGGGCAGACCCGGGCGTTAGGCGGCCTGACCACCCTGCCCGCGTTCCAGGCCTACCTCGACGGCCTCGCCCGCTACCGCTCGGGCCACTACGACCAGGCGGCGACGGCGTTCGACCGCGCCCTCGACCTCGACTCGACGTTCGTGTATGCGGCACTCGCGTTGCTTCCCGCGCAAGGCCGGGCAGGCAACCGCGCGGCGGGGCGTCACGACCCGGCGGCGATCGTCTGGCGATATCGCGACCGCCTGGGCCCGGCCGACCGCGCGGTCGCACGGGCATACGTCGGGCCGGCGTATCCCGCCCCGTCCAGCCAGATCGCGCTGATCGGCGCGTGGCGGGCCGCGACCGACGCCGCGCCGCAGAATCCCGATGCCTGGTTCGAGCTCGGCGACGTGCTGCTTCACATCGGCGCGCTCAATGACGTCCCGCACTCCGTCGACGACGCGCAGGTCGCCTTTGCCCGGGCGACCGCGCTCGACTCGCTCTTCGTGCTCCCGATCGACCACTCGCTCGCCGCGGCCTTCGAGCGGAACGACACCGCGGCGGTGCGTCGGCTCCTGCCGATCCTCCTCGCCCGCGATTCGACGAGCGACATCGCCGTCTTCTCCCGCTGGCGCGCCGCGATCGCCCTCGGCGATTCCGCCGGCGTCGCTCGGGCCCGCGCCGCGCTGCCGCAGGCGCCGGCCTTCTCGCTCAGCTTCCTCTACTCGACGGCGCAGCAGCAGGCGGTCGGATTGGGTGACGCGCTTCTGGCGGTGGATATCCTCCGGCGGCGCGCCAGCAATCCCGCCCGGCAGCAGCGGCTCCGCGGCGAGCAGCAGACGTTGCTCCTCAACCTCGGCCGGCCGCGCGCGGCGCTCGCGCTGCTCGAGGCGGGCGATACGGCGGCGAGTGAGGGACGCTGGCAGCTCGTGGTGGAACAGCTCTGGGTCGACGGCGACTCCACCGCAGCCGACGCGGCAGCGACGGCGATGCAGCGGACGCTGCGGACGCCGGATGCGCCGCCGAGCGACCGGGGATTTGCGGCCTGCGGGCTCGGGCTGCGCGCGGCGCGGAGCGCCGACGCCGCGTCGCTGCCCGGCCTGGTGCGGGAGCTCCGGCCGCTGGCGCCCGCCGAAGGGTCGCCGTTCGTGCGCGACGACGCGATCTACTGTGCGTCCATTCTCGATGCGTGGCACGCCGCGCTCACGCACGACGCGAGCGCCGCGACGCTGCTCGCCCGTGCCGATTCGATCGCGATCGTCAGCGCCGCGCAGATCTTCCAGGCCGGCTTCCTGGCCGAGGCCGAGATCGGGATGCTGATGGGCGATGCGCAGTTCGCGCTGCGTGTGGCGCGGCGGCGGCCGGTCGCGCTCCCCGGCCTGAATCAGGTGCTTGCCGGGTCGTTCCTGGCTCAGGCGCGTGCCGCCGCGGCGGTGGGGGCACGGGCGGAGGCGCGCGTCGCGTATGGCGATTACTTGCGGCTCCGCGCCGGCGCCGAGCCGTCGCTCGCCGCGAAGCTGAATTCGGTGCGCGCGGAGCTGGCGCGGCTCGACCGCTGAACAGCGCATCACTGCTGCGTCGCGGCTTGCTTTTGCCCCTCGGCCGGCCGATTTTCCGCCCCGGGTAAACCGACCTCCCTCCATCGGGACCTGCATGGCAGCCACCGCCGCCGTCGCGCCGACGACGGACATCCCCGCCGGCCTCACCCGCGATCAGCTCCTCGAGCTCTACTACTGGATGCGGCTCACCCGCACGCTCGAGGAGCGGCTGGTGAATCTGTATCGGCAGACCAAGGTCGTCGGCGGACTGTTTCGCTCGCTCGGTCAGGAGGCCTGCGCCGTCGGCAGCGCCTACGCGCTCCGCCGCGAGGACGTGCTCTCGCCGCTCATCCGCAATCTCGGCTCGATGCTGGTGAAGGGCGCCACCCCGCTCGAGGTGCTGCGCCAGTACATGGCGAAGGGCGACAGCCCCACCCGCGGCCGCGAGCTCAACATCCACTTCGGCGACCTCGAAGATCGGAACTTCGTCGGTCAGATCTCCCATCTCGGCGACCTGGTGCCGGTAATGGCCGGTATCACGCTCTCGTTCCGCCTCCGGGGCGAGGAGCGCGTCGGCCTGGTGTACGTCGGCGACGGCGCGACCAGCACCGGCGCCTTTCACGAGGGCATCAACTTCGCCGCGGTGCAGCACTGTCCGCTCGTGGTGATCGTGGAGAACAACGGCTACGCCTACTCCACGCCGACCGCGCGGCAGTGCGCCGCCGAGCGGCTGGCGGACAAGGCGGCGGGCTACGGGATCGCCGGCGTGAGGGCCGACGGCAACGACGTGCTCGAGGCCTATCGCGTGACGAAGGAGGCGGTGGATCGCGCCCGGCGGGGCGGGGGCGTCACCCTCGTCGAGCTGATGACCTACCGCCGCAAGGGCCACGCGGAGCACGACAACCAGTCGTACGTGCCCGCCGGCGAGATCGAACGCTGGGCGGCGGAGAACGATCCGATCGACCGCTACATCGCGGCGCTCACCGGCCGCTACGGCGTCGCCGCCTCGGAGCTCGAGGCGCTCGATGCCCGCGTGCGCGCCGAGGTGGATGCCGCGACCGATGAGGCGGAGCGCTCCCCGTTTCCCGAGCCCACCGACGGACTCGGCGGCGTCTACGCCGATCCGCCCTCGGCCCCGGTGCTCTGGTATCGCCAGGGATTCGCCCGCGCGGTGGACCGGAACGAGCGGGCGCAGGGCTGGGGGACGTTCAATGGCTGAGGTGACGCTGCTCGAGGCGGTCCGCGAGGCGCTCGCCGAGGAGATGGAGCGCGACGAGAACGTCTTCTGCATGGGCGAGGACATCGGCGCCTACGGCGGCGCGTTCAAGGCGACCGACGGCCTGCTCCAGCGCTTCGGCGAGCGCCGCGTGATCGACACGCCGATCAGCGAAGCCGGCTTCATCGGCGCCGCGGCGGGCGCGGCGCACATGGGGCTCCGCCCGGTGTGCGAGCTCCAGTTCATCGACTTCATCTCCTGCGCGTACGACCTCCTCACCAACTACGTCGCCACCGCCCGCTACCGCGCGTTCCTGCCGTGCCCCATGGTCGTGCGCGGACCGAGCGGCGGCTATGTGCGCGGCGGGCCGTTCCATTCGCAGAATCCGGAGGCGGCGTTCCTCCACACCCCCGGGCTCAAGATCGTCTATCCCAGCACGCCGTCGGACGCGAAGGGATTGCTCAAGAGCGCCATCCGCGACGACGACTGCGTGCTGTTCTTCGAGCACAAGTATCTCTATCGCCGCATCAAGGAAACGCTGCCCGCGGGCGACCACACCGTGCCGATCGGACGAGCGCGGGTGGCGCGCGAGGGGAAGGACCTGTCGATCATCACCTACGCGGCGACCGTCTGGAAGTCGCTGGAAGCCGCCGAGCAGCTGGAGCGGGAGGACGGGCTCTCGGTCGAGGTGCTCGACCTGCGCACGCTCCAGCCCATGGACGACGCGGCGATCGTCGCGACGGTGAAGAAGACCAACCGCGTGCTGGTCGTGCACGAGGACACGGTGACCGGCGGCATCGGCGGCGAGATCACCGCGCGCATCAACGAGCTGGCGTTCGAGTGGCTCGACGCGCCGGTGCGCCGGGTCGCCGCGCACGACGTGCCGCTGCCGTACGCGCCGGCGCTCGAGGATTTCGTGCTGCCGCAGACGAGCGACATCGTTCGGGCCGTGCGCTGGCTCGCGGCCTACTAGTCGAGAGTCGGGAGAACAATCATGGCTCGCATAGACGTGATCATGCCGCAGATGGGCGAGTCCATCGCCGAAGGCACGCTGTCGCGCTGGATCAAGAAGGTGGGCGACGCGGTGAAGCGCGATGAGCCGCTCTTCGAGATCTCG
>JAICWE010000027.1 GCA_025934955.1 Gemmatimonadales bacterium | reverse complement strand
GCGGGCGGCCGGTCGCCGCGGTGAACGCGTCGAGCGTGCCGCCGAGCGCGGCGGCGCTGCTGGTGATGTCGTGCCCGGCGCTGTGCAGGTGGCAGGTGTCGAGCCCGTAGCCGACGCGGTCGCGCCATCGGTCGGGAATGGGCGCGAGGATGGCCGCGACCTCCTCGGGCGTGCGGCCGATCGTGGTGCCGGCGCCGGCGGTGTTCTCCACCAGCAGCAACGTGTCGCCGTCCACCTGAGACAACGCGCGGTCCATGGCCACCGCCACCCGCGCGATCGCGCCCTCGCGATCGGCGTCCTTCGAGGCGCCGGGATGAAAGCAGACGCTGCCGAGCCCGAGCGCGGTGCTCCGCTCCAGCTCCCGGGCCAGGCCGGCCGCGGCGCGCTCCCACTTCGCTTCCTCCGCGCTCGCGGTGTTGAGCACGTACGCCGCGTGGGCCTGCATGCGGCGGGGATCGAGACCGGTCTCGTCGCAGGCGGCCCGGAAGCGGGCGATGCGCTCGCGGCTGATGCCGGCGCGGTCGCCATAGAACTTGGGCACCGCGGTGAAGAGCTGCATCGTGCTCATGCCGCCGCCGGCGGCGCGGCGCACCGCCTGGTCGAGGCCGCCGTTGTCGATGGTATGCGCGCCGAGGAGGTACGTGGGCAGTCCGCGAGAGGGGTTGGCTCGAAGCTACTTTGGCGCGAGAGGCGTCGCTACCTTCCGCATCGTCCGCAGCCCGGAGCCGGCAGTGGTTGACTTCCCCACCGAAGATCTCGCACGACAAGTACACGAGCTGGGCGCCGAGCCGCCGTCGGAGGAGCTCCTCGAGGCGCTGCTGGCCCATGCGCGCGAGACCGACGACGCGGTGCTGCGCGGCCTCATCGTGCACTACCTGCTGGTGCAGCGGATCGCGCAGGAACTTCTCGCGCGGGAGGAGCGGGTGCACCAGGCGGCGGGGCAGCCGCCGGATGAGCTGCTCCAGCTCGCGCGGCTGGTGCTGCAGGGCCGCGGAGGGTGACCGCGCCACCACCGGTTGCACCGCATTCGTCGCCCTACCGCTGCCGCACCCGCTGGCAGAGCGTTCGCTGCGCCGCTCGCGGTCTCACCCTCATGCTCCGCTACGAGCCGAACGCGCGGGTGCACGCCGGCGCCACCGTGCTCGCCGCGGTGCTCGGCGTGCTGCTGCACATCGGGCGGATGGAGTGGGCGCTGCTGCTCGTCGGGATCGTCGCGGTGTGGACCGCCGAGGCGATGAACACCGCGCTGGAGCTGCTCTGCGACGTCGCCTCGCCCGCGTTCCACCCGCTGGTGGAGCGGGCCAAGGACGTGGCGGCGGGCGCGGTGCTGGTGACGGCCTTCGGCGCGCTGCTGCTGGGGGCGTTGATCTTCGGGCCGCCGCTGCTTCGCCTGATGTGACGTGGACGTGAGCGCCGCCGGCGACGGCGCGTCACCTTGGAGGACCGGCCGCAGGGGCGGCCGGCGACCCTCGAAGGAGACCGACATGCTCGCCCAGCCTCGCTCGCTCGCCCTGGCCGTCGCGGCCGCGCTCGCCCTCGCCCTGCCCGCCGTTCCGGTTACCGCCCAGACCGTCGCCGCCGTCCGCTCGAATGTGGACGCCGACGGCAATCTCGTCTTCCGCCCGCGTTCGCTGGACGAGCTGATGACCACCGAGGAGCGCGAGGCGACCGGCATCGCTCGGCTCACGCCGGAGCAGCGGCAGGCGCTCGCCGCATGGGCGGCACGGCGGAGTGCCGCGGCCGTCGCGCTCGCGCTCGATGCCCGCACCGCCGACGGACGCCACGTCGTCCCGAGCGAGCCGAGGCCCGCGCTCGTCGCCGCGCGGGACGAGGCGCCCGCGACCGCGGCCGCGTCGCCGGTGGCGAGTGCGGCGCCGGTCGAGACCGGCAGCGTCAGCGCCACGCGGCCGCGGCGCGTGATTCCGTGGAGCTTCGACCTCAGCGAGGTCCGCGCTGGCGGCTGGTACGTGCGACTGGGCAACGGGAGCTTGTGGGAGGTCGCGCCGCCGGATCGCCCGACCGCCGCGGCGTGGGAGGAAGGCCAGCCGATCGTACTCCGCCGGATCGGCGCACCGACCGGTGACTTCGACACCTCGCTCGAGAACGCCGAAACCCATCAGCGCGCGGCGGCGCGCTTCGCCGGGCAGAGCTGGTAAGGGCGCGATCGCGCGGCAATCCGGGCCCGCCGCAACCTGGCGGGCCCGTTCTGCGTATGCTGCGTTGCCGCCGGTCCGCCGGACCGCGCGCCCAGCCGGCCATCCGGGCCGGCGCTTCCGATCCCTCAGCTCCCAGGACCCATGAACCGTCCCTTCCTCGTCGTGCTCGCCAGCCTGCTTCCGGCGGTACTCGCCGCACAGGCCGCCGAGCCGCCCGCGCCGACCATCGTTCCGCTTCCGCCCACCGCTCTCCCGCTCAAGCACGCCGCCGAGCCGACCTCGGCGGACATCTCGGCCAAGGACCTGATGAGCCGGCTCTACGTCTTCTCCGACGACTCGATGATGGGCCGTGAAGCGGGCACGCCGGGGAACGTGAAGGGGACCGACTACATCGCGGCGGAGGTCAAGCGCTTCGGCCTCAAGCCGGCGGGGGACGACGGCACCTTCTTCCAGACCATTCCGCTCAAGACCCGGACGGTGGACTCGAGCTCCACGATCACCGCCGGCGCCGCGTCGCTCGCGTTCGGCACCGAGTGGGCCGTGCGCGCCACCACGCCGATGCAGCAGACCGATCTGCCGGTCGTCTTCGGCGGCGTGCTGGGCGACTCGGCGTCGTTGATCGCGGGCGATCAGGCGAGCGGCAAGCTCGTCGTCTATCTCACGCCCGAGGGGCCGGCCGGCATGCGCTCGCTCCGGAGCGCCACGCGGCTGGCTCAGTCGGCGACGATGGTGGCCGTGGTGACGCCGGACGAGATACTCGGTTTCTTCCGCCGGCCATCCACGTTCGTGGACGACCCCTCCAACGTGCGGCCCGGCGGCGGCCGGCCGACGCTGCTGCTCACCCGCACCGGAGCCGCGAAGCTCTTCGATGGGCCGCTCGATCAGCTCACCGCCGGCGCCGCCGGCAAGCCCGTGTCGGTGGACTTCAAGGTGAACGTCGAGCCGGTGGCCTCGCCGGCGCGCAACGTGGTGGCGATCCTGCCCGGCAGCGACGGGAAGCTCAAGGGCGAGTACGTCGCCGTCGGCGCGCACAACGATCACATCGGCGTGCAGCGGCAGGCCGTGGACCACGACTCGCTCCGGTTCTACAATCACGTGGTACGGCCGGGCGGTGCCGAGGACAACGGCAAGCAGGCGACGCCGGAGCAGCAGCAGGAGGTGAACGCGCAGCTCGCCGCGTGGCGGGAGGCGCATCCGAACACCAGCCGCGCCGACAGCATCTCCAACGGGGCCGACGACGACGGCTCCGGCTCGGTGAGCGTGCTGGAGATCGCGGAAAAGATGGCGTCCCTCAAGGGGAAGAACGCGCCGAAGCGGTCGATCCTCTTCGTCTGGCACGTCGGCGAGGAGAAGGGTCTGCTCGGCTCGGCCTACTTCACCGACCATCCGACCGTTCCGCGGGATTCCATCGTGGCGCAGCTCAACATGGACATGGTGGGCCGCGGTGATGCCTGGGACGTGACCGGCCAGGCCAAGCAGGGCGGCGCGCTGCACGGGAACGAGAACTACCTGCAGCTCGTCGGCTCCCGCCGGCTGTCCACCGAGCTGGGCGACCTCATCGAGAAGGTGAACGCCGAGGATCACCACGGCTTCGTGTTCGACTACTCGATGGATGCCAACGGCCACCCGCAGAACATCTACTGCCGCAGCGATCACTACGAGTACGCGCGCTACGGCATCCCGATCACCTTCTTCACCACCGGCGGCCATTCGGACTATCATCAGGTGACCGACGAGCCGGAGTACATCGACTACCCGCACATGGCGCGGGTGGACAATCTGGTGGAGGACATCGCGCTGCACGTGGCCAATCTGAATCACCGCGTGGTGGTGGACCAGCCCAAGCCCGATCCGCACGGCGCCTGCCGGCAGTAGAACTGCGGCGCGGCCGCGCATCCGGAGTCAAGGACGCCGCACACGGTTGGAAGTCGTGTGCGGCGTCGTCGTCCAGGGAGTCGACATGCCCGGTGATCGCACGTGGAAGTACGGTTCGCTCGTCGCGACGCTGGTGCTGGTCGCGGCGGTACTGCTGCTGTTCGGCGAGCGCACGCTGTTCGCCTCCGGGCCCGTGGCCGTGGCGGTGCAGAGCGCGGCGGTGGCGCTCATGCTGTGGGCGCGGTGGACCTTCAAGTGGCGGAGCTTTCACGCCGCGGCCAACCCCACGGCCGGCGGCATCGTCACCGGCGGGCCGTACCGCTACTGGCGGCACCCGATCTACGCCGCCATCCTCTACTTCGTGTGGGCCGGCGCCGCGAGCCACGCGAGGCCGCCCGCGATCGCGCTGGCCCTCGTCGCCACGCTGGCGTTAGGCGTCCGCATGGCGGCGGAGGAGCGACTGCTTGTGGAACGCTACCCGGAGTACCGGAGCTACGCCGCTCGCACCCGCCGGATCGTGCCCTACCTCATCTAGTCGCGCCCCGCGCGTGCTTCCCAGGAGTTTGCCGTGCCGATGATCCGCTCCTTCGTTCTCTCCCTGCTCACCGCCCTGGCTGCCGCGCCGCTCGCCGCGCAGGCGCCCAGGGTCGTGCTCCTCCCGGTCGCGCTCTACACCGCCGGCGCCAACCTGCAGCAGGGGGCCGATTCGATCCCGCCGCAGATAGCCGACAGCGTGCTGCGTGTCCGACTCGATTCACTGCTGCCCGGTGCGGTCGTCAGCGGCGCCCCGGTGCAGCGCGCCGCCACGAGCCGCGCCGCCGCCGCCACCACGGGCGGGCATCGCTGCGACGTCATCGTCGCCTGCGCCCGCGAGGTCGGCCGGTCACTCGGCGCCGGCTGGGTGGTGATGGCCAAGGTGAGCAAGACCAGCAATCTGATCTGGCTCTTCTCCGGCGAGCTGATCGACGTGGCAACCGGCAAGCTGGAACTGGACGACACGACCGAACTGAAGGGAGATCCGGTCGCGATGACGCGGGCCGGCACCGCCATCTTCGCCGAGCGCGTCGCGCGCGCCGTGCGCCGGCCGGCGAACGACGCGGCACGCTGACGGCCCGCTCCGGCGTGCGGCCTCCGGCGTCGCCGCTCAGTGCGGCGGAATGTCCAGAGTGATGACGTCGCCCGGCGTGACGCTGGTGGGTTCGCTCGAGGCGAGCGGCGCGCCGCCTTCGATGGGCGCCGCCTCGAAGCGCATGAACCCGCCGCCGGCGAGCAGCGCGGGCGCGAGCGAGAACCGCGTCCGCTGGCTGCTTGGCGCGATGCCGAGCCGGACGCGCTGCCCGGCATGGGTGAAGTACACGTCCATGTCGGACGTCGAGCGGTTGATCACCTCGAGCCGCGCCCGTCCGGCGGGCCCGGCCGAGTCCGCGCTCGCGGTGGTGACCGGCGGTGCGTGCGAGGCGCACGCCGCCGGCAACCAGGCCAGCACGCCTGCTACGGCGCACCGAACCAGGTTGCGGGCGACGGCACCGGACCGCATAGTGAGCCGTGCGCGTCCGTTACGGGTGCTTGATCGTATCCGTCTTGACCGGATGCGTGCCCCGCTTGTGGACCGTATCGGACGAGACGGTGGTGTCGTGCTTGACGATGGCGGTATCCCGCATCTCCCGCTTCACCACCGTGGTATCGGCGCTTTCGCGGGCGGCGCCGGTATCGTTGGCGGGGCGCTGCTGGCAGGCTGCCAGCATGGCGATGGTTGCACAGGCTGCGACGAGCGTTTTCATGGATCCCTCGCGACTGTCAGGTCGATGGGCAGCCTCGCGACAGCGCACCCTCCTGCGAGGCACCGGTACGCCGTTCAAGCTTGCGCCGGGCCGCCGCCCGCTGCGGTGAGGTGTCTCACGCCCCTGTTCCACAACCCGCGGCCCCCGAAACCGCGCCTCCCGCCGTCCCAGCGGGCCGCCATGCTCGCGCTCGCGCTGGCCGGCGGCGGCGTCGGCGGCACCGTGGGCAACGCGCTCGGCGGCCGCGTCATCGCGGAGCTCGGCAGCACCGGCACGGCGAGCATCGCCGGCACGGTCGTCTTCCTGATCGGCATCGTTGCGGGCTTCGGCGTCGGTGTGGCCGTGTGGGCCGTACTCGTCGGTCGCCGCGGCGCTCCGCCGGGCCGGCCGAAGTGAGGTGAGCCGATGGCGCCCGCGGCGGTGAGCGCCGGACTGCTGCTGTTCCGCCGCGGCGGCGGTGCGTTGGAGGTCTTCCTGGCGCATCCGGGCGGGCCGTTCTGGATCGGACGCGACGAGGGCGCGTGGACGCTTCCGAAAGGCATGCTCGATCCGGGCGAGGATCCGCTCGCGGCCGCCCGGCGCGAGTTCACCGAGGAGACCGGCATCGTCGCCGCCGGTCCGTTCCTGCCGCTCGGCAGCGTGAAGCAGCGGGCCGGCAAGGTGGTGCACGCATGGGCGTGGGAGGGCGACGCCGACCCCGAGCGGGTGACGAGCAACACCTCGCGCACCGAGTGGCCGCGCGGTTCCGGCCGCTGGGTCACCTTTCCCGAGGTGGATCGCTGCGCCTGGCTGGATCCTGCGACGGCGCGACGGAAGATCAACCCCGCGCAGGCGACATTCATCGGTCGCCTCGAGGCGTTGCTCGATGGCGCGCAGACCTGACGCGAGCATCGCGCACATCGCGCGTATCACGCGCGGCGCGCGGCGCGCCTCACGGCCACCGCTCTGCCCGGGTGCGAGGATTCGGGCAACAGGGAGGCCGTATGGCGTCGCGGTACTCGAATCCGCAGATGATTCTCGTCGTCGACAACGATCAGGAGACGCGGCACGAGGTCGGCGCGCTCCTGGAACACTGGGGTTACTGCGCGGTCGAGGCCGGCACGCTCGACGAGGCGCTCGCCGCGCTGGCGCGGCTGGGCCACTGCGATCTCGTGGTCTCCGAGCTGGTGCTTCCCTGCGCCGGCACGCCGACGCTGGTGACCGATCTCTTCGACCGCCATCCGGCGCAGCCGCTCCTCCTCACCACCGAAGTCCCGCATTACCTGGCGCCCTGCACCCGCTACTTCGCCGACATCGGCGTGGCGCCGCCGCCGATCGTGCTCAAGCCGCTGCACGTGGCCGAGCTGCTCGCCGCGGTGCAGTCGGTGATCGGTCCGGCCCGCGCCGGCGACGACTATGGCCGCGGTTCCGGCTCCGGCGGCCTCGACTGGACGGTGCGGGTGGCCTGAGGCGGCGGCTTCCCCGTGGCGGCGGAGCGGCTAGGATTGTCGGACACGCTACGCTCAGCCACGGGGGAGAAGATGACGGACGGCGCCGGACAGACCGAGGAACATCGCGTGACCGGCGAGAATCTCGTCGCGCGAGTGAAGGAGCTGGTTCACCAGGGCAATATCCGCCGGATCATCGTCAAGAACGATCAGGGTCAGGCCATCTTCGAGATCCCGCTCACCATGGGCGTGGTCGGCGCCGTGCTCCTGCCGGTCTGGGTGGCGCTCGGCTCCATCGCCGCGCTCGCGGCGCACTTCACGCTCTCGGTCGAGAGGCAGGCGTAGGCGCGGATGGCGCTCGCCATCCGGCGCGGTACCGTCGCCGACGCGGCGGCGCTCGCGGCCTTCGCGGAGCGGATCTTCCGCCAGACGTTCGGGCCGGACAACCGGCCGGATGACATGGATGCCTACGTCGCCCCGGCCTACAACGAGGCGCGGCAGGCGGAGGAGCTGGGCGACCCGGCAGTTGACACCCTGCTCGGCGAGGTGGATGGCGAACTGGTCGCGTACGCCCAGCTGCGCCGCGGCGCGCCGCCGCCGTGCGTGGACCTGCCGTCGGCGCGCGAGCTCTGGCGGTTCTATGTCGGACAGGCGTGGCACGGTCGCGGGATTGCGCCGTTGATGATGGACGCGGCGCTCGACTCGGCCCGGGCGCGCGGCGCCGGTGCGCTGTGGCTCGCCGTGTGGGACCGGAACCCGCGGGCGATCGCCTTCTACGGCCGGTGCGGCTTCAGCGACGTCGGCAGCCGCCCATTCCTCCTCGGCCGCGACGTGCAGGTGGATCGGCTCATGGTGCGCGCGCTCGACGGCGGCGCGGGAAACGAGGGCAGCTGAACGATGGATGAACCATGGCATTGACGCGCGAGGACGTGCGGGCCGCCGTCGAGCGCGCCGGCGACGATCAGTGGCGCGCGCTGGTGGCGCATCACGAGGACGCATACCCCGCCAGCCGCCCGACGCCGGGCGACGTCTGCCGGGCGGAGGCGGAGCGGCTCAACGCGGCCGGCTACGGTGACGCAGCGCGGTACCGGTTGCTCGAAACGCGCGTGCGCCGGAACGAGACGACGGTGACGCTGACCCACCGGCTGCGCGATCTCCCCGAGAGCCGCGATGTCGAAACCCCCGAGTACACGGACTACCAGTAACCCGGCGCGGCAGGAGATCGTGTTCCGCCGGCTCCTGTGGCTGGAGGCCGTGGCGTTCCTGCTCGTCATCGTCGTCCTCTGGCTCGACGAGCTGCTCGACCTGCCGCACCTCCTCTTCAATGCGACGCCGACGCCGCTCCGCCTCTCGGAGTGCGTCTTCGAGTCGTCGCTCACGCTGGTGCTCGCGATCGGTGTCCTCTCCATCACCGCGGCGGCGTTCCGTCGGATCACGTACCTCGAGTCGCTGGTGGTGATGTGCTCCTGGTGCCGGCGGGTGCGCGAGGGCCGCGAGTGGCTGACGATGGAGGAGTTTCTGGAGCGGCAGCATGCCGCCCGCACCACCCATGGCATCTGCGAGCGCTGCGCGGCCGGAATCGTCACGCCGCCGCGCTGAGCGGGGAGCGCCTCCGGCGCTCCGGGACGGAGAGGACGCCTATCGGATCGGCGTCCGCGGCTGTAAGGTATCGGCGCGGGGCCATGCCGTTCTCCACCGCTCACCGGGGGCGCACGCGATGGACACTCTGCCGCGGCAACTGACCGACGCCGAGCTGGATGCCGGCTTCACCCAGCCGGTGTCGGTGGGGGAGGCGGCCCTTCTCCCGGCGGAGGAGCTGGCGCATCTCGTCGCCGCCATCGCGCCCGGCCTCGCGCGGGTGGCGGAGCGGCCGGCGCATGTCTGGCGCAACGCGAGCGGCAGCACCGAGTACCTCCTCTGGCCGGCCGGCGGCGGCGGTTACCTCGTGCTGGTGGTGGACGTAGCCCGCTGCGCGCCGAGCGGATACTGCATGCTCGACGCGCGGCGTGCCGTCCGGCCGGCGCTGCAGCCGACGTACGGTGGGACCTAGGGCTTCTCCCGGGTTCCCAACGCCTGCGCGGCAGGCACGCTCGTGTTCGTTGCCGTCATCAGTTGAACCCCAACGGAGCAGTCATGCGCATCGTCGGACCGCTGATCGCGTCGCTCACCCTGATCACCGCCGCGGCACAGGCGCAGATCGCCGCGGCGGAGTACGCCGGTCGCCGCGACTCGCTCATGGCCGCGGTGGACAGCGGCATCATCTTCGTGCCGGGCGCGCGGACGCCGGTGTGGCATTACCCGGCCTTCCGCCAGCTCCCCGCCTTCCACTATCTCACCGGCTACCTCGAGCCCGACGCGGACCTGGTGATGGTGAAGCGCGGCGGAGCGGTGAGCGGGGTGCTCTTCGTTCCGCCGACCAATCTGCGCGTGGCGCTCTACGACGGGCGCTACGTCGATACCACCGCCGTCACCCACGAGACCGGACTCGCGTCGCGCTACGTCGACGGCCTCATTCCGACGCTCGATTCGCTCGCTGGCGCCGGGCTCCCGCTCTATCTCGTCGCCGATGTCGAGGCCAACGAGTTCGCCCGCTCCGATTCGCTCACCTTCGGCCGGAACCTGGTGCAGGCGCTTCAGGCGCGGCACGCCGGCCTGGAGGTGAAGAACGGCACGCCCCTGGTGGACCGGCTCCGCGCGCGGCGGAGTCCGGCGGAGCTCGCGCTGGTGCGGAAGGCGGTCGGGATCAGCGACGAGGGCCATCGCGCCGCGCTCGCCATGATCGCGCCGGGCAAGGGCGAGAACGAAGTGCAGGCGACGATGGAATACACCTTCCGCCGGCTCGGCGCCGACCGGCCGTCGTACGCGTCCATCGTCGGCTCGGGCCCCAACTCCACCGTGCTGCACTACGACGCCGGTTTCCGCACCATGCAGCGGGGCGAGGTGGTGCTGATGGACGTCGCGGCGGAGTACGCCGGGTACGCCGCCGACGTGACCCGCACGGTGCCGGTGAGCGGCACGTACAGCGCCGACCAGCGCGCCATTTATGAGATCGTGCTCGCCGCGCAGAAGGCGGCCGAGCGGTACATCAAGCCGGGCGCGGGGCGCCAGGTCGGCTACGACTCGGCGCTCGCCGTGATCAAGGCCGGACTCGCGCGGCTCGGCCTGATCGAGTCGCCCGACGCGGTCTTCGACGCGCCCGACGGCCTCTGTCCCAGCCGCCCGCCGTTCCGGAAGGAGGGCGAGGGGTGCCCGCAGTGGTATCTCTACAGCTTCCACGGCTACGGCCACGGCATCGGCCTCGACGTGCACGATCCCTCGCAGCACACCGACGTGCCGCCGTTCACGTTCCAGCTGGGTGACGCATTCACCATCGAGCCCGGCCTCTACGTCCGCGCCAACGCGCTCGACAACCTTCCCGACACGCCGCGCAACCAGGCGATGATCCGCAAGGTCAAGCCCGCGGTCGAGCGGCTCAGGAACATCGGCGTGCGGATCGAGGACGATTACTTCGTGACGCCGACCGGGGTCGAGCGGGTGTCGCAGGCACCGCGCGAGATCGCCGATATCGAAGCCGCCATGCGGAAGCGCTCTCCCGCGACGCACTGACGCGGCGAGCCGTTGTCGCGGCGGTGCGTCTGACGACGCGGGGGTGACGTGCCCTGGCTGCTGCTGCTGGTCCCGCTCTCGCTCGCGCTCCGGTACCTGCTGCACGCCTCGCCGCTCGTCGTCTTCGCCGCGGCGGCGCTCGCCGTCCTGCCGCTCGCCGAGTACCTCCGCCGCGCCACCGAAGCGCTCGCCGACCGGCTCGGCTCCACGGTCGGCGGCCTGCTCAACGTCACCTTCGGCAATCTCGCCGAACTGCTGCTCGCGCTCTTCGTGCTGATCGGCGGCAATACCGCGGTGGTGAAGAGCCAGATCACCGGCTCCATCATCGGCAACGGGCTGCTTGGGCTGGGCATCGCCATCGTGGTGGGCACGTGGGGCCGCGAGCACCAGACATTCAATCGGGCCAGCGCCGGGCGGCTCTCCAGTCTGCTCATCCTCTCCGTCATCGCACTGCTCGTCCCCGCGCTCTTCGACTACACCGAGCGCGACATCATTCACTCGGCCCGGACCGGCCACCTCGACGACCAGCTGAGTCTCGGCGTCTCGGTGGTGCTGATCCTGGTGTACGCGGCCAACCTGGTGTACACGCTGGTCACCCACCGCGACGTCTTTCAGAGCGCCTGCAAGGAGGAGCGGGAGGCCGCCGCGCCGCGCTGGCCGCCCGGCCACGCGCTGCTCGTGCTGGTCGGCGCCACCGGGCTCACCGCGTGGGAGGCGGAGCTCGTCGCCGGCGCGCTCGACGCAACCTCGCGCGCGCTGAACCTCTCGGTGTTCTTCCTCGGCATCATCGTCCTGGCGATCATCGGGAACGCGGCGGAGTACATCGCCGCCGCCTACTTCGCGCGGCGCGACCGAATGACCATGGTCATGGGCATCACCGTGGGCAGCTCGATCCAGGTGGCGCTGTTCGTCGCGCCGGCGCTGGTGCTGCTGTCGCACGCAATCGGGCATCCGATGAACCTGGTGTTCACCAACCCGCTCGAGCTGATCGCGGTGGCGGCGGTCGCCTTCGGCGTGAACGCGATCGCGGTGGACGGCGAGACGACGTGGTTCGAGGGCGTGCTGCTGCTCGCGGTGTACGCGCTGCTGACGCTGGCGTTTCTGTTCGTGCGGCCGTGAGCGGCGCCGGTGCGCGGCGCCGGCGGGGAGCTATCGGTGCGCCAGCCGCCGCTCCGGCCCGCGATACGACGGGTCCGCCTGGTGCCGCCGTTCGATCTCCGCGTCGCCCAGCGGCTGGTCGGGTTCGACCGGCAAACCCTCCCGGCCGACGTTGAGGTGCGAGGCGGGATGGCCGCCGTCGGCGCCGCTGTCGGATGCGCCGCCCATGGCGGAGTCGGGCCGGGGATCAAAGTCGTCGGTTCGGCGCATGGGGCCTCCGGGTGCGAGCGGTGGGAGCCGGGCGGACGCGGCCAACCTACCGCCCCCGGCATCCGATGCGACGTGCGCCGGCTCACTCATGCGGCGCGTCTGGCGGACCCCGGGCGCGCGCCGTAGCTTCCGCCGTCATGGGAGCCGCCGCCATCATCGTCGCGCGCCGCGATCGGGAAACCGTGGATGCTTTCCGCCGAGCCGGTGCGGTGAGCGCCGAGCGGGCGCAGCCGCTGTACGCGCTCGGACTCACCGAATCACACGCCGTGGCGCGGCTCCGCCGCCGCGCGGTGCTGCGCGAGGCCTCGCCCGGCGCGTGGTACCTCGATGAGCCGAGCTGGGAGGCGGCCCGCTGCACCCGCCGGCGGGTCGCGCTCGCGATGATCGCCATCGTCCTCATCGTCGGCGGCTTCGTGCTCTTCATCGGCGGCCATGCCGGCTGAGCCGGGCCGCCTCCACTCCGCCGGCTCGTGCTGACCGACACGCCCGTCGAGTTCCGGCGCGACGAGTACGTCGTCCACACCGACCGCGCGCGGCTCGACCTCGACGCCGCGCTCGCGCTGCTCGAGACGACCCACTGGGCCGCGGTGGTCGATCGCGCCACGCTGGAGCGCGCCGTGCCGAACTCGGTCTGCTTCGCTCTCACCGACGAGCACGAGAGCCGGCTCATCGGCTTCGCCCGCGCCGTGAGCGACCTCGCGACCTACGCCTATCTCACCGATGTCGTCATCGCCGAGAGCCATCGAAACCGCGGACTCGGCGCGTGGCTGCTCGACTGCATGCTGGCCCATCCCCAGCTCCAGGGGCTTCGCCGCGTCGCGCTGCTCACCCGCGATGCGATCGGGTTCTACACCCGCGCCGGGTTCTCCGCCGAGCTGGGCGACCGCCATTACCTCGAGCGCCGGCCCGATACCGCCGACCCGGCGGGCGCCGCATCCTGATCGCGCACTGTACCGATGGCCCCGTTCCCGGCTAGATACCAGCAGGGTTCGGGCGTAATCGGATCGGGAGGCGGCGGTGCGCGTACTGGTGATCGGTGGTGCGGGGACGATCGGCAAGGCGGTGACGGCGGCGCTACGCGGGCGCCATGAGGTCGTCACCGCGGGCCGCTCGAGCGGAGAGCGGCGGGTCGACATGACCGACGCGGCGTCGATCGCGAGGCTCTTCGCAGCGATCGGGAGGGTGGGGGCGGTGGTGAGCTGCGCCGGTGACGCGAGCTTCAAGCCGCTGACGCAGCTCCGCGACGAGGACTTCGATCTCGGACTCCGCAGCAAGCTGATGGGGCAGATCAACCTGGTGCGTTACGGCGTGGACAGCGTGGCCGACGGCGGCTCGTTCACGCTCACCAGCGGGATCCTCAATCGTTATCCCGCGCCGGGCACCGCGGCGATCGCGGTGGTCAACGGAGGCATCGACGGCTTCGTCCGCGCCGCGGCGCTGGAGCTGCCACGCGGCATCCGGATCAATGTGGTGAGCCCGCCCTGGGTGAGTGAGACGCTCGTCGCCATGGGCCGCGACCCGTCGGGCGGGTTGCCCGCAACGGTGGTGGCGGAGGCGTACGTGCGGAGCGTCGAAGGGACCGACACCGGCGCGCTGCTCGAGCCGAACGGCACTCGATCCCTGGTCGGGGCAGAATGAGCCGCGCGGCGCGGCAGGACGCGGCGGCGGCGGCGTCGGCGGAGGCGCTGCGGCGCGCGTTGATCCAGGCGGCGATCGACGGCTACGAACACGCGGCGCTCAGCGGCCTCTGCGCCGAGGGCGCGTGGGAGGCGGCCGTCTCCGCCATGCGGGCGCTCGATCTCGATACTACCCAGGGCCGAACCCGGAGCGGCTCCGATGACGCAGCGTGAACAGCGCGACCTGAGCGAGCTGATTGCCGGCAACCGCGCGTGGGCCGAAGCGATGTCGCGGGGCAAGCCGGACTTCTTCCCCGCGCTCGCCCGGCAGCAGGCGCCGCGCTACTTCTGGATCGGCTGCTCCGACAGCCGGGTCCCGGCCAACGAAATCGTGGGGCTCCCGCCCGGCGAGATGTTCGTCCACCGCAACGTCGCCAACGTCGTCGTCCACACCGACCTCAACTGTCTCTCGGTGCTCCAGTACGCCGTGGACGTGCTCCGGGTCGGGCACGTGATCGTCTGCGGCCATTACGGCTGCGGCGGCGTGCAGGCCGCCTGGCGCCGCAAGCCGCTCGGCCTGATCGACAACTGGCTGCGGCACGTGCAGGACATCGCCGCGCGGCACGGCGACCAGCTCGACGCGCTGCCCGACGAGCGTGCCCAGCTCGACCGGCTCTGCGAGCTCAACGTGGTCGAGCAGGCGTCGCACGTCTGCCGCACCACGATCGTGCAGGACGCGTGGCAGCGCCGGCAACCGCTGGTGGTGCACGCCTGGGTCTACGGGCTGCGCGACGGACACATCCACGATCTCGGCTTCGCCGCGGCCGGCGCGGACGAGGTGCACCCGGCACACGCCAAAGCCGTCGCGCCGCCGGCCGCGGCGGCCACCACCTGAGCCCGCCGATGCCGCGCCAGCCCGACGCGGTCGCCCGCGTGCGCTCGATGGACGACATCGACGACCTCGCGACCGATACCGCGGCCGTGCTCGTCACCGGCCTCGACGACCGGAAGCTCGCCGCGCTCACCCGGCTCAACGCGCTGCGGGTGCTCCTGAGCGAGGGCGCCGTGGTGACCGACATCGGACTCAGCAGCGCCGCCGCGCTGCCGGACCTCGAGCGACTGAGCCTCGCCGGCGACGCCGCGCTCACCGATGCGGGCCTGGCGCAGCTCTATCCCTCCGGCACGCTGCGCTGGCTGGACCTCCGCGGCTGCGGCGGCATCAGCCGACTCGGCGTCACCCGCCTGCGGCACGCCCTGCCGAAGTGCGAGGTTCTCGCCTGACGTTGCACCGTTCGCCCTCAGTCCGGAGCGCCGCCCATGGACAGCCTCAAAGGGACCCGCGCCGAGATGATCCTCGGCATCGCGCAGCACGACGCGCATGACACCGGACAGATCCTGCCGCTCCGGCCGCTCCGGGGGAGCCGATGATCGCGATGGTGCTCGTGGCGCTCGGCGTCGGTGTGCTGCTGCCGGTGCAGGCGGGCGTCAACGCGCAGCTCCGGCTCGGAGTCGGCGGGCCGGTCCCGGCGACGCTGGTGTCGTTCATCATCGGCTCCATCGGGCTCGCGGCGCTGATGCTGGTAACGCGCGCGCCGTTGGCGCTCGACCGCGCCGGCTCCATTCCCTGGTGGCAGTGGACCGGCGGGCTGCTCGGCGCGGTCTACGTCGCGGCGAGCATCGTGCTCGCGCCGCGGCTCGGCGCGGCGACCCTCATCGCCGCGACGGTCGCCGGCCAGATGCTGGCGTCGCTGGCGCTCGATCGCTTCGGCTGGATCGGCTTTGAGCCGCACCCGCTCACGCTGCCCCGCGTCGTCGGCGCGGTGCTCGTGGTGGGCGGCGTGCTGCTGGTGCAGAAGTAGGGGGACGACATGGATGCCGCCTGGATCGCCGTGATTCTGCTGCGCGACATTCGCACGCTTCGCCGCGAGCTGGAGGCGTATGCCGATGAGCGGCAGCTCTGGGCCGAGCCGCCGGGGATCACCAACTCCGGTGGCACACTCGCGCTCCATCTCGTCGGCAACCTCCGCCATTTCATCGGCGCGCGGCTCGGCGGCACCCGCTACCTGCGCGACCGCCCGGCCGAGTTCGCCCGGCGTGACGTGCCGCGCGCGGAGCTGCTGGCGGAGATCGCCGCTCTCGAGGGTGAGGTGACGCGCGCATTCGCGGGGTTGGACAGCGCGCGGCTGGAGGACACCTTTCCCGAGGAGATCGCCGGCCTGCGGCTTCCGACCGGGCAGTACCTCGTGCACCTCGTCGCGCACTTCACGTTTCATCTGGGTCAGCTCGATTATCACCGGCGCGTCGTCACCGGCCAGCCCGCCGGAGTCGGCGCGGTGCGCCCCGCCGAGCTGACGCCGCCCGCAACCCGCTAGCTTTCGTCCGTCTCCCGATCGAAGGACGTCGCCGATGCCCGCCGGACTCCGGCTCACCGCCGCGCTGTTGTCTCTCGCGTCGCTCCTCGCGCTGCCCTCCGCGGCGGCGGCGCAGGGCGCGGGCGGCGGAAAGCCGGCGGCCAGGCCGCCCGCGAAGCCCTCGACGAAGCCACCCGCCGCCGGCCGCGAGCTGCCGATGCTGGACACCACGCCCGCGCAGCCTCCCATGCCGAAGAACGTCGCGACCGACAGCGCGCGCCGCGCCTCCGGCGCGAGCGTCGCGTCCGACTCCGCCGCCCCGCGCGACAGCAGCGCGACGCCCGCGGCGGCACCGCCGGTGGACTGCGACGCGCTGATACGCCGCGTCGCCGCCCGGCCCGACACTCCGGTGGATCAGGCGCCGAGTGTCGTGCTCTGGTCCGCGCCCGCCGCGCTGCCGTCCGACATCGAGCAGGGGAGCATCGACGCCGCGTTCATCGTGGACGAGTTCGGTGCGCCGGAGCTCACGACGCTCGCGCTCAGCCGCACCCACGATGCGGCGTACCGCCAGCGCGTCGCCGAGGCGCTCACCCGCATGAGCTTCCGCCCGGCGCGGCTCAAGGGCTGCGCCGTCCCCGCCCGTGCCTACGTGAGCTTCCCCACGCGATGACGCCGGTGCCCGCGCCGACAGACGGCGCCACCATCGTGCGCTGGCGCGACGACTACGCGCCGCACTTCGAGGCGCTGAACCGCGAGTGGATCGAGCGCCACTTCGCCGTCGAGCCGGCGGACGAGGCCGTCTTCCGCGATCCGTACGGCAGCATCGTGGCCCCCGGCGGCGAGATCTTCTTCCTCGTGGCCGGCAACGACGTGCTCGGCACCTGCGCGCTGATGGTGCACGGCGAGCGCACCTTCAAGCTGGCGAAAATGGCGGTGAGCCCCGGCGCCCGCGGCCGCGGGTACGGCGACCGCCTGATCGAGGCCGCCATAGCCCACGCGCGTGAGGCGGGCAGGGACACCGTGCTGCTGCTGACCAACTCCGTCCTCGCGCCGGCGCTGGCGCTCTATCGGAAGCACGGCTTCCGCGAGGTGCCGGTCGCCGCGGAGAGTCCCTACGCGCGCGCCGACGTGCAGATGGAGCTCGACCTCCGCCGCGACTCCGTCAGCCTGGCCGATGCGTTCCGCCGCGTCCACGAGCACTGGCGGCCCAAGGTCGTCGCGGCGCTGAACGGCCAGGAGGTCAAGGTGGTCAAGCTCCGGGGCGAGTTCGTCTGGCACCATCACGAGCGGGAGGACGAGCTGTTCCTCGTCGTGCGCGGCCGGATGCGGGTGGAGTATCGCGATCGCGTGGTGTCGCTCGCGCCGGGCGAGCTGTGCGTGGTTCCGCGCGGCGTGGAGCACCGCACCGCCGCCGATGAGGAGACCGAGGTGCTGATCGTGGAGCCCGCGGCGACGCGCAACACCGGCAACGTCGAGCACCCGACGCTCACCGCACCGACCGGAGCCCGGCTGTGAGCGCGCCCGCGCCGGCCCGCGCGCCCGGCGCGGCCGACGGCACCGGCATCCGATTCCCCCCGCCGTTCCTGTTCTTCGCCGGGCTCATCGCCGGGTATCTGCTGCATCGCGCATGGCCCGTGGATCGGTTGCCGCCCGGCATGGCGCCGGCGGCGCGGGTGATCGGATGGATTCTGATCGCCGCATGGGTGCTGCTCGCCGCGTGGGCGATCACGACCTTCCGCCGCGCCGGCACCGCCGTGAACCCGACCAGGCCGGCGACCACGATCGTGTCCACCGGCCCGTTCGCCATGAGCCGGAACCCGATGTACCTGAGTCTCACCTGCGGTTATGTCGGCGCCACGCTCGCCGCCGATGTCCTCTGGCCGCTGCTCTTCCTGCCGCTCGTGCTCGTGGCGCTGCGACGCCTCGTCATCGCGCGCGAGGAGCGCTATCTCGACGCGCGCTTCGGCGACGAGTACCGCCGCTATCGGGCGCGGGTCCGGCGGTGGCTCTGAGGTGAGGCGGCTCCTGCTGGTGCTGGCGGTCGTCGCGGCTCCGTCGCGCGCGGCCGCGCAGCAGGCGCCCGCCTGCCCCCATGGCGCCGCCGATGACAAGGCGACGCTGGTGAGCGCCACCGTCACCGCGCCCTCGAGCGCCATCGGCCCCGCGGTGGACAGTACCCTCCGCCAGCTCGGCTACGCCGCCGACAGCGCGGAGTCGCGCCCGGGGCAATGGGTGACGCTGCCGCGCTTCACCTGGCCGCCGGGCATGGCCGACGCGAAGTGGCACGGCGCCGACGATCCCGGCGTGCAGGTGGTCGTGGACCTCGAGCCGCACGGCGACACCACGCTGGTTCGGGTGGCGGCGAGCGCGGTCTGCGCGCTGGAGAGCGCCGCGGCGGGCGCGAAGCCGGGCAGCGTGGAGAATGACCTGGAGACCAAGGCCGCCGTGCAGGTCGCCACCGAGCTGGTCGAGGCGCTCCGTGTGGTGCCGCAGCCGCTGCCGAAGCCGTAGCAGCTCACCCGGAGCCAGGACCTCCGATGTCGCTCGGGATCCGCCTCCCGTTCGCCGAAGCCGGGGCGGCGCGCTGAGCAGCTATCCCCGCATCTATGCAACGGTGCGGCGGATTCCCCGCGGCCGCGTCGCCACCTACGGGCAGATCGCCGTACTCGCGGGCGTGCCGGGGCAGGCCCGTCTCGTGGGCTACGCGCTCAGCGCCGTGCCCGACAGCAGCATCGTCCCGTGGCACCGCGTGATCAACGCGCAGGGTCGCATCAGCACCCGGCGGAGCGAGCCCGGCGCCGGCGTTCACCAGCGCATGCTGCTCGAGCGCGAAGGCGTCCGCTTCGATGCCGCCGGCCGGACCGATCTCGATCGCTTCCGCTGGACGCCGAGGTGATCCTGCCGCCAGATTACGGGGAGTCAACCCTCACCGGAGCTCGAATGCGCACGTTCGCCTCGATCCTCGCCCTGCTCGGCGCGATCGGCCTCGTTCTCGGCATCGTGATCATGGTGCGCACGGCGGCCGCGCCGGGCATCGCGCCCTTCAATCACGAGGGCTACGGCGGTCCCGGGCCGATCATCGGTGCGCTGTTTCTCCTGATCGCCGGCGTCTACCTGCGCGCGACGGCCCGCCAGAGGTGATCGGTTGCGCCCGATGCGCGGCGCCGCGCTTTTCGTCGCGCTGACGGTCGCGTCCGCTGGCTGCGACGCGCCGCCGCAACCGACTCACGCCGGCGCGGACTCCGTCGTACCGGCCACCCGGCCGCAGATCCGCGGCACCATCACCCTCATGCTTCCCGAGCAGATGCGCGTCGAGGCAAAGCCCGAGCAGCGCTCCGGTTCACCCAAGGCGGTAGTGCGCGTGGGACCTGCCGTGCCGGTCGCCTATCGCGACGGCCGCCGCGCCGCCGTCGCGCAGCTCCGGCTCGGGCAGCAGGTGAGCGTCTGGTACGCCGGTCCCGCCGAGCTGTCCTACCCCGAGCGGGCGACGGCGAGCGTCATCGTGATCGACGCCGACGGCCCCGCGCACTGATCGCCGGCGGCGGGTGCCGCCTCTCCGCATGGCTCAACGCGACATCGTCCTCCGCTGGATCGCGCAGCTCCGGCGGCTCGTGGCGCGGCTGCTCCGCACCGGCGTGCCGGTGGATCTCGCGCTGGCGCGCGAGGAGGTGGATGCCGCCATCGCGCACCTGCTCGGTCCGCTGACGACGCTGCTCCCGACGCTGGCCGTCGCCAGCGCCGCCGATCTGCTGCACGATCCCGATCGCATCTTTGGCCTGGCTCAGCTCCTCGCGCTGCGTTCCGCGCTCGAAGCCGCGGAAGGCGAGGCGGCGCGCGCCGCCGAGAGCCGCAAGCGCGCCGTTGCGTTCGGCGAGGAGGCGTGCCGCCGCGCCGACGAGCCGCCGGAGAGCTGGCGCGCCTGGGTCGCGGCCGCCGCCTCGGGCGAGACTGGATTGGACTGAGCGCGGCTACGGCAGCTCGCCGCTCGAATGCTTGTTGGTCTTGCCGACACGCTTCAGCGCCTGCTCCCGCGCGGCAGCGGGTTGCTCATCGCTCGTGTCGGTTCCCTCGGCGTTCGCGCCGGGTTGGACCGGCAGACTGTGCCGCTCCTGACTGCTTCCCCTGGGCTTGAGCGCGCCGCTCCCGGAATCCGCCATCTGCTCCTCCTTGCGTGGGATCGCACGTTGCGGGATGTACTCACCCGCCGACGTGTGCTCCGTCACCTTCGCCGGCCGTCCCGCGGCCCAATTTTCCGCACCCCATGCCCTGGGAGTCCCGGTGCCGCAGCCCGATTCCGCCCTGCTCGCCGGCATCGTGGATCGCAATATCCGCTCGCTGATTGCCCGACAGCGCGAGGTGGAGAGCCGCCGATCCGTGGGCGATCGCATCGCCGACCGGATCACCGGGTCTCCCGGCCTCGCTCGACCCCGAGCTGGGCGAGCTGGTCCAGGACGTGCTGCCGGAGCGCGTCATCGAACGCATGGAACAGATCGACCAGCCGGAACGCACCTGACACCCTGGAGGAGTTGCATGAGCAGGCGATCGCTGTTGACCCTCGCCCTCGCGGGCGCCGTCGTCGTTGGCTCCGGCTGCGGACGTGACCAGGCCGGCCGGGCCGCTGCTGACAGCGCCGGGCGCGACATGGAGCTGGCTCCGGCGCCGAACGGCAGCGCCCTCAACGACCGGCCGGCCGACGCGCCGTCCAGCGGCACCCCGAGCCGCACCGCGTCCACGTCGCACACGACGTCGCATCGGAAGCCGGCCGCTGCCGCACCTGCCGCCGCCGCGACGCTCGCATCGGGGACGTCGTTCGCCACGACGACGGGCGGCGAGATCAGCAGCAAGACGAACAAGGCCGGCGAGACCTTCACCGCCAGGATCGCCGATGCGGTGAAGGATTCGCGCGGCCGCACCGTGATCCCCGCCGGCTCCGTCGTCACCTTCAAGATCGACGCGATCCACGAGTCGGAGAACAAGAGCGACAACACCGGCACGCTCAAGGTCACGCCGGTCAGTGTCAGCATCGGCGGCAGCAGCTACGACATCAACGCCGAGGCGGGCGCGCTGCCTACGATTCTCCGCAGTCACGGCGCCGACGCCGGCGATGTCGCCAAGGTCGGCGCGGGCGCCGGCATCGGCGCCGTCGCGGGCCGCGTGCTCGGCGGCAGCACCAAGGGCGCGGTCATCGGCGGCGTGATCGGCGGCGCGGTCGGCGCGCAGCGCATGGTGGAGACGAAGGATCGGGCGACCGTGCTCCCGGCCGGCGCCAGGGTTTCCGTCACGCTGAGAGGCCCGCTCACGCTGGCGAAGTAGCCCGATCGCGGGACCGGGTTGCGGCGGCGCGGTGTCCCCCTCGATGCTTCCGAGGGCGCGACACCGCGCCGCCCTGCATTCGAGCCGCCACGACTCGCCGCGAGCACCCGATGATCGAGCATCTCCGCCGCCTGATGGGCCACCTCGCCTGGGCCGACGAGCGCGTGCTCTCGGCCCTCCGCGGCGCTCCGCCTGACGTCGCCGGTGACGCGCGGACGCTGTTCGCCCACATTCTCGGCGCCGAGCACGTCTGGCTCTCGCGACTCGAAGGCCGCGCGCCTCGGGTGCCGGTGTGGCCCACGCTCTCGCTCGATCAGTGCGCCGAGCTGGCGCGCGAGAACAGCGACGCGCTCGACGGCTTCGTCGCCGGCTTGGACGCCGATGATCTCTTTCGCCGCGTGGCCTACCGCAACTCGGCGGGAAATGCGTTCGAGGACAGGGTCGAGGACATCCTGCTCCATGTCGCGCTGCACGGGAGCTATCACCGCGGCCAGATCGCCACGTCGCTCCGCGCCGGCGGCGGGGTGCCGCAGGTGACCGATTACATCGGCTTCATCCGCGGCGCGCCGGCGGCGACGCGGCAATGACCGCGAGCGCCAGGCAATACAACCGCGCCTGCTTCGATTACCGAGGGCTTGGCGGCGCTGGAGCGGCCGCTCGCCGCAACGAGGTGAGATCGACGTGAGTGGAAATCCGCCGGACGCACCGGAAGAGTCGCTCGATCCCGCCGACTGGCCCGCGCTCCGCCGCCTGGGCCATCGGATGGTGGATGACATGCTCGGCTGGATCGAGACCGTGCGCGAGCGCCCGGTGTGGCAGCCGGTGCCGGACGACGTGCGCGTGGCGCTCCGCGCGCCGGCGCCCCGCCTGCCGGAGGGTGCCGAGTCCGCGTATCGCGACTTCCAGACGCAGGTGCTCCCCTACCCGATGGGCAACGTGCACCCGCGCTTCTGGGCCTGGGTCATGGGCGGCGGCACGCCGTTCGGCGTGCTCGCGGAGTTCCTCGCCGCCGCGATGAATCCCAACTGCGGCGGCGGCAACCACGTCGCCCCGCTGGTCGAGCTGCAGGTGCTCGACTGGTGCAAGGAGATGCTCGGCTTCCCCGCGACCGGGAGCGGGCTCCTGGTGAGCGGCGGTTCGGTCGCCAACATGGTGGCGTTAGGCGTCGCGCGGAACAGCCGCGCCGGTGTGGACGTGCGGAAACACGGTGTCCGCGCCGCGCCGCCGCTCACCGTGTACGGCAGCGAGGAGATCCACAGCTCGGTGCAGAAGTCGGTCGAGCTGCTCGGGCTCGGCAGCGAGTCGCTGCGGCTGGTGCCGGTGGACGATCAGTTCGAGATCGACGTCGCGGCGCTCGAGCGGATGATCGCCGCCGACCGCGCCGCCGGCGCCCGGCCGCTCGCCGTGGTGGGCGGCGCCGGCACCGTCAAGACCGGCGCCATCGACGACCTTGCGCGACTCGCCGATCTCTGCGCCCGCGAGGACATCTGGTTCCACGTGGACGGCGCCTTCGGGGCGGTGGCGGCGCTGGTGCCCGAGTTGCGCCCGCGGCTCGCCGGGATGGAGCGGGCCGACTCCATCGCCTTCGATCTGCACAAGTGGATGTACGTGCCGTTCGAGGCCGGCTGCGTGCTGGTGCGCGAGGCCGAGAGCCACCGCCACGCCTTCTCGGTGCATCCCGACTATCTCGCCCGCGCCGAGCGCGGCCTCGCCGGCGGCGCGTTCTGGCCCGAGGAGTACGGGATGCAGCTCACCCGCGGCTTCCGCGCGCTCAAGGTCTGGCTCTCGTTCAAGGAGCATGGGCTCGATCGCTACGCCCGGCTGATCGCGCAGAACGTGGCGCAGGCGCGCTACCTCGCCTCGCTGGTGGAGCGCACGCCGGAGCTGGAGCTGGTCGCTCCGGTGCCGCTCAACATCGTCTGCTTCCGCTGGGTGGGCGACCGGAGCCGGGATGACGCGACGCTCGACGCGCTCAACGCCGAGCTGCTGATGCGGCTGCAGGAGCGCGGCATCGCCGCGCCGTCCAACGCGACGGTGCGGGGCCGCTACGCCCTCCGGGTCGCCAACACCAACCACCGCACCCGGCGCGAGGACATGGACCTCCTGATGCGCGAGGTCTGCCGCATCGGCGCGGAGCTGGCGGGCTGATGGCCGTCACGGACGGCTTCCGCACCTTCGTCCTCGAGCAGCTCGGCCGGATCACGCCGGTGCGGGCCCGGAACATGTTCGGCGGAGTCGGTGTTTACGCCGGCGATCTTTTCTTCGCCCTCCTGGACGACGACGTGCTGTACCTCAAGGTGGACGACAGCAATCGCGGCGACTTCGTGGCGGCGGGGAGCGGACCGTTCGTGCCCGACGGCGACGCCGCCCACGCCATGCAGTATTATGACGTCCCGGCGGAGCTGCTGGAGGATGCCGACGCGCTCGCGCCGTGGGTGCTGAAGGCGGTGGCCGTCGCGCGGGCGGCGCGGCGGAAGAAACCCTCGAAGCGCGGAGGAGCCGGACGATGACCATGGCGACAGCGGCGATCGAGCGCCCCGGAGCCGACGAGTACATCCCGTACTACGGCACCTACATCGGCCGGGTCCCGGACGGCGATCTGGTGACCCAGCTCGCGGTGCAGAGCCGCACCACGGCCGACCTTCTCGCGACGGTGCCGGAGGCCCGGGGTGATTTCCGCTACGCGCCGGGGAAGTGGAGCGTGAAGGACGTGATCGGTCACCTGAGCGACACCGAGCGGATCATGAGCTACCGGCTGCTGCGCATCGCGCGGGCCGACCGGACACCGCTGGCGAGCTTCGAGGAGAACGACTACGTCCCCGCCGCGCGTGCCGACCGCCGCACCATCGCGGATCTCGCCGCCGAGCTGCAGGCGGTGCGCGCCGCGACGCTGGCGCTGCTCCGCGGACTCGACGCCGAGGCATTCGCCCGGCGCGGCACCGCCAGCGGCAAAGGCATCTCGGCCCGCGCGCTCGCGTGGATCATCGCCGGGCACGAGCTGCACCACCTCGGCGTGCTCCGGGAGCGATACCAGGTTGGTTGAGTTGACCGCGTCATGACCGCCGGCACCGCGGCTCCCGCGCCGCTCAGCGCCGCCGCGGCCGAAGCGCAGGCGTTCGTCGCCCGCTACCGCTGGATCATCCTGCTCGGGCTGATTACCGCGGCGATCATGGAGGTGCTCGACACCACGATCGTCAACGTGGCGCTGCCCCAGATGGCGGGGAATCTCGGCGCCACCCAGGAAGAGGTCGGGTGGGTCGCCACCGGCTATATCCTGTCGAACGTCGTGGTGCTGCCGATGACGGCGTTCCTCACCGAGCGGTTCGGCCGGCGGCGCTATCTCACGTTCTCCATCATTCTCTTTGCCGTCGCCTCGTTCTTCTGCGGCACCTCCAACTCGCTGGGCGAGCTGGTCGCGTGGCGCGTGCTCCAGGGCGCCGGCGGTGCCGCGCTCCTCTCCACCGCGCAGGCGACCCTCCGCCAGATCTTTCCCCGCGAGCAACAGGGCATGGTGCAGGCCATCTTCCTGCTCGGCATCATCGTCGCCCCGACCGTCGGGCCGACCCTCGGCGGGTGGATCACCGACAACTACTCGTGGCACTGGATCTTCTTCATCAACGTGCCGATCGCGGCGGTGTCCACCTTCCTGGTGAGCAACTTCCTCCGCGATCCGCCCGACACGCGGCGGAGCCGCGCCGAGATCGACTGGATCGGGATCGCGCTGCTCATGGTCGGCCTCGGCTGCCTGCAATACGTGCTGGAGGAGGGCAACCGCTCCGACTGGTTCGCCGATGCCTGGATCCTGCGGCTTGCGATCATCGCCGGCATCTGCCTCTCGGTGATGCTCTGGTGGGAGCTGTCCTCCCGCAATCCCCATCCGGTGGTGCAGTTCCGCGTGCTCAAGAACCGCGAGCTGGCGGCTTCCATCTTTCTCTTCGTGTCGCTCGGCTTCGGGCTCTACGGCGGCGTCTTCATCTTCCCGCTCTTCACCGAGACGATCCTCGGCTTCACGCCGACCGAGACCGGCCTGGCGCTCCTGCCCGGTGGCATCGCCACCGGCATCGGCGCGCTGATCTGCGGCCGGCTGCTCAACGGCGCCAAACCGCTGGTGGACGCGCGGCTGCTCATCGCCTTCGGCGTCTCGCTCTTTCTCATCGCGATGTGGCGGCTGGGCCATCTCAGCACCGCCGCCGGAGAGCCGGAGGTGCGCGCCGCGCTCATCATCCGCGGCGCCGGGCTCGGCTTCCTCTTCACGCCGATCAACAACGTCGCCTACGCGTCGCTCAAGCCCAGCATCGCGCAGCAGGCGTCGGGGCTCATCAACCTGTCCCGCCAGCTCGGCGGCTCGTTCGGCATCGCGATCCTCGCGAGCTATGTGACGACTCACATGCAGTACCATCGCGTGGACCTGCTGAGCAACGTCTACCCGGGCAATCCCCTCGTCGCCTCGCGGCTGCAGCAGTTCACCGGCGCGCTCGCCGCGCGGGGCTACGGGCCCGTCGCCGCGCACAACGGCGCGCTCGCGATGCTCGAACGCCAGGTCATGCAGCAGGCCTCGATGCTGGCGTACAATGACGCGTGGATCATGATCATGCTGGTCTTCGTGATCGTGTCGCCCGCGATCTTCCTGCTGAGCGCGCCGAAGGGCGGCGGGCCGGCGGTGGACGCGCACTGACGCGCTTATCTTCCGGGCAATCCGCCGGCTCGGGCAATCCGATCGCCCCTTCCCATCGTTCAGGACTCGCCATGACTCTCCGACTCCCCGTCACCGCCCTCGTCGCCGCGGCACTGCTCGCCGCGGGCGGCGTGCTGCTCGCCCGCCCCGCGCACGGCAGCGCGTCGGCCGTTCCGCTCGCCGCGAACGGCGCGGCGCTCCCCGTCGTCACCGTCTACAAGAGCCCGAGCTGCGGCTGCTGCGCCGAGTGGGTGAAGCACATGCGCGCCGCCGGCTTCACGGTGAACGTCAAGGACATGGCCGACGTGACGCCGATGAAGGACGAGGCCGGCGTCCCCGCCAACCTCCGCTCCTGCCACACGGCACTGGTCGGCGGCTATGCCATCGAGGGCCACGTCCCGGCCGACCTGGTGAAGAAGCTGCTCGCCGATCATCCCAAGGCGGCGGGGCTCGCGGTGCCCGGCATGGTGAGCGGGTCGCCCGGGATGGAAGGCGGGCCGAAGCACGCGTACGACGTGGTCGAGTGGACCCGCGACGGCAAGACGAGCGTCTACGCCCACCGCTGAGATCGTCCTCCGGCTCGGCGTCGCGCTGGTTCTCGGCGGCGGGATCGGGCTCAACCGGGAGCTCAAGGAAAAGCCGGCCGGGCTCCGCACCCACGCGCTGGTGAGTCTCGGCGCGGCGCTGATGACGCTGACCAGCGTGCAGCTCGCGCTCAGTGCCGGCGCGATGGACCCGTCGGTCGTCAGCCGTACGATCCAGGGCATCGTCACCGGCATCGGATTTCTCGGCGGCGGCGTTATCCTGCGGGTGGGCACCGGCGCGGGCGAGACGGTGCGCGGGCTCACCACCGCCGCGACGATCTGGGTCGCCGCCGCGCTCGGCATCGCCTGCGGCGCGGGCTACTGGATGACTGCGGTGATCGCGCTGGCCGCGTCGCTCCTCGTGCTGGTGGCCGGGCGCTGGGTCGAGCGCCTCATCCATGGGACCGCGCGCCGCGAGGACGCGGCCGCACCGAAGGGAAGGACGACATGACTGTAAGGAAAGCGACGTTCGCCGCGGGCTGCTTCTGGGGCGTCGAGGTGTTCTTCCGCCAGGTACCCGGCGTGCTCGACGCCAAGGTCGGCTACACCGGCGGCACGCTCGAGAACCCGACCTACGAGCAGGTCTGCACCAGGCGCACCGGCCACGCCGAGGCGGTCGAGGTGGATTACGACCCGGCGCGGGTGAGCTACGCCGAGCTGCTCGACATCTTCTTCACCCACCACAACCCGACGACGCCCAATCGCCAGGGCCCCGACTACGGCCCGCAGTACCGCTCCGCCGTGTTCTATCACGACGCGGAACAGCGCGCCGCGGCGGAAGCGGCCGTCGCGCGGTGGAACCAGAGCGGCCGCTGGCGCGATCCCATCGTCACCGAGATCGTCCCGGCGGAGCGCTTCTGGCCGGCGGAGGATTACCACCAGCGCTACCTGGAGAAGCGCGGGCTGGCGAGCTGTCATATCTGAACGGTTGATTCCTCACGGGAGACCCGATGGACCCGACGCTGACGACGACCGGCTTCATGCTGGATGGTTACCGTATCGTGCAGACTCTCGGCATCGTGCGCGGGATCACCGTGCGCTCGCGCTCGGTGATCGGCAATTTCGCCGCCAAGCTCCAGACCATCGTCGGCGGACAGATCGGCATGTTCACCACGCTCTGCGAGCGGACCCGCGAGGAGGCGTTCGACATCATGATGGCGCACGCGCAGAAGATGGGCGCCAACGCCATCATCGGCGTCCGCTACGACGCCACCGAGATCATGTCGGGAGTCACTGAGGTGCTCTGCTACGGCACCGCGGTCGTGCTGGAAGAGGAGCACCACGAGGGCTGAGCCTGCGGGGCGGGCGGAGGGGGTGACTGTGCGCGCGGTGCAGGTGGGCGAGCGGGGCGGGCCGGAGGTGCTGCGCGTGGTCGAGTTGCCCGACCCCGCGCCGGCGGCGGGCCAGATCGCGGTGCGGGTGGAAGCGGCGGGCGTGAACTTCGTGGACGTGTATCAGCGGAGCGGTCTCTACCAGCTGCCGCTGCCCTTCGTGATCGGCTCCGAGGGCGCGGGCACCGTCGTCGCCGTCGGAGCGGGCGTCACCGCGTTCAGGGCCGGCGAGCGGGTCGCCTGGCCGCAATCGCCCGGCTCCTACGCCGAGCGGATCGTGTTGCCGGCGGAGCGCGCGGTGAAGGTGCCCGACGGCGTGCCCACCGATGTCGCGGCGGCGGCGATGCTCCAGGGTCTCACCGCGCATTACCTCGCCACGTCCACCTATCCGCTGCGCCCCGGCGACGTCTGCCTGGTCCACGCCGCCGCCGGCGGCGTCGGCCTGCTCCTCTGCCAGATCGCGAAGCGCCGCGGCGCGCGCGTCATTGGCACCGTCTCCACCGAAGCCAAGGCCGAGCTCGCCCGCGCCAACGGCGCCGACGAGGTGATCCGGTACACCGAGCAGGACTTCACGAAGGAAACCCGGCGCCTGACCGATGGCCGGGGCGTGCAGGTGGTGTACGACGCGGTGGGGAAGACCACGTTCGACGGCAGCCTCGACGCGCTGGCGGTGCGCGGGATGCTGGTGCTGTACGGCCAGTCGAGCGGCCCGGTGCCGCCGTTCGATCTCCAGCGGCTGAACCGGGGCGGGTCGCTGTTCGTCACCCGGCCGTCGCTCCAGCATTACATCGCGGGCGCGGAGCTGCAGGAGCGGTCGGCGGAGCTGCTCGGCTGGATCGCGTCGGGGCAGCTCCGGGTGCACATCCACCGCATCTACCCGCTGGCGGACGCCGCGGAGGCGCAGCGGGATCTCGAGGGAAGGCGGACTACGGGGAAGCTGCTGCTCAGACCGTAGGCGTTGGCCTACATGTGCCATCGCGCGGTGTAAGCCGCGCACATTTGTTCGAGCATTTTTCGGCCGCTGCGCCCGGCGTCCCGCTCCCGGTCCAGTTCGCTCCGGTTCCGGTTCTGGCTGTCACAGTCGCGGTGCGGCCGGTCGGGCCGCATGCCCCGGCGTCCGGATCGCCCGTACAGCTGCGTACAGCTGTCCGAGTGCTGCGTACAGCTGTCCGGGGGTTGCGTACAGCTGTCCGGGGGTTGCGTACAGCTGTCCGGGTCCTGCGTACAGCTGTCCGGGTCGTGCGTACAGCCACCCTGCGATTGGGTCCAGCCGGGCGGTCGTCTCGCTCCACTCGCCGCTCGGCGAGCCCGGCCCGCCGAGAGCTGCGCGCGCTGGTGGCGGCGTCCGTACCGGACGCAAAGGCGAAGGGGCCGGCGGGATCGCTCCCCGCCCGCCGCTCTACGTTGGTACGCCGGGACTACCGCCCGCCGCGACCCGCCGTTCGCCTACCGCCCCCCTGGCGCCGCCGGCGCCGGCGCCATCTCCCGCCCCTCGGCGCCGCGGCGCTTCCGATTGCGGAACCGCTGCGCCAGCCCGTCGAGATAGGTGTAGAACACCGGCGTCACGTACAGCGTGATGATCTGCGAGAAGAACAGCCCGCCCACCACCGCGACACCGAGCGGCCGGCGCGACTCGGCGCCGGCGCCGGCGCCGAGCGCGATCGGCAGCGTGCCCATCAGCGCCGCCACGGTAGTCATCATGATCGGCCGGAACCGCACGCGGCACGCCTCCAGGATGGCGTCGTGCGGCGACTTGCCCTCGCTCCGCTCCGCCTCGACCGCGAAGTCGATCATCATGATCGCGTTCTTCTTGACCAGACCCACCAGCATGATGATGCCGACGAAGGCGTAGATGCTCAGGTCCATGTGGAAGATCCACAGCGTGAGCAGCGCGCCGAACCCCGCGAACGGCAGGCCCGACAGAATCGTCAGCGGGTGCACGAAGCTCTCGTACAGGATGCCGAGCACCAGATAGATCACCACGATGGCGAGGCCGAGCAGCGCGACGAGCCCGCTCTGCGCCTGCTGGAACGCCTGCGCCGTCCCCGCGAAGCTGGTGCTGATGTCGCTCGGCAGGGTCTGGCGCGCCAGCTCCTGCACCCGGCTCACCGCGTCGCCCAGCGAGACGCCGGCGCCGATGTTGAACGAGATCGTCACCGACGGAAGCTGGCCCGAGTGGTTCACCGTGAGCGGCCCCACCGACGGCTCCACCTTGGCCAGCGACGTGAGCGGCACCAGGTCTCCGCCCGGCGTGCTGATCGAGAGCAGGTTCAGCGCGTCGAGGTTCCGCTGGTACTGCGGCAGCAGCTCGAGGATCACGAAGTACTGGTCGTTCTGCGTGAAGATGGTGGACACCTGCCGCGCGCCGTACGCGTTGTAGAGCGCGGTCTCGATCTGGGCCGCGTTGAGCCCGAGCGACGCCGCCCGGTCGCGGTCGATCGTCACCTGCACCTGCGGATTCCTGATCTGCAGGTCGCTGGTGACGTCGGTGACCCCGTCGATGCCGTGCATCTTCTGCTCGAACGCGCCCGCCGCCGCGAACAGCGCGTTGATGTCCGGCCCCTGCAGGGTGAACTGGTACGGACTCCGCGAACTGCGCCCGCCGATGTTGATCACCGGCGGATTGGTGACGAACACGCGGATGCCCGGGATCTTGCTGATCTTGGCCGTGAGCTCGCGGGCGACGGCGTCGGCGTCGAGCGTGCGGTCGGCGCGGTCGGTGAGGTGAATGAACAGGCTGCCCTGGTTCACCGACGACGAGCGCCCGCCCGCGCCCACCGAGGACATGAACGCCTTCACGTTCGGGTCCTTCTGCACCACCGCCGCCGCTTCCTGCTGGTGCCGCACCATCGCGTCGAACGAGATGCCCTCGTTGGTGAGCGTCGTCGCGAAGAGCTGGCCCTGGTCCTCGCTCGGGATGAAGCCCTTCGGCACCACCTTGCCGAGGAACGCCGTCGCCACGAGGATGAACGCCGAGAACGCGAGCGTGAGCCGCCGGTGCCCCACGACCCAGTCGAGCGTGCGCACGTAGAACGCCAGCATCCGCTCGTAGAAGTGCTCCGTCACCTGATAGAACCGCCCGTGCTGGGCGCCGTGGCTCGGCTTGAGGAAACGGGAGCAGAGCATCGGCGTGAGCGTGAGCGACACGAAGCCGGACACCAGGATGGCCACGCTGATGGTGACGGCGAACTCGTGGAACAGCCGGCCGATCAACCCGCTCAGCAGCAGCACCGGCAGGAAGACCGCGACCAGCGACAGCGTCATCGAGAGGATGGTGAAGCCGATCTCCCGCGATCCCTCCAGCGCCGCCTGCATCGCCGGTTTTCCCATTTCCATGTGACGCACGATGTTCTCGAGCATCACGATGGCGTCGTCCACCACGAATCCGACGGATAACGTGAGCGCCATCAGCGACAGGTTGTCGAGACTGTAGCCCAATAAGTACATCACCGAGAAGGTGCCGATGAGCGACATCGGCAGCGACAGACTCGGGATCACCGTCGCCGGCAGATTCCGGAGGAACAGGAAGATCACCATGATGACGAGGCCGAGCGTCAGCAGCATGGTGAACTTGACGTCGTGCACCGAGTTCTCGATCCCCACCGAGCGGTCGAACAGGGTTTCGAGGTGCACGGCGGCCGGGATCTGCGGCCGCAGCTTCTCGATCTGCGCGCGCACCCCCTCCGCCACCGCGACGGTGTTGGTACCCGGCTGCCGCTGGATCGCGAGCACGATGGCGCGGGTGCCGTTGAACCAGCTCGCCACCTTGGTCTCCTGCACCGCGTCGAGCACCTGGCCCAGCTCGCCCAGCCGCACCGGCACGCCGTTGCGATACGCCACCGGCAGCGGCCGGAACGCCGCCGCGTCCTGCAACTGGCCGTTGGCCTGCACCGTGTACGCCTGGTCCGCGCCCCACAGCGTGCCGGTCGGGAGGTTGACGTTGCCGTTCTGGATCGCGTCGGCCACCTGGTCGATGCCGATCTTCCGGGCCTCCAGCGCCTGCGGGTCGAGCTGGATCCGCACCGCGTACTTCTGCGAGCCGTACACCTGCACCTGCGCCACGCCGTCCACCGTCGAGAGCCGCTGCGCCAGGAAGCCCTCGCCGTACTGGTCGAGGTCGGAGAGCGACATCGTGGGCGACGTGAGCGCGTAGTAGAGGATCGCCGACGACGACGGGTCCACCTTGCGGTACGACGGCGGCAGCATCCCCTGCGGGAGCTGGCCCAGCGTCTTGGAGATGGCGCTCTGCACGTCCTGGGCGGCCGCGTCGATGTTGCGGTCGAGCGTGAACTGGAGGGTGATGCTGGTGCTGCCGAGGCCGCTGGTGGACGTCATGGCGTCCACGCCGGGGATGGTGGAGAACTGCTTCTCCAGCGGCGTCGCCACCGACGAGGCCATCGTCTCGGGGCTCGCGCCCGGCAGCGAGGCGCCGACGTTGATGGTCGGATAGTCCACCGACGGCAGGTCGCTCACCGGCAGCTGCCGGTAGGCGACGATGCCGAAGAACAGAATGCCGATCATGACGAGCGTCGTCATGACCGGCCGCCGGATGAACAGCTCGGCGATGTTCACGAAGCCTCCTGCGGCGCCCGCGGCGCGGCGGGCGCGGTGGTGCGGATCTGCACCGTCGCGCCGGGCGTGATCCGGAGCTGCCCGTCGGTCACGACGCGGTCGCCCGGCTTGAGATCGCTTTCGATGACGGCGAGGTCGCCCTGGGTGCGGAGCACGCGCACCGGGCGGGTCGTCGCCTTGTTGTTGCCGTCCACCGTGAAGACGGTGCTGCCCTGCTGGCCCGTGGTCACGGCGACGGCCGGCACGACGAGGGCGTTGGGCTCGACGTCGAGCCGCACGCTCACGGTGACGTACTCGCCGGGCCACAGCGTGCCGTCGGTGTTGGGGAACTGCGCCTTGAGCAGCAGCGTGCCGGTGCTGGTGTCCACCGCGTTGTCGATGAACGCGAGCGCGCCGGTCGCGGCGTCGCCGCCGCCCGGCGGCTGCACGGTGACGGCGATGTCCTTCATCGGCCGGCGCTGCAGCCGCGCCAGATGCTGCGACGGGACCGCGAACCGCACCAGGATCGGGCGGAGCTGGTTGATGGTGACCAGCGTCGTTCCCTCGCTCTTCACCAGGTTGCCCTCGCGCATGCTGAGACTGCCGGCCCGCCCGCTGATCGGCGCCCGGATGGTCGCGTACTGGAGACTGAGCCGCGCGCTCTCGACCATCGCTTCATCGGCCTGCACCGTGGCCGCGAGCGACGCCGCCTGGGCCTTGGTCTGCGACGCCTGCTGCGCCGTCACGTACTCCTTCTGCGCCAGCGTGGCGTAGCGCTGCTCGTCCAGCGCGGCGTTCGCCGCCTGGGCCCGGTCCTTCGCCAGCGTCGCCTCCGCCTGCGCCAGCGCGGCGCGATAGGGCCGCGGATCGATCTCGAAGAGCACCTGGTCCTTCTGCACTTCGTCGCCTTCCTTGAACGCGATGTGCTGGAGGATGCCGGTGACCTGCGACTCGACCGCGACTCGCTGAATCGGCTCGACGGTGCCGGTCGCGTCCACCGTGTAGGGCACGTCCCTCCGCTCCACCGGAGCGACGGTCACCGGCACCGCCGGCGGCGGCGGCGGCGCCTTCCTGGCGCAGCCGGCGACGGTGCCGCCGAGGGCGAGAGCGGCGAGCAGCGGACGCAGGGTGCGGGCGGAACGAGTCGGGATCATCGGTTGGGCACCGCGGTCGAGTCGGAGGTGATGTGGAGGTTGCTTCCGCCGTGCGGATCGAGCAAGCCGGTGTCGTGGGCGAGCTGGGCGAGCGAGGTCTGCCACTCGAGCCGGGCCTGGACCTGCTGGGCCCGGGCGTCGGCCAGCGCGGTCTGCGCCGTGAGGAGGTCGAGCACGCTCCCGACCCCTTCCTTGTAGCGGGCCCGCGCCGCCTCGAGCGACTGGGTGGCGCTGGCCATGAGGTCCTGCGCGGTGCGCACCCGCCGGGTAGAGGTCTGGAGGGCATAGTACGCGGAGAACACCTGAAATGCTGCCTGCTGCTGCAGCAGATCGAGCCGCGCCCGCGCGACGTCGCCCTGGGAGCGCGCCGCCGCTTCGTTGTACTCGAGCGAGAAGCCGCTGAAGATCGGCACCGCGAGCCCCAGACTCACCGTGTAGTTGTTGCCGCCGCGGGTGAGCGTCGAGGTGTAGGTGCGCCCGCCGTTGCCGGTGAGGTTGAGCGTGGGGAGCCGCGCCCCTCGAGCCGCCGTGACACCGGCGTCGGCCTCCGCGACCTGCGCCCGCGCCTGCGCCAGGTCGGGCCGGAGGCGGATGGCCGCCACGATGAGCGAGTCCACGCTGTCCGCCACCGCGCCGACCGCCACCTCGGCCGCCGTGCTGTCCACGTCGTACGGCAGGTTGGCCGGGTAGCCCAGCGCGAGCGCGAGCGCGCCGCGCGCGGTCTGGCGTGCGCCTTCGGTCGTCTCCAGCGCGAGCTGCGCCTGGGAGGCGGCGGTCCGGGCCTGGAGCACGTCGGCAATGGTCGCGACGCCCACGCTCCGGCGCTCGTCGGCGGCGGCGAGGTTGGTCTCCGCCTCCTCGAGCGTCACCTGCTGCGCCGCGAGCAGCGCGTTCTGGGCGACGTAGTTGAAGTAGGCGATCTCGGTTGCCAGCACCACGTCCTGGATCGCCTGGTTGTGGGCGAAATTCGCGGCGAAGAGCGCCTGCCGCGCGTCCTCGATCCGGCCGCTCCGCCCGCCGAAGTCGAGCAGCAGGTACGAGAGCGTGAGACTCGGCCCGTAGACCCACTGCGTCACCGCCGAGCGGCCCTGCGAGGCCACCGTCTGGATGCGGGTGACGTTGCCGGCGAGGTCGAGGGTGGGGAAGTACTCGCCGCGCCGGGAGCCGAAGGTCGCGGCCGCGGTGCGGGCGCTGGCCCAGCTCTCCCGCGTCGTCGGGCTGTTGCGGAGCGCCAGGTCCACCACGTCACCCAGCGTGAGCCGCGCGATGCGGCCGGCCAGGTCGGGCGGGACGGCGACGCGGGGCAGCGTGGTGTCGCGCGCAAGCGACGCGGGCGGCGCCCAGCGGGCGTTGGGCGCGGGCGCCACCGCGGCCGAGCCGCCGGCGCCGGAGGGGAGCGCCGGCGTGCACGCCCCCGCCACGAGAAGCGCCGCTCCGGCCGCCATCGCTCGCCTGCATCGTCCCATTCGCTCTCCTCGGTGTCCAACGCGGGAACGTAACGTGCCACCATTTCAGTATTGCCTGAACGTAGCCGCACCGCTTACCTTGAGCTACTCCACCGATCGCTTCACAGGCCACCCCACCACAGCAGGAGGGCGCGTGCGCCGCACCGATGCCGAGTTCGTGGAACGGATGGGGACGTTCTTCGAGGACGAGGGCCGGCCCTACATCAGCGGCCGGATCTTCGGCCGCCTGCTGCTGCGAGGCCGCCCCATGAGCCTCGACGACATCGCCCGCGAGCTGCGCATCAGCAAGGCGAGCGTCAGCACCGACGCCCGCAACCTCGTCCTCAACGGCATCCTCGTCCGCTCCACCCGGCCCGGCGATCGGCGGCACTTCTACGCCGTCGCGGACGACCTGCCGTTCCGAAGTCTGCAACTACGCCTGGAACGCATGCGGCGTTTCCGCCAACTCGTCACCGACGCCCGCCGGCTGCCGGGAGCGGAGCCGGGCGTGCGGGCACGGTTGACGGAACTCGACGAGGCGTACGATTACGTCCTCGGCGTCGTTGACCGGGCGCTGGCGCGAGGCCCGATCAGCCGCGGTCGCAGCACTCGGACCCGCGCATTCCGCCGCTGACGTCCGCCGCACGCCATCGTTGATGAAGCCGAGCCGCTCCGGGACGGCGCGGCTCCGGACGGTGCCGGCGGCATCGCGCCAATTCTAATGCCGCCGCTGCGGCGGGCGTTATCATTCGGGGCCGATGACCGCGTCATCTCCGCCGCTCTCTCCTGCCGTACCGCCCGCGCCGAGCGGCCCATCGGCGTGGGCGCCGCTCGCCCGGCCGGTGTTCCGCACGCTCTGGATCGCCACCGTCGCGAGCAACGTCGGCAGCTGGATGCACGACACCGCCGCCACCTGGCTCATGACGACGCTCACGTCGTCCACCTTCATGGTGGCGCTGATGCAGACGGCGGCGAGCCTGCCGGTGCTCTTCCTCGCGCTGCCGGCCGGCGCGCTCGCGGACGTGGTGGACCGCCGCCGTCTGCTCATCATGACCCAGAGCTGGATGCTGGCCGCCGCGGCGCTGCTCGGCCTGGCGACGATCGCCGGCGCGATGACGCCGGACCGGCTCCTCTTCCTCACCTTCGTCCTCGGCCTCGGCACCGCGCTCAACACCCCGGCGTGGCAGGCGACGGTGCAGGACCTGGTGCCGCGCGACGAGGTGCTCGACGCCGTGTCGCTCAACGGCGTCTCCACCAACATCGCCCGCGCGATCGGTCCCGCGATCGGCGGCCTGCTGGTGAGCGCCATCGGCAGCGGCGCCGTCTTCCTGCTGAATGCGGTGTCGTTCACCGCGATGGTCTTCGTGCTGTGGCGCTGGCGCCGGCCGGTGGTGTCGAGCCCGCTGCCCGCCGAGCGCGTCCTCGGCGCCATGCGCGCGGGCGTGCGCTATCTGCGCTTCGCGCCGGCGGTGCAGGGGGTGCTGATCCGCTGCGGGCTCTTCGTCGCGTTCGCCAGCGCGCTCTGGGCGCTCCTGCCGGTGCTCGCGCGCTACGAGCTCGGGCTCGGCGCGCTGGGCTACGGCGTGCTGCTCGGCTCGCTGGGCCTGGGCGCGATCGTCGGCGTGCCGCTGCTGCCGCCGGTTCGCGCCCGGCTCTCGACCGACCGGCTCGTCGCCGCGGGTTCGCTGCTCTACGCCGCCGCCATGGCCGGGCTCGGGCTGCTCGGCTCGGTGCCGCTGCTCTGCATTGCGCTCTTCCTCGGCGGCGTTGCGTGGATCGGCGTGATGCCGGCGTTCAACGCCGCCACCCAGCACGCCGCCGCCGACTGGGTCCGCGCGCGGATGCTCGCGGTGTACGTGCTGATGTTCATGGGCGGGCTGGCGATAGGGAGTGCGGTATGGGGCGCGATCGCGTCGCACGTCGGCGTCCGGGCGACGCTGGTGCTGGCCGCGATCGGGATGGCGATCACACTGCTCGCCAGGGAGTGGTGGCCGCTCGCCGCGGGCGAGGCGGTGGATGTGACACCGTCGGCCCACCAGCGCGAGCCGATCGTCGTCGGCACACTGGACCAGGACGACGGCCCGGTGCTCGTCACCGTGGAGTACCGCATCCGACCGGAGGATGTGGATCGGTTCGTCGCCGCCATGCGCGACGTCGCGGAGTTCCGCCGCCGCGACGGCGCCATGACGTGGGGACTTTATCGCGACACCGCCGATCCGACCCGCCTGGTCGAGACCTTCGTCGCCGAGTCGTGGGGCGAGCACCTGCGGCAGCACGCCCGCGCCACCGTGGACGACCGCACGCTCGCGGCGCGGGCCCGCGCCTTTCACCAGGGCGGCGGGCCGCCCGCCGTCTCCCACCTCATCTACGCCGCCGCCGAGCGCGCCGGCGACGACCGCCGGGCCGAGGCGTCGGCCCTCGGCGCGGACGATGTGGCGTGATGCCGGCCCGGGGGCGGGAGCACGAAACCCGTGGTAGTATGAAGGCGTAGAGTCGCCACCTCAGCCGACCTCCACAGGAGCTTCCATGCAGACGATCTGGCGCCGGACATTCCGGCGCGCCGGCCCGGCGCTGGCCGCCCTCGCCCTGGGCGGCACGACGCTCGCCGCGCCCGCGACCGCGCAGTCGAGGCCGGCGTTCACGGTCCCGGTGCAGTACGTCAAGCTGCCCAACGGCCTCAAGGTGGTGCTCTCGCCCGATCACACCGCACCGACCGTCGCCGTCGCCGTCTACTACAACATCGGCTTCCGCAACGAGCCGCGGGACCGCACCGGCTTCGCGCACCTCTTCGAGCACATGATGTTCCAGGGTTCGGCCAACCTGGGCAAGATGGAGTTCATCCGGCTGGTCTCCACCAACGGCGGCATCCTGAACGGCTCGACCCGCTTCGACTTCACCAACTACTTCGAGGTGGTGCCGAGCAACAAGCTGGAGACCGCGCTGTGGGCCGAGGCGGACCGGATGAAGGGCCTGGCGATCACCCAGGACAACCTCACCAACCAGCAGGGCGTGGTGAAGAACGAGGTGAAGGTCAATGTGCTCAACACGCCGTACGGCGGCTTCCCCTGGCTCGACATGCCGCAGTACGCCAACAGCAACTGGTACAACTCGCACAACTTCTACGGCGACCTGAGTGACATCGACGCCGCGACGCTGGCCGACGTGAAGCAGTTCTTCCACACCTTCTACGTGCCCAACAACGCCGCGCTCGCGGTGGTGGGCGACATCGATCCCGCCGCGGCGCTCGCGATGGTGAAGAAGTACTTCGGCGGCATCCCGGCCGGCCATCCGCCGGCCAAGCCCGACCTCACCGAGCCGCGGCAGACGGTGGAGCGGAAGTTCAGCAAGGTGGACTCGCTCGCGACGCGGCCGGCGCTGGCCTTTGCCTACCACATGCCGCCGCGCAACACGCCGGAGTACTACGCGATGGCGGTGATCGAGCAGATCATGGGCGAGGGGCGCGACGGGCGGCTGTACCAGCAGCTGGTGCAGAGGCAGGGACTCACGGCCGAGATCACCTCGTCCATCAACGAGCTGGGCAACATCTACAACTACGCCGGGCCGATGCTGTGGACGGTCTCGCTGTTCCACGACGCGGACAAGACGCCGGAGCGGATCATGGCCGCCGCCGATGAAACGATCGAGTCGCTCCGCACCACGCCGGTGGACCAGGCGACCATCGACCGCGCCATCATCAAGCTGCGGAGCGACCTGTACGACACCATGGGCGGCTTCTTCGGCTTCGGCCGCGCCGACCTGCTGGCGGCGTTCGCGCTGTTCGACGACGATCCGTCGCGCATCAACCGGCTCGAGCCCGAGTTCCGCAAGGTGACGCCGCAGCTGGTGCAGCGCACCGCGCAGGAATGGCTCCGTCCCACCAACCGCACCGTGCTCGTCCTCGAAGCCGCGAAGGCCGGCACGGCGCCGAGCAAGGGAGGCAACTGATGCGCCGCCCGATGGCAATCGCCGCCCCCGCCGCGCTCGGCCTCTGCGCCCTCGCGCTGCTCGCTCCGTCCCTCAGTGCGCAGAAGCAGGCGCCGCCCGAGGGCGGGCCGCCGAAGGACTTCGTCGTGCCGGAGCCGCGGAGCTTCACGCTGCCGAACGGCCTGGCGGTGACGCTGGTGCCGTACGGCACGCTCCCCAAGGTGACGGTGCAGCTCCAGGTGCGCGCCGGCAACGTCTACGAGGGGCCGAACGAGATCTGGCTCGCCGAGCTCACGGCCAAGCTGATGAAGGAGGGCACCACTACGCTGAGCGCGGCGCAGGTCGCGGCGCAGGCATCGGCGATGGGCGGCGACCTCGACGTCACCGTCGGCGCCGATCAGGCGAGCGTCGGCGGCGACGTGCTGGGCGAGTTCGCGCCGAAGATGGTAGCCCTCGTGGCCGACGTCGCGTCGCACCCGGCGCTGCCGGAGAGCGAGCTGGCGCGGCTCAAGGCCGACCTGGCGCGCCAGCTCAGCATCGAGACCAGTGAGCCGCAGTCCATGACGCTGGCGGCGTTCCGGAAGCAGCTCTATCCCGATCATCCGTACGGCCGGCTCTATCCCACCGAGGCGATGCTCCAGGCGTACACCCTGGACGACGTGCACCGCTACTACGGCGCCAACTACGGTGCCGCGCGCGCACACCTCTACGTGTCCGGCCGCTTCGATGCGAAGGCCGTCGAGGCCGCCGTCAGACAGGCGTTCGACGGCTGGGGTTCCGGTGGCGCGGCCGAGGCGCCCGCGCCGAAGCCGGTCACCAGGCGAGTAGTGGACGTGATCGACCGGCCCGGCGCCGCCCAGTCCACCATCTATCTGGGCCTGCCGGTGATCTCCCCGCAGGACTCCGACTACACCGCGCTGCTGGTTACGAACGCGTTGCTGGGCGGCGCGTTCATCTCCCGCATCACCAGCAACATCCGGGAGCAGAAGGGCTACACCTACTCGCCGTTCAGCCAGGTCTCCAGCCGCGCGCACGACGCCTACTGGGTGCAGATGGCCGACGTGACGACGGCGGTGACCGGGCCGTCGCTGAAGGAGATCTACGGCGAGATCCGCCGGCTCCAGAACGAGCCCCCCAGCGCCGAGGAGCTCAAGGGAATTCAGAATTACCTGGCGGGGACGTTCGTGCTGCAGAACTCGTCGCGGCAGGGGCTCATCAGTCAGCTCAACTTCCTCGAGGTGCAGGGGCTGCCGCGCAGCTATCTCACCGAGTTCGTCAAGCGGGTGCGCGCGGTGACGCCGGCGGACGTGCAGCGGATCACGCGGACCTACCTCAAGCCGGAGAACATGACGCTGATCGTCGCCGGTGACCGTTCGAAGATCGACGAGCAGCTCCAGCCGTATCAGTCCGCGGTGCCGTGAGCGGCGGCGCCGCGCGCCGTCGCTAGTAGCGGTAGTGCTCCGGCTTGTACGGCCCCTCGACCGGCACGCCGATGTAGGCCGCCTGGTCGGGCGAGAGCGTCGTGAGCCGGACGCCCAGCTTGTCGAGGTGCAGCCGCGCGACCTCCTCGTCGAGCGCCTTCGGCAGCGTGTACACCTTGCGCTCGTAGCTGCCGGCGTTGGCGTGGAGCTCGAGTTGCGCCATCACCTGGTTGGTGAAGCTGGCGCTCATCACGAAGCTCGGATGGCCGGTCGCGCAGCCGAGATTGAGCAGCCGGCCCTCGGCGAGGATCATCACCGAGTGCCCGTCGGGGAAGACCCACTCGTCGTACTGCGGCTTGATGTTGACGCGACGGATGCCGGGATACCGCTTGAGCCCGGCCATGTCGATCTCGTTGTCGAAGTG
>JAICWE010000074.1 GCA_025934955.1 Gemmatimonadales bacterium | reverse complement strand
GGCGCCGGCGTGTAGTACGTGCCGCTCGCCCGCCGCGCGCCCGGCGTCATCACGCCCTCGAACACCCGGCCGAGCATCTCCGGCGCGACCGCGCCGTGCTCGGCGCGACCACCGGCAGTGAACCGGAATCGTTCGAACAGATCGTCGAAGGCCGATCGCCAGATGGCGTTGGGCAGATCGGCGGGCCAACGACGCTCCAGTGCGTGCGGCTCGAACAGCCCGCCGTTGAGGAACGGAATCGCACCGAAGAGCGCGGCGGCGCGGCGGCGCTCCGCCGGCGGCCGGTTGAGCGTTCCGAAGAAGAGCGGCCGCAGCAGCGAGCGGCCGAGGTGCCGGCGCCGGGCGAGTGTCGCGTCCACCTGGCGGGCCAGGAAGTCGGGCCGGCCGTCGAGCCAGCCCTTTCCCTGTACGAAGTAGAGGAAGAGGACCCTCGTGAGCTGGAGCAGGGCGAGCGCGCGGCGGTCGGCCGTCGGCGTGCGCTGCGGGAGTGCCGCCTCCATCCGCTCCAGCAGCCGGCGGAATTCGCGGAAGAACCGGGTGCCGACCGACTCCGCGCCGAGCACGTCGGCGGCGTACGCCGCGGCGGCGAGCGCGCCAGGCTGCGGCGCGCCGAGGCGGCCGAGGCAATCGAGGGCGAGCGGCTCGGGTGCGCGGAGTCGGATCTCGAGGGTCGGCGCCCGGCCGAACGCAACGGCGAGCGCGAGCCGCCGGTGCGAGCCGTCCAGCGCGGCGACGCCGGCGATGTGGCCGCGCGACGCGAGCCGCCGGGCCAGTCGCCGCGCCTCCCGCGCCGGCTCGCCGGCGCGGATCGCGAGCCACGGCAGGCCGGAGCCCGTCGCCACCTCCAGCGCGGCGTGACCGATGATCGCGGTCGGCGCCGAGCGGCGCTCGAGCCCGATCGCCGCGAAGAGATCGGCGAGATCCGGCAAGCCGCGGATCCGCCCGAGGGCGGCGGCGACGTCGGTCGTGCGGCGCTCCGGAAAGAGACGGCCGCACGCTGCGGCACCTTGCGCCGGTCGCCGTCACCTTCTGATCGCGGGGGTGGCCTTTCCCGTGCAGTCGGGTACAATGCTACCATGACCCACACAATCCTTCTCTCCGCCGCGCTGGCCGCCCTGTGCGCCGGCGCCGCCGAAGCGCAGACCGCTGCGCCCGACTCCGGCCGCTTCATCATCCGCCACGGTGCCGACACCGTCGCCGTCGAGACCTTCGGCCGACACGACGTCACCCTCGCCGGGACGCTGGAGATTCCGAAGACCTCCACGTCGGAGACCTTCACCGCCACGATCGCACCCGACCAGACGATCCCGCTCGTCGAGGTGATCATCCGCGAGCCGCCGAAGGTGCTGTCGTCGGAAGGGCTGGACGTCGCGACGATGCCGCATCGCGAGCCCCACATCGTCGAGCGCGCCCGCGCCATCTTCCGCGGCGACAGCGTCGCGGTGGATGCGATGCGCAGCAGCGGCATCGCCACCCGCGTCTTCGGGACGCAGGTCGGTGCGCTGCCGTACGTCAATCTTTCGTTCGCGTTGCTGGAGCAGGCGCTGCGGCGCGCCGCGACGACGGGGGGGCAGGTGCCGTTCTTCAACCTCGCGGGGACCCAGACCCTGGTCGCGACGGTGACCCGCGCCGGCGCCGACTCGGCGCAGATGAAGTTCGGCGATGTGCAGATCGACTTCCGGCTGGATCCGCAGAGCCGGATCCTCGGTGCGCGCATCGCCAGTCAGAACGTGATCGTCGAACGACAGTAGCGCGGCTCGCCCTTGCCCCGGCGTCGGTCCGGCTCGACCCCGGGTTCGACGCGACGGTCAATGCGCCCGCCGGAACGGATGCTCGAAGCTCAGGTAGACGATCAACGCGTTGGCATCCCCCGACCCGACGTCGATCGCGTACGCCAACCCCGGCACGATCTGCAGTCCCCCCGCGAAGTTGAACGCGAGCCGGGCGCCGGGGCTCACCAGCGTCGTTCCGGCGCGCGTGGTCGCGCCGTCGGGCTGGACCTGCGCGACCGACGTCCAGACGCTCTCGAGCAGGAAGTTGATCCGGTCGCTCGCAAGCCAGATGACGCTCGTGCCGAGGTTGAAGCTGATCGCGCTCGCGCCCGGCGCGCCGGGGAAGCGGGCGCGCGGAACGACCGTCGTGCCGGCATTCAGGTGGGTCGCCAGCCAGCCGCGCGGCTTCCAGGTGACCGGGAGGTTCACCTGCACGCCGAGCCCGCCGTTGCCGCGCTCCTCGACCCGGCTCCCCGTCGGCAGCAGAACGGTGAACCGCGGCGCCATCAGCAGCCGGTCGTCGGCGCTTCGTCCGAGCAGCTGGTAACGATAGTTGAGCGCGATGTCCCCGAGGCCACCGGTTTCGCCGGGCGATCCGCCGCGTACGAACAGCAGCGAGTAGCTGAGCTGGTGCCGCATTCCGCCGAGCGGCCATTCCTGCGTGAAGTTGTAGTTCCACCCGCCCGCCTTCGGCAACGTCAGCGTGCTGATGTGCTGTACCACGCCGGGGTCCTGGTTGTAGGCCTCCTCGATCAGGAAGCTGTTGTCGGAGATCGGCTGACCGGCCGCAGCCGAGTCCTGCTGCGCTGCGCCCGCGCGCGCCGCGCTCAGCAGCAGCGCCGCCGCGAGCGCCGCGAAGCGCCCGGCTTCCCTGGCGCTGCGCGTCACCCGAGCCAGGCGCGCACCGCGCCGATCACCAGCCAGGCGTTGAGTCCGAAGATGATCGCCGCGACGATCCACGCGAGCGACGCGATGCCCCGACCGGCGACGAAGTCGCCCATCTTTCCGCGGTCGGTGGTGAATCGGACCAGCGGAATCACCGCGAATGAGAGCTGAAGACTGAGGATCACCTGACTCAGGATCAGCAGCGCGCTGGTGCCGCGGCTGCCGTAGAGCGCGGTGACGATGATCGCGGGAACGATCGCGACGAGCCGGGTGATCAGCCGCCGGAGCCACGCCGGCAGCCGGATGTCGAGAAATCCCTCCATCACGATCTGTCCCGCCAGCGTGCCGGTGATCGTGGAGTTCTGCCCTGAGGCGAGCAGGGCGACGGCGAAGAAGACGCTCGCCGCGGTGGTGCCGAGCAGCGGCGCCAGCAGTCGCTGCGCGTCGGCGATCTCGGCGACCTCGTGGTGACCGGTCCGGTGAAAGGTCGCGGCGGAAAGGATGAGGATCGCGGCGTTGATGCAGAAGGCGAAGAGCAGCGCGAGGGTGGAGTCGAGCGTCGCGTAGCGGATGGCTTCGCGCTTCCCCGCGGTGTTCCCCGCGAAGCGGCGGGTCTGCACCACCGACGAGTGCAGATACAGGTTGTGCGGCATCACCGTCGCGCCCAGGATGCCGATCGCGATGTAGAGCATGCCGGGGTCGGTGACGATCGCCGCGCGCGGGAGGAATCCGGCCGCGACGCCGCGCCACGCTGGCTGCGCCAGCAGCAGCTCGGCGCCGAAGCAGACGCCGATCGTCGCCACGAGCACGATGACGAACGCCTCGAGCCAGCGGAAGCCGCGGTGCTGGAGCAGCAGGATGACGAGCACGTCCACCGCCGTGATGCACACCCCCCAGAGCAGCGGGATGCCGAAGAGCAGCTGCAGCGCGATGGCCGAGCCGATCACCTCGGCCAGATCGCACGCGGCGATGGCGATCTCGCAGAGCAGCCAGAGCCCGAAGCTCACCGGCCGCGAGTAATGGTCGCGGCATGCCTGGGCGAGGTCGCGCCCCGTGACGATGCCGAGGCGCAGCGCCAGCGACTGGAGCAGGATCGCCATCAGGTTGGCGATCAGCACGACGCTCAGCAGCGTGTAGCCGTAGCGCGCGCCGCCGGCGAGATCGGTGGCCCAGTTGCCGGGATCCATGTAGCCGACGGCGATGAGATAGCCCGGTCCCGCGAACGCCAGCAGCTTGCGCCAGATGCTCGCGCCCCGAGGCACCGGGACCGAGCGATAGGACTCGGGGAGCGTGGGACGGATGCGCGGACGACGCCACGCGCCGCTTCGATCGAGAGGGCCGGAGGTGACGCTCATCGGCGCGGTGCCGCCTCGCAGAGGAGCGCGAGGCCGAGCTCGCGGCTGATGACCTGCTCGCCGGCGCTGCAGCGCAGCGTGATGGGGCCGCCGAACGGCTGGCGCGCGCGCACCGTCACGGCCGCGCCCGGCACGAGGCCGCAGGCGGCGAGGTACCGGAGACGGTCGGGGTCGCCGAGGTTCACTCTGCGGATCACCACCCGCGCACCCTCCGCCGCCTCGGCGAGCGGCGTCCAGCTCGGCTCGACCAGGTCGCCGGCCGCGGTGGGGATCGGATCGCCGTGCGGATCCACCGCCGGGTTGCCCAGCGCGGTCGCGATCCGATCGACCAGCTCGTCGCTCACCGCGTGCTCCAGCCGCTCCGCCTCGGCGTGCACCGTGTCCCAGCCGTATCCCAGGAAACGGACCAGGTACGCCTCGATCAGCCGGTGCCGCCGCACCATCCGCAGCGCGGCGCGCCGGCCCTGCTTGGTGAGCACCACGCCGCGATAGGGCAGGTGCCGCAACAGCCCCTGTTCCGAGAGCCGCTTCACCATGCCGCTCACCGACGGCGCCGACAGCTCGAGCTGGTGCGCGATCTCGCTCGTCGCGGCGGGCTGGCCGGCGGCGGAAAGCTGGTAGATCACCTTGAGGTAGTCCTCGACCGAGCGGGTCAGCGGCTCGGACAGCATCGCTGCGCTCATGCGAATCTCCAGATTAGGCGCACCTAATTCTGGGTTGCGCCGAGGCATACGTCAAGGCGTGCCGGAATCCGGGTTATCGGAGGTGGTCGAACAGGAGAGAGAGGATCCGCTCGGTCATGCCCCAGACCACACCGCCGGAGGTGACGTAGGCCGGCACGAAGCGGCGGCCGCCGCGGCTGTCGACCTCGACCGTGCGGCGTGCGGCCGGGTCGAGCAGGTCCGCGACGGACACCCACCCGGCCCCGGCGATCTCTCCGTTGAGCGCGAGCGTGGGCTCCTGCGGAAGGGCGAACACGAACGGCCGCACCGCGACCGGCGGGAGCACCGGCGTGCGGGGCGCGACGTCGTCCAGCGCGCCCAGCAGCTGACCCTGGGTGAGCCCCACGCCGACCTCCTCGCGGGTCTCACGGATGGCGGTGTCGAGCAGGTCCGGGTCGGCGGCGTCGCGGCGACCGCCCGGCAGACCCATGTGGCCGGACCACGGGTCGCCCGCCCGCTCGGCGCGGCGGATGAGCAGCAGCGCGAGTCCGTCCGGCGACGGACGCTCGACCAGGATCACGGCGACGGCGGCCCACACCAGCTCGTCGCCGCCTTCCGTGGTCGCGGTATGCCCGGCGAGTGCGCGTGCCAGGCGATCGAGCCCGGCGCTCAGTGGCTGTGCGATCCGCATCCGCCGCCGCAGCAGCCGCCGGGCGGCGGGCCGAGACGGCTGAGATCGGGCCCGCGCGCGCTACCGTTCGCCGGGCGCGCGGTAACTGACATGCGGCGCTCCACCTTCGTCGCGGCGCACGCGGGGCAGGCGACCTTCGCACCGCCCCGCACGAGCTGCTCGAACTCGACGCCGCATTCGGCGCACTGATAATCGTAGATCGGCATGCGGGGAGAATAATGCGAACGCGGCTCAGCCGCCGAGATGCCGCGCGAACCAGACGACCGTGCGGTCCATGACCTGGTCCAGCTCGGGTGTGCTTCCGGCCCACGGGTGCTTCGCGCCGAAGGTGTGGCCCGCGCCGGGGATGGTCACGAGCTCCGTGCTGCCGCGCGTGCTGGCGGCGGCGAGCAGCCGGGCTTCGTCGGCGCTGACCGCCTCGTCCTCGGTGCCGTGCACGATGAGCCACGGGACCTCGATCCGTCCCGCGGCTGCTTCGATGTCGAGCTCGGCCCGATGCCGCTCGATATCGTCGAGCACGTCGGTGTAGAGCGGCAGCACCTGGCCGGTGCGGCTGTTGACGACGTCGAGCCGCCCGCGGGTGCGCCACGCCGGCCAGTCTGCGCCGGACCAGCGCTCCACGTCGCTGATCGCGGCCCAGGTGACCAGTGCGCGGATGCGCGGCTCGCGCGCCGCCTCCAGCACGGCGACGCCGCCGCCCCGCGAATGGCCGAGCAGACCGATGCCCGTGGGCGGGACAACGCCGAGCTCGCCTGCGGCTAGCGCCTGGAGCACCGCGTGCAGATCCGCCAGCTCGGCGCTGAAGGTGTTATGACCGAAGCGCTCAGGAAAGACGAACTCTCCGCTGTCGTCCACCCCGCTCCCGCTCAGATTGAGCGAGACCGTCGTGAGGCCGGCTTGCGCCAGCCGGCCGGCGAGCACCGGAAACATGCCCCAGTCCTTGAATCCCTTGAAGCCGTGCAGCACCAGCACCGCGGGCCGCGGCGACCCGCGGCCGCCCGCCCGCACGTCGATCAGGATCTCACCGAGCGCGCCGGGGAGACGGTGCCGGGACAGCGTCGGCGTCGCCACGTCAGCGCACCGCCGGCTCGAGCAGCTCGACCTCGCCCGAATCGGCGTCGAGCCGCGCGCGCACCCCGATCTGCACGGTCCACTGTGCGTCGATGTGGCCGATCGGGGCGCCGACCGGCACCGGGGCGCCGAGCAAAGGCTCGAAGCGAGCGTGCCGCAGCGGCGGTTTTGACCCCATCGGACCCCCCGTATAGATTGGCAGCGCCTCAAGCAAGGAGCACGGCACATGCGTGCGTCGCAGCCCGCGTTGCTCGCCGCTGGTCGTGTGATCGCAGAGCGCCGGCGCGCCCTGGTGACTGAATGGGCCGCATGGCTGGGTGAACGGATGACGGCATCGCCGTCGGTGTCTCGCGAGACGGTCGAGCGACAGCTCGACGTGCTCGTGGACCTGATGGCGGAGATGGTCGGTCCGCTCCGCCGCGAAGTCAAGCCCATCTGGTTTCTCGCCTGTGAACAGTATGGTCGTGTCGCCTCGATGCGCGGCCTCGCCGCCGGCGAGGTGGTGGAGGAGCTGCAATATCTCCGCGAGCTGCTCATCCGCACGCTCGCGCCGGTGCTCGCCGCCATGCGTGCCCGCCAGGGCATGGCGATCATGCTGCGGCTGAACCGCGTGCTCGACAAGGGCGTCGCCGTCGCGGTCGTGGGCTACACCGATGCGCTCGTCGCCACGCTGTTCTCCCAGAACGGCGTGCCGGCCCAGGGCGGTGCGTTGGATCAGGCCGAGGTCGCGCGGCAGCTGCGGCAGATCGAGCACGAGCTGGCCGCCGTCACCAGGCGCGCCTAGCGGTGAGCGCGGGCCTGCTCCCCGCCGTGCCGTGGGCGCTGCCATTCCTCGCGCTCTTCCGGCTCGGCCGACGGGAGCCGCGCCTGCTCCAGTACGCCCCGCGCCGCGGACGTCCCCTCAGCCTCATCATTCCCGCCCGTAACGAAGCCGCGACCATCGGTACGCTGCTCGCGTCGCTGGGCCGGAGCGACTACACGCCCCTCGAGATCCTCGTCGTGGACGACCGCTCGACCGACGCGACGGCGTCCGTCGTCGCCCGGTTCGCCGCGACTGATCCCCGCATCCGGCTGATCCACGGCGACCCGCTCCCCGACGGCTGGTATGGCAAGCCGTGGGCGTGCCTGCAGGGCGCGCGCGCCGCGACCGGCGACCTGCTGGTTTTCACCGACGCCGACACCCGGCACGAGCCGGCGCTCCTCGCCTGCGCCGCCGGCGCGCTAGAAGTCGAACGTGCCGATCTCGTCACGGTCGCGCCGCGACAGCTCACGCTCACGTTCTGGGAGCGCATCATCATGCCGCAGGTCTGGGCGCTGCTCGGCGCCCGCTACCATCCGCGCGCGGTGAATCGGGCGACGCGAGCGCGCGACGTGATCGCCAACGGCCAGTTCATTCTCGTCACCCGCGACGCCTACGAGCGGGCCGGCGGCCACGCGGCCGTGCGCGGCGAAGTCGCGGAGGATCTCGCGCTGGCCCAGACGTTCTTCGGCAAGCGTATGAAACTGTTCTTCGCGTTCGCCGAGTCGCTGATGGAGACACGGATGTACCAGAGTCTCCCGCAGCTCATCGAGGGCTGGTCGAAGAACGTCTACCTCGGCGGCAGGCGATCGTTTCCCCACGAGCCGGTGCGGCGCGCACTCGTGCCCGTCATGCTCGCGCTCGCGATGCTCTTCTGGCTGCTGCCGCTCGCGGCGCTGCTCGCCGGGCTGCTCCCCGCCGCGGCGGCCATCGCCGTCGGGCTTTCGGTGCTGTTCTGGGCGACCATCTGCTACGGAATGGGAGTGCCGCCGATCTATGGTCTCGGCTACCCGCTCGGCGCGGCGATGCTGCTCTACATCGTGATGCGCTCGACGTGGCGCGGGGCTGGGCGGGTGGAGTGGCGCGGACGGGTGTACACGGCCCGCGGCGCCAGGAGCGGATGAGCGACACCCGGCGCCGGCGGAGCCTCGTGCAAAGGTGCGGGGGTCTCGCCGGCGGCCACCCTCAATCGGCCCGCTGTTCCGAATCCGCCGCGACCACGCGCCGCACCACCCGCGCGACGGTCTCGGCATCGAGTCCCGCTGCGGTCGACAGCGCCGGCCACGTCGCCTGTATCGACTGGAGCCGCGCCGCGAATGCCGAGCGCATCCTGCCTTCGTCTGCCGCGACGTCGTGGGGGAGCCACGCCGGCGCGAGCACCGCGCCGAGCAGTCGCTCCACGTCGCCGGGTGCGACGATGCCCTCGAGCACGAGCGCCGTGCACTCGCGCCATACCGCCGCGACGATCCGCTCGGCGGCGCTCACCGGGGTTTCCCGCTCCAGCACGATCGGAGCCCGACGCAGCGCGCGGATCCAGTGCTGCACGTCTTCGACGCAGCGCGGATCGGTGAGCGGGCCCGGCATCAGCTCGATGATCGGCACCCGCTCCACCGGCGCCGCCGCGTGCAGCGTGAGAAACCGGTCCGGATGCCGGAGCCGCGCCGCCAGCTCGGTCGTGATCCCGCGGTGCGAAGGCGGAAGCTCCAGCCCGCCGGCCGCGCTCGTCGTCACCGCCGCGCGCCGCGCCACCTGCTCGACCTGCTCGAGAAACCGCACCCGGGCCGCGCCGTCACCCCCCGATGCATCTATGATCCAGTCCGCGTCGGTGACCGTGTGCAGCAGGCTCCGGCCGATCCGGAGTCCGTGCAGGCCGTTGGCGACGAACTCCGGCTCCGCCACTCCCGCCGCGGCGAGTGCCTGCGCGCGCGGCGCGAGCGCCGCGGCGGCGTCGTGCAGCAACGCGGAATCGGCGTCGTAGAGCGCCACCGGCCAGCCGCCGGCGGCGCAGAGCGCCGCCCAGCCGCGGCCGGTCTCCCCGGCGCCGAGTACCGCGACTCGCGGCGCGGCGCCGTTCAGGCGAATCTCCGTCGTCTGCGCGGCCGTACAGAAACCCGGATCGTCACGCCCGTCCTCTTCCGAGAGATCGCATGCGCCCCGCTCGTCTCACTGTCGTCGTCCTCGGCGCCGCGCTCGCGGTCCACGCCGCGCCCGTCGCCGCGCAGAAGCCCGCGGCGGTCACGCGTGCGCGCTCGACCCGGCGGACCGGCATCATCGGCAGCTATGTCCCGCCCCGCGACTGGCCGCTCCGACAGCACGACTTCGATCTCCAGCATCAGCGAATCGCCGTCACCCTCGATATGGCGCATCGCATGGTCGTCGGCCGCGTCACCACCCGTCTCGTCCTCACCGGCCCGCCGACCGATCGTATCCGGCTCGACGCCGGCAACCTGACGATCGACAGCGCCCTCGCGAAGAACGGTCAGCCGCTCGCCTTCGCCTTCGACACCAGCCAGGTCACCGTCGACCTGCCGCATGCCGCCAGCCGGGGAGATACGATCGAATTCACCCTCGCCTACCACACCATTCCCGAGCGCGGTATCTACTTCGTCCCCCGCCGCGGCATCATCTGGTCGCAGGGCGAGGCGACCGAGACCCGCAACTGGATTCCGACCTACGATGCGGCGAACGACAAGACCACGTGGGAATTCCTGGTGACGGCGGATAGTGGTCAGAAGGTGCTCTCCAACGGACGCCTTGTCGAGGTCACGCCCGCCGGGACCGGAAAGCAGGTGTGGCACTGGTCGCAGGAGACACCGGCCTCGACCTATCTCTACTCGGTGGTCGAGGGACCGCTCACGATTCTCAAGGACCAGTGGCGCGGCCGGCCGGTCGAATACTGGGTCAGCCCCGACACCGTCGCAGCCGTCTGGCGCACCTTCGGCGAGACGCCGGCGATGATCGAGCTCTACTCCCAGCTTACCGGCGTGCCGTTTCCCTGGGCCAAGTACGATCAGTCCGTCATTCCCGACTTCACCTACGGCGGGATGGAGAACGTCTCCGCGACGACGCAGACCGACCTGGTGCTGCATCCGGCCGGCAGCGAGCCGCAGTCGAGCGGACGCGGTCTCGACGCGCACGAGCTGGCGCACCAGTGGTTCGGCGATCTCACCACCACCGCGAACTGGGCGCACATCTGGCTCAACGAAGGTCTCACGACCTACATGGAGTCGGTGCAGAACGAGAAGACCCGCGGCTGGGCCGCGGGCCAGCATTCGTGGTATGACCAGCAGCAGCAGGCGATGGCCGCCGACGAGAACGGCCACGAGCGCCCGCTCGTCTGGGGCGAGTACCAGGGTGACGACCCGATCGTGCTCTTCTTCAGCGGCCACGTGTACCCCAAGGGTGCGCAGCTCGCGCACCAGCTCCGACGGCTGCTCGGCGATTCGCTCTTCTGGGCCGGCATGCACCGCTTCCTGGTGGACAACGCGCACAAGCCCGTCACCACCGCGGACTACGCCGTTGCCTTCGAGAAGGTGGCCCACCGCGACCTCGACTGGTTCTTCGACCAGTGGGCCTACGGGATCGGCTACCCGAAGCTGCAGGTGAGCCGCCGGTGGAACCGCGCCGCGCGCCGGTTGGACGTGACCGTGGAGCAGACCCAGACGATCGACTCGACCCACCCCGTCTTCCGTTTCCCTATCACCGTACGCATTGCGACGCGTGACTCGGTCGTGCGGCATGAGATCGTTGTCTCGAAGGTGAAGCAGACCTTCGCTATTCCGCTTCCCGGCGATCCACTCACCTTCCGCTTCGACGAGGGTGGCTGGCTGCTCGGCACGGTCACCACCGATCAGACGACCGCCGAGCTCGCCGCGATGGCCGAGCACGACCTCGACTGGGCCGCGCGCAACTGGGCGCTCCACGCGCTCGCCGAATCCACCGATTCCATCGCGGACGCCGCGCGCTGGCTCATCGTCCGGAACGAGCATGAGCCGTCGCTTCGCGCCCTCGCCGTGGATCAGCTCGGCACGCGGCCGTCGGCCGCCACGCTGGAAGTGCTCCGCTCGGCGCTCCGCGATCCGGCGAGCGAGGTGCGCGCCGCCGCGATCAGCGCGCTTGGCACCGCCGACTCGGCCGGCGTGGCGACGACCGCCCGCACGATGTTCCAGACCGATCCGAACAACACGGTCCGGCTGGCCGGCGTGATGACCTACGCCAAGGTCGCGGGCGACGCGGCGCTGCCCTCGCTGCTCGAGGCCGCCGCCAGGGGCCGGACGCTCGGCACCCGGGCGACGGTCGCGTCGGAGCTCGCCAAGTCGCACGATCCCCGCGCCGCCGCCGCGCTGGAGGCGTACACCTCGGCCGACGAGCCGCGGAATCTTCGC
>JAICWE010000072.1 GCA_025934955.1 Gemmatimonadales bacterium | reverse complement strand
CCGATCGTCCGGCGCCGCGCCGTCGCGGCGCCGTGACGCAGCGCGGCGCGATCACCCCGGCCGCGTGCCGGCGCGACCGGCGGCAGCTCGACTGTGATCGGCCCCGAGCTGGGCGGCAGATAGACCAGTCGCTCCGACGGCGGGGGGGGCACGAACGGCAGCCGTCCCTCGATCCACCCGAACAGCAGCAGCGCGTGCACCGCCACGCTGATCGCCGCCGCGAGGAGGGACCAGCGGGGCGGACGCGGGAGCGTCAGCTCAAGCGGTCGTCGCAAGCGCGCCACGGCGCGTCGCCTCGAGTGCCCGCCCCAGCCGCTCGGCGGCTTCCGACAGACGGTCGGCGCCGACCGTGAGCGCGATGCGGAAGAATCCCTCCCCCGCCGGGCCGAAGCCGCTCCCGGGCAGCGTCACGACGCCGAAATCTTCAAGCGCGCGGCGCGCGTACGTCGCCGACGCGATGCCCGCCGGCAGCGGGATCCAGAGATACATCGCGGCCTTGGGACTCTCGACGGTGAAGCCCGCGGTGCGAAGCGCAGCGACGGCTGCATCGCGCCGGCGCTCCAGCTCATCGCGGATCGGCCGCACCAGCTCCTCGGCCCGATCGAGCGCCGCGGCGCCGGCCTTCTGCACGGCGAGGAACGGCCCCGTATCGACATACGACTTGACCCGCGTCAGCGCACCGACGAATGGCGCCGGCCCCGCCGCGAAGCCAAGTCGCCAGCCGGTCATCGAGAAGCTCTTGGAGAGCGAGAAGCACTCGATCGCGACATCCGCGGCGCCGGGGATCTCGAAGATGCTCGGCGCGCGGTAGTCGTCGAAGGTGAGATCGCAGTAGGCATTGTCGTAGCAGAGCAGGATGCCGCGCTCGCGGCAGATACGGACGGTGCGCTCGAGGTAGTCCCGCGGCGCGACGGCGGCGGTCGGGTTGTTGGGGTAGTTGAGGAAAACGATCTTCGCCCGATCCAGCGTGGCCGCCGGCACGTCGTCGAGCTCGAGCAGGAAGCCACGGTCGGCGCGGAGCGGCGCGATGTGCGGTGTCGCGCCGGCGAGCAGCGCGCCGCCGAGATACGCCTGATAGCCGGGCTCGGGGACGATGGCGACGTCGCCGGGATTGATGACGGCGAGCGGCAGGTGTGAAATCCCTTCCTTTGAGCCGATCAGCGGCAGGATCTCGGTCGCCGGATTCCACGCCACGCCGAAGCGGCGCTCGATCCAGTGCGACGCCGCGCGGCGGAACTCGGGCAGTCCCTGCTGGAAGCCGTACTTGCTGTACGCCGGGTCGCGGAGGGCCGCGGTCATTGCGTCCACCGCGACGGCGGGCGGCGGCGTGTCGTTGTCGCCCGCGCCGAGGTCGATCACGTCCATGCCCCGCTCGATGAGCCGCCGCTTGATGGCGGGAATTTCTGCCAGCGGATATCCGGGGAGCGCGCGCAGGCGTTCGCTGAATCCGATCATGTCGTTTCTCGCGGGGTGTGGGCGATCACGGGGTTGGACAGAATGCCGACGCCCGGTATCTCGACCTCGACGACGTCTCCCGCCGCGAGCGGTCCGACGCCCGCCGGCGTGCCGGTGCAGATGAGGTCGCCAGGCTCCAGCGTCATGACGCCGCTCAGGAACTGGATCAGCGCCGGGATCGAGAAGATCATATCGCTCGAGGGAGCCCGCTGGCGCTCCTCTCCGTTGACGCGGCCGATGATCTCGAGCGCACGCCAGTCGGGGCCCGACACCACGCGGGGACCGACGGGACAGAAGGTGTCGAACCCCTTGGCGCGTCCCCACTGGCCGTCGGTCTTCTGGAGATCGCGGGCGGTGACGTCGTTTACGCAGACGAAGCCGCCGATGGCACGCTCCGCTTCGAGCGTGGTCGCGTCCCGCGTGCGGCGGCCGATCACGACGCCGATTTCCGCTTCGAACTCGACCCGCGACGACTGCGGCGGCAGCACGATGGCATCGTTAGGCCCGATCAGCGCGCTGGGCGGCTTGAAGAAGACGATCGGCACCGTGGGCACGTCGTTGCCCAGCTCCCGGGCGTGCGCGGCGTAGTTCCGTCCGATGGCGATGATCTTCGAGGCCTTGACCGGGATCATACCTCGGCTCCGATGCCGTGCCGGGCGAAGAAGTCCTCGCAGCGGGTGCGCACCTGCGCCCAGCTGCCGATGATGCGGTCCGCCCGCGGCAACCCGCTCAGCACCAGCGGTCCGTAGCGCTTGGTGACGACGCGGGGATCGAGCAGCACCACCACGCCCGCGTCCTGCCGCCCGCGAATCAGCCGGCCGAAACCCTGCTTCAGCTTGAGCGCCGCGTGCGGCAGAAGGTATCCCATGAAGCCGTCCTCACCTTGCTCCGCCAGGCGCTCGAGGCGCGCGGCCGTCACCGGCTCCGACGGCACCTTGAACGGTAGTTTGGTGATCACCAGCGCCCGGAGCGCGCGGCCGGGCACGTCCACGCCCTCCCAGAACGAATCGGTGCCGAGCAGGATGGCGTTGCCGGCCTCGCGGAAGCGGCGCAGCAGCGCGTCGCGCGGCGCCTCGCCCTGCACGAGGATGGGCCAGCGGCTGCCGAGCGAGTCACGCAGCCAGTCGGCGGCCCGACGGAGCGCCGCGTGGCTGGTGAAGAGCACGAACATCCCGCCATCCGAGGCGAACGCGAGATCGGTGACGACCTGGACGACCGCGGACGCGTGCCCCATCTCGTCGTCGCGCGGCTCGGGGAGGTCGTTGGGAATACCGAAGACGCACTGCGCCGGATAGTCGAACGGCGACGGGAAAATCTCGGCGACGGTGACCGGCGAGTCCTCGCCGCTGAGGCCGAGGCGGGACTGGATGAAGCCGAAGTCACCGCCGGCTGCGAGCGTCGCGCTGGTGAGCGCCACCGTCTTCAGCCGCCCGAAGAGCAGCTCGCGCAGGAGTGGCGCGAGGTCGAGCGGCACGGCCGAGAGACTGACCTCGGCGCCGCGGCGGCCGGTGCGCTCCATCCAGCGGACCACGGGCGCGCCGCCCGCCGCCGGCCGCAGTGTGCGGTTCAGTCCGTCCGACGCGCTCTCCAGCCGCCCGAGCGCAGCGCGAAGCTCCTGAACCAGACGGGTGCGCTGCTCGCCCTGCTCCGCCTGCTGGAGCCGGTCGGCGATGGTCTCGACGCTGTCCCGCAGTTGGCGGAAGGATCCGAGCGTGGCGTCCAGCTCGAGCGTGAGGCCCTCGGCCCACACGTCATCAGCACCGAAGTTCTCGTCCAGCCGGAGCTGGCCGGCGGGCACGTCGTTGAGCCGCGCGTGCAGCCGGAGGAAGAGCGCATCGCTCACGCGGCGCGCGTCGGTGAGCGCGGGGACGAGCCGCTGCTGGAGCAGATCGAAGCTGGCGCGGCTCATCAGATCCAGGCCGCCGCGCAGCTCGTGCGCGAGCGTGGGCACGAGCCCCCGCCCGTTTCGCTCGAATCGGCTCAACAGCCGGCGCACCGAGCGACTCGATACCGAGACGCCGAGATGGCCCGCGGCGACATCCTCCAGGTGATGCGCCTCGTCGAGGATGAGTCGCTGGTACGGCGGCAGCACCGCCGCCTCTTCCCAGTTGTCGGCCGCCTGGCGCACCGAGAGATCGGCGGCGAGGAGGTGATGATTGACCACCACGACGTCCGCCTCCGCGGCGCGGCGCCGCGCGCGGAAGAGGAAGCAGCGGTCGAAGTGTGCGCACTTGAGGCGGGTGCAGAGATCCGGCTCGGCGCTCACCTCGTCCCACACCTCGGGCGTGGGATTCACCGGCAGATCGCTCAGCGTGCCATCCGACGTCCTGGCCGACCAGGCAGCGATGGAATGCAGCTCGTCGAGCTTGTCCTGCTCCAGCAGGGTCCGCTGCGCCACGACCGCCTGCTGCATGCGCGAGAGGCAGAGATAATTCCGCCAGCCCTTGAGCAGCGCAAACGTCGGAGTGTAGTCCTCGGTGCCGAGGGCGCGCCGGAGCAGCGGCAGATCCTTTCCGACGAGCTGTTCCTGCAGGTTGATGGTGTTGGTGCTCACGACGGTGCGCTGCCCGTTGGCGCGGGCCCACGCCAGCGCCGGCACCAGGTACGCGAACGACTTGCCGACGCCGGTCCCCGCCTCCAGCAGCACCACACCCCCGTCGTTGTACGCATCCGCGATGTGCGCCGCCATGTCCCGCTGCGCCGGGCGATCCTCATATTGCCCCAGCTCGCGCGCCACCGGCCCGCGCTCGCCGAGCGCGTCCACCACATCGAACGGATCGAGGCGCGTGGTCTCGCGGTCGCGCGGAACCTCGACGACTACGTAGATGGCAGTCGCGTCGTTGGTGATGATGCCGAATCCGACGCCGGCATCGTGCAGGCGCGCCGCGACGCTGAGGTCGGCACCGGAGGGATCGAGGTGGCCGGTCGGATGATTGTGCAGCAGCATCTCGCCGCGGGCGCAGGCGCCCGGGCAGGCGAGCACCTGCTCCACGGTGCCTCGCGCGAGTACGCGCGCCCCGGTGACGACGCCGTCGCGGTCCACGCTGGCGACGAACGACACCTCACGGCCGCCGGCCGCCAACACCTCGCCGGCCAGGTATCCGCGCACGCCGGGAGCGATGCGCTCACTGCCAGGATTCATATCGTCTGCCGCAAGAGAACGAGGGACACGAAACGGCGAAATCTACACCGTCGCGTGTCCCGTTCGCGGCGCCGATCCGTGGCGCCGCCGCCCATTCCAGCGCGGCTAGGTCTTGAGCTCTTTCTTCCTGGCCGCCGGGAAGAGGACGTTGTTCAGAATCAGCCGGTAGCCCGGCGAATGGGGATGCAGCGAGAGATCGGTCGGCGCGTCGCCAATCTGGTGCTGGGGGTCCTCGGGGTCGTGCCCGCCGAAGAAGGTCCATGTCCCCTGCCCGCGCTCGCCATGGATGTACTTGACCCACGGCGCGCCGTGCTCGTCGGCCAGGACGGTGTCGCTCGACTTGAGCGTGTGGCGGGTGAACGAGGTGGTCAGTCCGTAGAAGTCGGGGATGACGTCGCGGTGGCTCTGCACCAGCATGGTGGCGACCGGGTCGATCTTCGCGCTGAAGTTGAACAACGTGAAGGAGCCGAGTGGCTGGCGGCGGTCACCGGAGTTCACCTGGTGGCCGTCGATGTCGGAGTAGACTGACGTCGTAGGGCTGGTCTCCAGCCGCGCGTCGTGGAAGGCGAGCGCCTGGTCCCAATGCATCTTGCGCGACGCGTCGGGATCCATCGGCGTGCCATCGGCGTACGCGGCGGCGATGTCCACGCCTTCGCTCGCGAGCGCCAGGTCGAGCGTCTCCGTCGCCGCGCACATCGCGAAGAGGAACCCTCCGCCTTCGACGAACTTCGCGATGGTCTGCGCGACCGCGCGCTTCTCGGCTGGAACGTTGGGAAAGCCGAGCGTGTGGGCCATGGCGGTGTTCTGCTGCACCATGTCGGCCAGCCACGGTGCGCCGGCGTAGCTGAGATAGAACTTGGAGTACTGCCCGGTGAAATCCTCGTGGTGCAGATGGAGCCAGTCCCACTTCTTGAGCTGCTGCCCCATCACCTCCGCGTCCCATACCTTGTCGTACTTGATGCCGGCGTAGTCGAGGGCCATGGTCACCGCATCGTCCCACGGCGCCGCGTTGGGCGGCGCGTAGACCGCGACCTTGGGTGCTTTCTCCAGCGGGATCGCGTCCATGTTGCCGTCCTGGATCTCGCCGCGGATCGAGCTGGCGCGGGCGTCGTCGATCGTCTCGAGGCTAACACCGGCGAGCGCCGCGTCACGTTGCGCCGCGCTCTCCATCGGCAGCAGAAACGACCCGCTCCGATAATTCAGCAGCCACTCCGCCTTGACGCCGCGCTGGAGCGCGCGGTAGCAGACGCCGTAGGCCTTCAGGTGATCGCTCTGCGCATCGTCCATCGGGACGAGCAGCCAGTCGGCCATCCGCTGCGGCGACCGGAGCAGCCGCGGCGCGAGGGGCGACAGCGCCGCCGCTCCAGCCGCCGTGATCCGGACGAAATCACGTCGCTTCATGTCCGGGGCACTCCGCCGCGAATGAGGTCCAGCTCGTGCCGTGCCTGGGGCACCAGCGCACTCTGCGGATAGGTAAGGATCAGGTGCTCGAGCGTCTGTGACGCATCGCCCGAGCGGCCGGTCGCGGCGAGCAGCCGCGCGAGCTCCAGCTCCGCGGCGGGCGCCGTCGCCGGAGCGTCGGCGGCATCGGCGGCGCGCAGCTGCCGCTCCGCCAGGGCGGTGTTGCCGCGGGCCCGCGCGATGCGGCCGGCAAGCAGGCGCAGCTCCGCGCCGCCCTCGCCCGGCTTGAGCGTGCCGGCGACCTGATCGAGTCCCTGTGCCGCCGCGGCCGAGTCGCCGCGCTCCAGCGCCAGGAGCGCGTCGCCCAACGCCGGGAGCGATTCGGCGGTGATCGGCTGGATCAGCGCGATCAGCGCGGTGCGCTCGGTGGCATCGTCCCGGTTGCCGGCATACGGACCCGCCGCCTCGAACCGCCGCCGCGCGCCGGCGAGGTCGCCGCGAAAAAGCGCGACGCGCCCGGCGAGTGCCAGCCCGTCCACCGTGCTGTCGCCGGCCAGCGCCGAATCGGCGCGTGCGAGATTGCCGGCTCGGATCCAGCCCTGCAGCAGCCGCCGGCGCAGCGCGGCGTAGTCATCGGCCGAGACGGTGCCCTGAAGCGCGCGGAGCTGCCGGTCGGCCTCGTCGGTCTTTCCCTCGTCGATCAGCACGCCGATGAGCGTGAGCGACGCGCCGGACGCGAGCTGCGGCGGCGTGCCCTTGTCCGACGCGAGGGCGGCGAGCACGCGGCGGGCCTCCTCCGGCTTCCCCGCATCGGACCAGGCCTGCGCCGCGTCGAGCCGGTACCGCGCCGCCTGCGGCCCCGTCGCGCGCTCGGCGAGTGCCTCGAGCGTCATCGCCTGCGCCTGGCGCGAATCGGCGGAGTTGAGCGTCCGCAGCACGTCGAGGAACTGCCGCAGCACGTCCACCTGCTGGCCGCGCTCCGGCGGGAGCGCCGCGACGAGGTCGCGGTAGGCGCGGAGCGGATCGCCCCATCGCGCACGCAGATCGGCCGAGAGACGGCGCGCGGATGGGTCGGTCTCGCGATCGATCTGCGCCAGCAGCTCGGGGCGCTCGCGCTCGGGTGCCTGCGCCAGCTGCGCGACGGCGGTGATCCGGTACCCGGGGAGCCGGCGCAGGGCGAGCGCCCACTCGTGCAGCGCCGACGAGTAGTCGCCCGACGCGACGGCGAGCTGCGCCAGCTCCGCGGCGAGCGCATCGGGCCGGCCGAGCCGCGCGCGTCCCTCCAGCAACGCCGCCTTTGCACCACCGAAGTCGTGGCGGGCGGCGAGGGCGGCACCCCATTCACGATAGGGTCCTTCCTCCGCCGGCTCGGCCTGCGCCCACCGCGCGGCGACTTTGCGCAGGCTGTCCGGCTGTCCCGCTGCGCCGTACGCGCGGAGCGCCGCGCCGAAGATGGCCGGGCTCCGCGTGCCCGCATCCAGTGCGGCGCGAATCTGGGGCATGATGTCCGCGGGCCGGTTGAGCGGAATGAGCGACCGCTCGAGGCCGAGGATCGCGGTCGCATCGGCGGGCTTGGCGGCGAGGATGGCGCGGTACGCGTCCACCGCCGCGGCATACTCGCCGCGGCGCTCGAGATCGAACGCGCGATTCATCGGATCCTGCTGCGCTCGGAGGGGAGCGGCGCTCGCCAGCCACGCCAGCATACCCGCCGCGAATACGAGGGCGCTCCGGATGGGCCGCACCGCGCTCACTGCCGCTCCGACTCCGCGAGGCGGCGGAAGTAGTCCACGACCAGGCGCCGCTCGCCCGGACTCAACTGCTGCAGCTCATCCCACGACGGTAGCCGGAGCCGGTGCTGATCGTCCTCCAGCCGCTGCCGCAACGCGGGCGGGAGGTGCATGCTGTCGTCCTTCGCGGTGGTGCTCTGGCGTTCCTGCTTCTCGTCCTCCTCGTGACCCTGGAGCGTACGGCCGGCATCGAGCATCCGGCGGAAGAGCCGCTCCTGCCGCTCGACGGTCTGCCGGTCGAGGCGCCCGGCCTCGAGCTGCCGCGCCAGGTCCTTCGCCTCCCCGCCCATTTCGCCGGCGCCGGGCATGTTGCCCTGTCCGCGCATGCGCTCGAGCTGCTCGGCGAGGGCGCGCTGCTGCGCCGCGAGCCGCTGCAGCTCGGCGCCGATCGCGCCGCCGCCCGCCATCGGCAGGAGCCCCGCGGCCTCCTGCCCGAGCTGACCCTGCTTCGACGCCATCTGCGCCATCTGCTGCATCGCCTCGGCGAGCCCGGAGCCGGAGCCCGCGCCGGAGACGCTCTTCTGTGCGCGCAGCAGCTGATAGGCCGCGCCGTTCATCGCATCCACCGCGCTGCCGGCGCGCTCGGCGGCCTCACGCGGATTAGGGCTGCCGGACGAGAGCGCTTCCCGTGATTCCTGCATCTGCTTCTGCGCCTGCGCGAGCGACGTGGCGATCTGGGGCGAGACCAGCGCGTTCTTGCCGGCGGTGGCGCGGACCTGGTCCGCGAGCCGCTGGACCCCTTCCTCGATCGCCGCCTGATCGGCGCGGCTCTGCGCCGGCGGCGCGCCGCGGGTGAGCGACTCCGAGAGATCGAGCTGGCGCCGGCTGAGACGGCTGATGTCGCCTAACGCGGCGTTGATCGCCTGCGCGACCTCGTCGCGCCATTTCTGCGCGAGCGATTGCTGCGCCTGCTCGATCTGGTCGCCCAGAGGTTGGAGCGACTGCTCCGCGCGCTCGCCCTGCTGCTGCGCCGCCGGCCGCTGGCCCTGCTGCGCCGACGTCCCGGCCTGCCGCATCTGCCGTCCGGCCTGCTGCGCCTGCGCCGACGCGTCCTGCAACGGCTGCTGCTTGCCGTCGGGCGCCGCCTGCGTCGCGACCCGGTCCAGGGCGGCGTGCAGCGAATCGGTGCGCTGTGCCAGCGCGCGCTCCTCGGCGGCGGCACGGCTGCGGTCGGCGGCATGCACCTGATCGTTCCATTGCTGCTGTGCGCTCGCCAGCTCGCGCGACTCCTGCTTCAGGTTGGCGAGATCGCCCTCCAGTGCCGCGCGGCGGAACAGCTCCTTGCTTCGCTCGAGCGCCTCGCGCAGCTCCTTCTGCGCCTGCGCCAGCTGCTCCAGCGATTGCTTGGCGTGCTCGGCGTCCAGATTCTTGAGTGACTGCTGGAGCTCGGCCAGCTTTTGCCGCAGCTCAGGCGTGAGCGCGTGATCGAGCTGCTCGCGGATCTGATCGAGCTGCCGCTGCCACGCCGAATCGCCGACGCCGGCGGCCTGGGCGCTCTGCTTGAGCTGCTCGAGCGCCTGCCGGAGCTGGTCGGCCTGCCGGAGCAGTTGCTGCTGCGACTGCGCGATCGCTTCGGCCTTCTTGGCGTCCTCGTACTTGAGGGCGTCCTGCGTGCGGCCCTGCGGATCGGACGACATGCGCGGCTGCTCCTGCGACAGATCCTCGGCGGCGCGCTCGACCTTGCGGCTCTGCTCGGTGATCGAGTCGAGCCGGGCCGCGACCTGCGCCGAAGCCTGACGCTGGAGCGCGCGCACTTCGCTCAGCGTCGGCAGGCGGAGCACGTACTCGCGGGAGCGGCCGGCGTGGCCGCTCGGCGCGTTGTCCACCGCGCGCGCAAAGTAGCGGACGGTATCACCCGGAAGGAGACCGCGGTGATTGAGGTCGAGCGTCGCGTTAAGGATGGCGCGGTCGGGTCGGCCCGGAGGGAGCGCCACCTCCTCCTGTACCGCCGAGTCGGCGAAGCCGAGTCGGCTGATGCGCCGGCTCTCCAGCGTGACGGAGGACAAGCCATGATCGTCGCGCGCATCCACCACGATCGGAACAGTGAGACTCACCGGCGCCGTCGTATCCGAGCCCGGTACCGGGAGCGCGACCGTCGGCGCGCTGTCCGGCACGACGCGGACCGGCAGCCGGATCGTGTCGCCCGCCACGCCCGCGCCCGAGACGGTGGAGAGCGCCAGCTCATAGCGGCCCGATGCCCCCGGCGTGAAGCTTCCGGAGAAGTGCGACGCATTCACGGCGAGCGGCGCCTCGCCGCTCGCCCCGCGCCATGCGGCACTGCGCAACGGCGCCGTCGCCTCGCCGCGGGTATCGAGCCGCGTGCCGGCGGGGAGCACGAGAGTGTCGCCGCTGGTGGGGAGCGCCTCGTCGTCGAGGTGGAGATACGCCGGATAGTGCGCGTTGAGCGTCAGTGTCCCGAGGAAGATCGGAAGCCGCACCCGCACGAGGACGGTGTCGGAACTGTGGCGACCGCTGGTGACGCGGGCATAGAGGTCGGCGGCCAGCGGGCCGACCGGCTCGAGAGCAATCCCCGCGCTATCGAGCGCGACGAGCCGCGGCGTCCACGGGTCGCCCGGCGCGCGGGTCCAGAGCGTCGCGTTGCGGCGGCCCACCGCACGAACCTCCAGGTCCACCCGCGCGCCGCGTTCCACCGACGTTGCGGATGCGCGGAGCGTGACCGGCGCGATGCTCGCCGCCCAGGCGCGACGCGGATGCCAGAGTGCGTTGGCGGTGCCGCGCACCGGACCGGCGGAGGTGAATGCGGCGAGGCCGAGCACCAGGAGCGCGGCTGCGGCGAGGACGCGGAGCCGCGTTGCGTGGGCCAGCGCATGGAGCGCAGCTGGCCCGCGCCGCTCCACCTCACCCGCCGAGGCGGCATCGGCAGCGGCCAGCAGTGCGTCGCTCGCGCCCGCTGCCGGCGGCTCGAGCAGCGCGGTGAGCGCGCCGCGCCGCCAGCTCCCTTCGCGCTCCAGCGTCCCCGCCACCCGATGCGCGCTCAGTGCGGCGAGCGCACGCCGGGCCACGACCGCGCACGCCGCGGCAACCGTGATGCCGACGAGCCACGCCGCGAGCACCCACCACGGCGCGAGCACCCAGCCGAGCCGCACCAGCCACGCAGCCATGCCGAGAACGAGGGCGAGCGCACCGAGCCCGAGCGCGAGCCACGCCGCCTGCCCGAGTCGGCGCAGAGGCCGCGCGAGCCGCTCGATCGCACCCCACGTCGCCGGACCGCTCATCCGCCGTAGCCGGTCGCGTAGGCGAAGAGGTTCACGCCCATGCGCAGCGCCGCCTCGTGCTTCTCCGGCGGATCGCGGTGCACCTCATAGTCCTCCCAGCCGTCGCCCAGGTCGCTCTGATAGCTGTAGTACACCGCCAGCCGCCCGTCGATGAAGATGCCGAAGCCCTGCGCCGGCAGCCCGTCGTGCTCGTGGATCTTGGGGATGCCCTTGGGGAAGTCGTAGACCAGGTGGTAGATCGGATGATCGAGCGGCACCTCGACCATCGGCCGGTCGGGAAAGAGCCGCGCCAGCTCGCGGCGGATCGACTTGTCCATGCCGTAGTTGTCGTCGGCGTGGAGGAAGCCGCCCTGCAGGAGATAGCGCCGGAGGATCGGGAGATCGCGGTCGCTGAAATGCACGTTGCCGTGGCCGGTCATGTAGATGTACGGCACGTTCCACAGGTCATCGTCGGTGAGCGCGACCGTGACTTCGGCGGGCGTGGTACGCATGCCGGTCCGCTCGCGGATGGCGGCGAGGAGGTTCGGCAGACTGGACGGGTTGGCGTACCAGTCACCGCCGCCGTCGTAATGCAGCCGGCCGATGGTGAGCAACGCCGCGGGGTGATGCCGGACCGGAGGGGGAATATGGCGAGCGGCATCGGTGCCGGCGTTCGTGCCGGCGACGCTCACCAGCGCGGCGAGCAGCAACGTCCTGATCATGGCAGTCCCATCACGAGCCGGTAGGCATCGTTCCGCGCGAGCCCGAGCTCGGCGGTGAGGCGGCGCGCAGCCTCCTTGCGGGTGATGCCGCCGGCGAGCAGCGCGGCGGCGAGCGCGGCGGCTTCCTCGGTGCGGTCGGGAGGCTCGGCCGGCGTGCCGGTACCCTCGAGCACTACGGTGATCTCGCCGCGCGGTTCCGTCTCCGAATAGTATAGCGCCAGCTCCGCGAGCGGACCGCTCCGGATCTCCTCATGCAGCTTGGTGAGCTCCCGCGCGACGGTCGCGCGGCGCGACGGGCCCGCCACGGCGCCGAGATCCTTAAGCAGCTCGGCGAGTCGTCCCGGCGCCTCGAAGAAGACGACGCTCCACTCCTCCGCCGCCGCACGCTCGAGCAGCCGGGCGCGCTCGGCGCCCTTGCGCGCAACGAAGCCGAGGAACAGATAGCGATCGCCGGTCAGCCCGGCGACCGAGAGGGCCGTGGCGACCGCGCTCGGCCCGGGAATCGGCACGACGGTCACGCCCGCGGCGCGCGCAGCGGCGACGAGATCGGCGCCGGGAT
>JAICWE010000033.1 GCA_025934955.1 Gemmatimonadales bacterium | reverse complement strand
GCTACGGAGCGGCGAGCCCCGGTCGCGCGACCCGTGGCACCGCCGGCGCGGGCACCGGCACCGGCCGCGCCGCCAGCGATGCCGGGCGCCGCGGTGCGGGCCACGGCGCCGGCGATCGCCCCGGCCGCCGCACCGGCTCCGTCGGGGCCACCGGCGGTACCGGTCACGCCGGCGGCGACGATGCGGCCGCCGGTAGCGGCACCCGGCCGGCCGGCGGCGCGCGCGGGCAACCCGTTCCTGTCGCAGGACCCGTCGCTCAAGGCGCGGCGGCTCGCGCGCGCGCTCATTTCCGACATGGTGGTCTACCATCCAGGCAAGCGGAAGGACGGTCTCAGGAACGGCAACCTGAAGGAGCTGTTCGACGACGAGATCAAGAAGAGCTGGGAGGAGTACACCGAGCAGGTGGGAAAGGACGTCGCGGAGTCGACCACGTTCTTCCGCGAGGCGCTGAACGAGATCCTGGCAGACGGGCAGCAGGTGTTCTAGGCCGGAGGGCACGGCGCCGGCCGTGTGGCTCATCGAAGCGGGGGTCCCGGTCGGTGCCGGGGCCCCCGCCTCACGTTTACCTTTCCCGCTCATCCGCCAGCGCCGCGTACCGTCTACCGCCGTCGAGGAATCATGCCCGAATTGACCGACCGTTTTGCCGAGCAGGAGCGCCGCCTCACCGAACTCCGAGACTTTCTTTGACCTGGATCAGCGGCGGCGGCGGCTGAGCGAGCTCGAGGCCCAGCAGACGGATCCCGCGTTCTGGAGCAACCAGGAGCGGGCGCGCACGGTCGTGCAGGAGCTGAAGCAGCTGAAGGGCTGGGTACAGCCGTACGAAGAGCTCCAGCGACGGGTGGCCGACGCACTCGGGATGGCGGAGCTGCTCCAGGCCGAGCCGGACGACGGGATGCGGGGCGAACTCGAATCCGAGGCCGACAAGCTGGAGCATGCCCTGGCGGAGTTCGAGCTCCAGACGATGCTCCAGGGGCCGGATGATGCCCGCGACGCGCTGCTCACGATCCACCCGGGCGCCGGCGGCACCGAATCGCAGGACTGGGCCGAGATGCTGATGCGGATGTACGTCCGCTGGGCGGAGCGCCGCGGCTATCAGGTATCGATTCTCGATCTGCTCCCCGGTGAAGAGGCGGGCATCAAGTCGGTCTCCATCGAGATCAAGGGCGAGTACGCCTACGGCTTCCTCAAGGCGGAGAAAGGCGTGCACCGCCTGGTGCGGATCTCGCCCTACGATTCGCAGGCACGGCGGCACACGTCGTTCGCGTCGGTGTTCGTCTATCCCGAGGTGGACGACGCCATCGAGATCGACCTCCGGGAAGAAGACATCCGGATGGACGTCTTCCGGGCGTCGGGCGCCGGCGGCCAGCACGTCAACAAGACGTCGTCGGCGGTGCGGCTCACCCACGAGCCGACCGGCGTGGTGGTGAGCTGCCAGCAGGAGCGCAGCCAGACGAAGAACCGGGCGACCGCGATGAAAATGCTGCGCGCGGCCCTGTACCAACGGAAGCTGGAGGAGCAGGAGGCGGCCCGCGCGCTGGTGGAAGCGACCAAGACCGACAATTCCTGGGGCAATCAGATCCGCAGCTACGTCTTTCAGCCGTACACGATGGTGAATGACCACCGCACCGAGCTCAAGATCGGCGACGTGCAGCGGGTGATGGACGGCGACCTGGACGAATTCATCCAGGCGTACCTCAAGCGGTTCGGAGGCAAGGCGGCGTGACCGATACGACCGAGCGCAACTACGTCGAGCAGGCGCGCCGCGACAAGCGGGCCGCGCTCGAGGCGCAGGGCGTGCGGCCGTTTGCCTACGGCTACGATCGGAGCCACACCGCCGCCGAGTCGGCAGGCGCCTACCGCGACGAGATGGGCGAGGCCGGCCCCGAGGTACGGGTCGCCGGGCGGCTCGCCACCTTCCGTGATCAGGGCAAGACGCGCTTTGCCCACCTGGAGGACGCGAGCGGGCGCATCCAGCTCTACTTCCGGCGGGACGCGCTGGGCCGGCAGTGGGAGCTGGTCGAGCTGCTCGACGCCGATGACCATGTCGGCGTCCGGGGAACGCTGTTCCGCACCCGGAGCGGGGAGGTCACCATCCGGGTGAGCGAGCTGACGCTCCTGGCGAAGGCACTCCGCCCGCTGCCGCGGGGCAAGCGGCAGGTGGCCGACGACGGTGCGGAGCAGGTGTTCGGCGGCTTGCAGGATCCGGAGCTGCGCTACCGCCAGCGCTACGCCGATCTCGCGGTGCATCCGGAGGTGCGGGCGGTGTTCCAGCTCCGAGCGCGGGTGGTGCGCTTCATCCGCCGCTTCCTCGACGAGCGCGGCTTTCTCGAGGTGGAGACGCCGGTCCTCCAGTCACTCTACGGCGGCGCTTCGGCCCGGCCGTTCCACACTCACCACAACGCGCTGGACATCCCGCTCTTCCTCCGCATCGCCGACGAGCTGTACCTCAAGCGGCTGCTGGTCGGCGGGATGGAGCGGGTCTACGAGATCGGGCACGACTTCCGGAACGAGGGGATCGATCGCACGCACAATCCCGAGTTCACCATGCTCGAGTGGTACATGGCGTACGCCGATTACCACGCCGTCGCCGCGATGATCGAGGAGTTGCTGGTCGGACTGGTGCGCGAGCTGTTCGGGGGGACGCAGCTCGTGCGGCACGATGAGCGCGGGCGGCCGGTGGCGCTCGACTTCACGCCACCGTTTCCTCGGCTGCGCTTCGTGGAGGGTATCCGCGATCATGGCGGTCCCGACGTGCTTTCCGCGACGGACGACGAAATGCGCGCCGCACTCCGCCGCGCCGGCGTGCCCGGCGACGTGGCCGCGTCCTGCGGCGGCGGCAAGCTGATCGACGAGGTGTTCAAGGCGTACCTCGAGCCTCACCTGGTGCAGCCGACCTTCGTGCTCGACTATCCCAAGGCGCTCTCGCCCCTCGCCAAGGCCCATCGGGACGATCCCCGCCTCACCGAGCGCTTCGAGCTGTTCGTGCTGGGCCGCGAGTTGGCCAACGCCTTCAGCGAGCTGAACGATCCCGACGACCAGCGGGCCCGGTTCGAGGACCAGGTGCGCCAGCGCGCCGCGGGCGACGAGGAGGCGCAGCACTACGACGCCGACTACATCCGCGCTCTGGAGTACGGGATGCCGCCGGCCGGCGGGATCGGCGTCGGCATCGACCGGCTGGTGATGCTGCTCGCCGACCAACCGTCCATCCGCGACGTGATCCTCTTTCCCGCCATGCGGCCGGAGAGCTGATGGCCGAGACGAGCCGCGTCGCGCGCGTGTGGCGACAGCTCACCGACCCGTTCCGCTTCAGCGGCCTCGAGCGACACATCGCGGGGCGCTATCTCCGGAGCCGGCGCTCGACCCGGGTGGCCTCGCTCAACACCGTGATCTCGATCGGGGGCGTCACCGTCGGCGTGATGGCGCTCATCGTCGTGCTCGGGGTGATGAACGGTTTGCGGAACGATCTGCGCGAGCGGATCCTGGTCGCCAGCCCGCACCTCCGGATCCTGACCTACGGCAGCGGGCTTCGGGTGGACGACTGGCGCGACGCACTCGCCGTGATCCGCCGGGATCCGGAGGTCGTGGCCGCGTCGCCCGAGGTGATCACGGTCTCGATCGCCAGCGCGGGGAAGGATTACGCCGAGATGGTGAACGTGCTCGGGTTCGACCCCGACACCGGAAAGCGCTCGGTCACGTCGCTTCCTCAGTCGATCACCAAGGGGAACCTGTCCTTCAAGACCGACAAACCCGGCGTGGACGGCGGGATCCTGCTGGGCAGCCGCCTGGCGTCGCGCATCAACGTCATTCCCGGCGACATCATCCTGCTGGTCCCGCCGAGTCCGGGGAAAGTCAACGCCGCGCTCGGCGTCGCCATCCCCAAGTTCTGGCACTTCGAGGTGACCGGCCTGTTCGAGACCGGAATGTTCCAGTACGACAACCAGTTCGCGGTGATGTCCCGGGAGACGGCGCAGCGCTTCGCCGGGCTGGGCGATGCGGTCTCGGGCATCGAGGTGCGGGTGAGCGATCCTGACCGCGCGCCCGAGGTCGGCGCGCGGCTCGAGCGGCGGCTCGGCTATCCCTATCGCGCGCTCGACTGGCAGGCGCAGAATTCGTCGCTCTTCAGCGCGCTCCAGCTCGAAAAGCTGGCGATGGGCCTCATTATCTTTTTCATCATGGTGGTGGCGGCGTTCAACATCGTCGGCACGCTGACGATGGTGGTGAACGACAAGACGAAGGAGATCGGCATTCTCCAGGCGATGGGGCTCACGGCGCCGGCGGTCGGACGCATCTTTCTTCTGCAGGGTGCGGTGATCGGCGTGGCGGGCACGCTGCTCGGACTCGTCGGCGGGCTCTCGGTGGCCTACCTGGTGGATCGCTCGGGGCTGATCCACATCAACCCGGCGGTGTACTTCATCGATCATCTGCCGGTCCACGTCGAGGCGTCGGACGTGGCCGTGGTGGTGCTGGCGAGCGTCCTGATCGCGGTGGCGGCGACTCTCTACCCGTCGCGTGCGGCGGCCCGGCTGACGCCGGTCGACGCGATCCGGCACGAGTGAGCGCAATGGCGGTACTCGAAGCGAGCGGACTGCGGAAGGTCTACCAGGGCGGTGACGGCGGCCTGATCGACGTGCTGGCCGGCGTCGACCTCGCGGTCACGCGGGGCGAGTTCGTCGCGATCGTCGGCGCGAGCGGGGCGGGGAAGAGCACGCTGCTGCACCTGCTCGGCGCGCTGGACCGGCCCAGCGGCGGCAGCGTCCGGCTGGACGGGATGGCGTACGAGACGCTGCCTAACGAGGCGCTCGCCGCGCTCAGGAACCGGAAGCTCGGCTTCGTCTTCCAGTTCCATCATCTGCTGCGGGAGTTCACCGCGCTCGAGAACGTGATGATGCCGCTCCTCATCGGCGGCACCGCGGAGCGCACCGCGCGCTCGCGGGCGGAGGAGCTGCTGGCGGCCGTCGGGCTCGCGGGTCGGATGACGCACCGGCCGGCGCAGCTCTCCGGCGGCGAGCAGCAGCGCACGGCGGTGGCCCGCGCGCTCGCCGGCGACCCGCTGGTCATCCTCGCCGACGAGCCCTCCGGCAACCTCGACGTCCACAACAGCGAGCGGCTGCACGAGTTGTTCAGTGCCGTGGCGCGGGAGTTCGAGACGGCGCTCGTCGTGGTGACGCACAACCGGCAGCTCGCCGCGCGAGCCGACCGGATCCTCTCGCTCGACGGCGGCCGGCTGGTGCCGCTGAGCGGAGCGGAGGCGATGTCCTGATGGACTGCGATCAGTGCCACGAGCGTGAGGCGGTCATCCACCTCACCCAGATCGTCGACGAGCAGGTGACGACGCTGCATCTCTGCGAACGCTGCGCCGCGGAGAAGGGGGTCGAGAGCGCCGCCACGGTGGGGAAGACGCCGCTCGGCGGCTTCCTTGCGGCGATGGGAAAGGGCGTGACGCCCCAGGTCGCCGGCATCGGCGGCGCATGTCCGCGCTGCGGCGCCACCCTGCAGGATTTCCGCGAGAGCGGCCGGCTGGGATGTCCCGAGTGCTATCGCAGCTTCGAGGCGCCGCTTCGCGACCTGCTGCGGCGGCTGCATGGCTCGACGCACCACGTGGGTGAGCGCTACGCCGAACCGGGCCATGAGCCCGCGGTAGAGCCCGTCGGGGACGGCCGCGAGTCGCTCCGGCAGCAACTCCGGCTCGCGGTCGAGACGGAGAACTTCGAGCTGGCCGCCGAGCTGCGCGACCGGCTCCGAGTCCTCGAGCCATGATCGACCTGAGTCTCCTGACCGACGGCGGCGTCGGCTGGCTCGATGCCAGCGGCCCCCAGAGCCACCTGGTGCTCTCGACCCGCATCCGGCTGGCGCGGAATCTGGCGGGCCGGGTCTTTCAGGGGCGGAACTCCGAAACCGAGCGGGAGCAGATTCTCCAGACGGTGGAGGAGGCGGCGCGCGAATCGGTGCTGCTCCGGCGCGCGGTGCGCTTCCGGCTCGACCGGCTGGACCGCAACGACCGCCAGCTGCTGCACGAGCGGCACCTGGTGAGCAAGGAGCTGGCCGGCCTCGATCCCGAGGGGCGGGTGCGGAGCGGCGCTGCGCTCCTGGTGCAGGACCGCGCCGGGGTCATGCTGAACGAGGAGGATCACCTCCGGATCCAGACGCTCCACTCCGGCTTCGCGCTGGACGAGGCGTATGCCGACGCCGACCGGCTGGATGGTGAACTGGGAGGCCGACTTCCCTTCGCCTTTCATGCGGAGTTCGGCTATCTTACCTCCTGTCCGACCAACGTCGGCACCGGCCTTCGGGCCTCGGTGCTGATTCATCTTCCCGGACTGGTCCTGACCAAGGAGATCTCGAAGGTCCTTCAGGGCCTGGCGCAGGTCGGACTGACGTTCCGCGGCCTCTACGGCGAAGGCAGCGAGGTCGTCGGCAACTTCTTCCAGCTGTCCAACCAGACCACGCTGGGCAAGACGGAAGTGGAGCTGCTGGACCACCTCGGCAAGATGGTTCGGCAGGTCATTGATTACGAGGAGCGCGCCCGCGAGGTGCTGCTGCGCGACGCTCCGGCCATAATCGAAGACAAGGTATGGCGCGCCTACGGGCTTCTGCGATACGCCCGCGCGCTGTCGTTCGACGAGGCGATGAATCTGCTCAGCGGAGTTCGGCTGGGCGTCGGCGTGGGGCTGATTCCCGGCGTCGGCATGTATACACTGAACAGGCTGTTGATCCACACCCAACCGGCGCACCTTGCGGTGGCCGAGACCGTGGCGATCAACGATCCGGAGCTTCCGATACGGCGTGCCCGCTACGTGCGGAAGGTTCTCGAAGACGAGGTAGAGCGCCTCAGGTAGGGTAATCACGATGAACGGCTACAATTTCACCGATCGCGTCCGCAAGGTCCTCCAGATGGCCCGCGAAGAGGCGGCCCGTCTGCACCACGAGTACGTGGGGACCGAGCACATTCTGCTCGGCCTCATCCGCGAGGGCGAAGGCGTCGCGGCGGCCGTGCTCACCAACCTGAACGTCGACCTCGAAGAGATCCAGCAGAAGATCGAGGAGACCGTCAAGAAGGGGAAAGCGGCCGCGGCCGCCGGCCCCGACCTGCCGTACACCTCGCGCGCGAAGAAGGTGCTGGAGCTCGCGATGACCGAGGCGCGGGAGCTCAACCACTCGTACGTCGGCACCGAGCACCTGCTGCTCGGGCTCCTGCGGGAGGAAAAGGGGATCGCCGCGCAGGTGCTGACCGATGCGGGCGTGAACCTCGAGCAGAGCCGTGCCGAGACGCTGCGACTGCTCGGCAGCGACATGCCGCAGACGTCCGCGGGGGGCGGCACCGCGGGGCAGCCGCAGAGCGCCACGCCCAACAAGTCGGAAAAGAAGTCGAAGACGCCGGCGCTGGATCACTTCTGCCGCGACCTCACCCAGCTCGCCGCCGAGGGTCAGCTCGACCCGACGATCGGCCGGGCCAAGGAGATCGAGCGCGTCATGGAGATCCTGGCGCGGCGGAAGAAGAACAATCCGGTGCTGATCGGCGAGCCGGGCGTGGGCAAGACGGCGATCGTCGAGGGGCTCGCGCTCCTGATCGCCAACGGCCTCTGCCCCGACGTGCTGCGCGACCATCGCGTGCTGTCGCTCGACATGGCGGCGGTGATCGCGGGCACCAAGTACCGCGGCCAGTTCGAGGAGCGGCTCAAGGCGGTCATGAACGAGATCGCCCAGAACAAGAACATCATCCTGTTCATCGACGAGCTGCACACGCTGGTCGGCGCCGGCGCGGCGGAGGGCGCCATCGACGCGAGCAACATGCTGAAGCCGGCGCTCGCGCGCGGCGAGCTGCAGTGCGTCGGCGCGTCCACTCTGAACGAGTACCGCAAGTACATCGAGAAGGACGGCGCGCTGGAGCGGCGGTTCCAGACCGTGATGGTGGAGCCGCCCACGGTCGAGGAGACGGTCGAGATCCTCAAGGGCCTCCGCAAGAAGTACGAGGACCATCACCGCATCGTGATCCCCGACCTTACGCTGGAGGCGGCGGCCGAGCTGTCGGAGCGCTACATCACCGACCGGTTCCTGCCGGACAAGGCGATCGACGTGATCGACGAGGCGGGCGCCCGCGCGCGGCTGGCCTCGCAGGTGCCGCCCGCGGAGGTGAGCGAGCTCAAGGCGGCGCTGGAAAAGGTGAATACGCAGAAGGAGGACTCGGTCCGCGATCAGAACTTCGAGCGGGCGGCGAGTCTGCGCGACCAGGAGCGCGAGCTTCAGAATCAGATCCGGCTCAAGAACGAGGAGTGGGAGCGCGATCGCCAGACCAAGCGTCCGACGATCGACGAGGAGGCCATCGCCTTCATCGTCTCCCGCTGGACCGGCATTCCGGTGACGCGGCTGCAGGAGGCCGAGGCATCGCGGCTGCTCCGGATGGAAGACGAACTGCACGCGACGGTCGTCGGCCAGGACGAGGCGATCCACGCGGTGAGCCGCGCCATCCGCCGCAGCCGCGCCGGGCTCAAGGATCCCAACCGTCCGATCGGCTCGTTCGTATTCTCCGGACCGACGGGCGTGGGCAAGACCGAGCTGGCGCGGGCACTGGCCAAGTTCCTGTTCGCCGACGCATCCGCGCTCATCCGGGTCGACATGTCGGAGTACATGGAGAAGTTCTCGGTGAGCCGGCTGATCGGCGCGCCGCCGGGCTACGTCGGCTACGAGGACTCGGGCACGCTGACCAAGGCGGTGCGGCGGAAGCCGTACAGTGTCGTGCTGCTCGACGAAATCGAGAAGGCGCACCCCGACGTCTTCAACATCCTGCTCCAGGTCCTGGATGAGGGTCACCTGACCGACAACTACGGCCGGATGATCGACTTCAAGAACACCGTCGTCATCATGACGTCCAACGTCGGCGCGCGCGACATCATGTCGGGCAAGTCGCTCGGCTTCCACGGCAGCGACACCAAGCGCGACTTCGACAAGATGCAGGAGCGGATCAAGGACGAGATGAACAAGGTGTTCAATCCCGAGTTCCTGAACCGGCTGGACGACATCATCGTGTTCCACCCGCTCTCGAAGGAGCACATCTCGAGCATCGTCGCCATCCTGCTGCGCGAAGTGCAGCGCCGCCTGGGTGACGAGGTGCGGCTCACGCCGGCTGCGGTGGAGTTCCTCGTGGACCACGGCTACGACGAGAACTTCGGCGCGCGGCCGCTCAAGCGGGCCATTCAGCGCTACATCGAAGATCCGCTCAGCGAGAAGATCCTGCTGGGCGAAGTCGGCCGTGGCGACGAGATCGAGGTGGACGTCTCCGAGGACAAGGAGCGCCTCGTATTCCGCGCTCTGACCGGCCAGCAGGCGTGACGTTGCGTTCCACCGACTGCGGCCCCGCACTCCGGTGCGGGGCTGCGGGCTATCCGCCCGGCGGCACCCGCATGCAGCTCCGCATCACCGCATTCCCGGCCTTCCTCCTCGTGCTGATCGTCGCGGCGGCGTTGCCGGCGCGGGCGCAGGAGCAGGGCCCGGTCCCGCCGGTGGACAGCATCGCCGTCGAGGGCAACACCCGGCTCACGGCCGCCCAGATCGCCGGCACCTCGGGCATCGTGCTGGGCCAGTCGCTCAACTACCGCGACGTGCAGCGCGCCATCACCGCGCTGTTCAAGACCGGTCAGTTCGACGACGTCACCGCCGAGCAGCGCCAGGTCGGACCCAAGTTCACCCTCGTGTTCAAGGTGAAGGAGCGTCCGATCCTGGAGCACTGGACCATCCGCGGCGACACCAAGACGCCGATCGGCGATCTCAAGGAGCGGGTGAAGCTGGTGGACAACCGGCCGCTCGACCGGGCCGCGGTGGCGCACGGCCGCTACGCGATCGACTCGCTGCTCAAGGAGCACGGCTACTACGCCGCGCAGGTGAAGACGCAGGAGCTGCCACAGGCCGGCGGCAAGGTCCGCATCGTGTTCGACGTGGACGAGGGCTCGCGGGTCGCGATCAGCGAGGTCCGGGTCGAGGGCAACACGCACTTCCAGGACAAGGCCGTCGTCGGCCACATGGCGACCAAGCCCGAGGGCTTCTGGTGGTTCCGCAAGGGCGAGTTCGACGAGCGGAAGCTGGAGGACGACCTGCGGGAGCGACTGCCCACCTTCTACGCCAACAACGGCTTCGTCGACTTCCAGGTCGTCCACGACTCACTTGTGCCTGACAGCGCCAGCGGCAAGGCGGTGCTGCACCTGACGGTGGACGAGGGGAAGGCCTACCATGTCGGCCACTTCGACATCACCGGCAACCGCCGCTTCTCCAGCGAGGAGCTGACCCAGCTCTATCCTTTCACCACGCTGGAGGGAGAAGCGGCCCGCCCGTTCAGCCGCGCGGACTGGGAGGCGGCGACCGAGCGGGTTCGCACCCTGTACGCGAACAACGGCTACATCTACAGCCAGGTCGACCCGGTGGAACAGCGGCGCACGGCGGCGGACGGCTCGGCGGTGATCGACCTCTCGTGGAACATCCGCGAGGGTGCGCCTGCGACGGTCAACAAGATCGACATCGTCGGGAACGACGTCACCCACGAGCGGGTGATCCGCGAGGCGATCGTACTGGTACCGGGGCAGGTGTTCAGCCGCGATCTCCTGATCCGCTCCTACCGCAACATCGCCAACCTCGGATTCTTCCAGCAGCCGCTGCCGCCGCCGGACGTGAAGCCGTCGGCCAACGGACAGGATGTGGACCTGACCTTCCGGGTCGAGGAGAAGCGGACCGGGAACATCAACTTCGGCGCGTCGCTGGGCCAGGGGACCGGTGTCGGCGGCTTCCTGGGACTCGAGGAGCCGAACCTCTTCGGCCGGGGCAAGCGCGGCAAGCTGCAGTGGCAGTTCGGCGCCAACATCAACGACTTCACGCTGTCGTACACCGACCCGGCGATCCGGGAGAGCCGCGTCTCCGGCACGGTGTCATTGTTCGACTCGCGGGCGCGCTACACCATCGCCGACCTGGGGCGGCGGCGGCAGACCGGCGGCTCGCTCCAGCTCGGCTTCCCGCTGTTCGGCTCGCGGTACACCCGTGTGTTCGGCACCTACAGTCTCCAGCGATACCGCTTCACCGACGGTTCCGAGGACATCCAGGCGGCGTTCCGCTGCGCCAGCTGCACTCGCTCGTCGCTCGGCGGCAGCGTGCTGCGCGACACCCGGGTGGGACTGCCGTTCGCGACCGGCGGCAGCTACACCTCGATCGCGGGCGAGCTCAACGGCGGCTTCCTGGGCGGTTCGGGCAACTACCGCAAGTTCGACTTCGAGGGCCGCTGGTATGCGCCGCTCGGGAGTCTCGGCGGCAACGGGCAACTCGACGCCGGAGTGCAGTTCGTGCTCGGCCTCACCGCCAAATCCGGCTTCATCCTGGGCGATGCCGGGCCGTTCTACACCGAGCTGTACTCGATGGGCGGCGTGCAGTACGGCATTCCGCTCCGCGGCTACGAGGAGTTCTCGATCACGCCGAACGGCTTCGATCCCAACGCCAACGGCAACACGGCGCAGCCGACTTCGTTCGGCAAGTCGTACGCGGCGTTCACCGTCGAGGCGGGCGCACGGATCAGCCAGGGGCTCTACATCAGCAGCTTCATGGACGCGGGCAACGTGTACCGCACCGCGCGCCAGTGGGACCCGACGCACCTCTTCCGCAGCGTCGGCGTGGGCGCGGCGGTGGTCTCCCCGCTGGGACCGATCGGCATTGACCTGGGGTACGGCTTCGACCGGCTGAACGCCAGCGGACTGCCGGCCCCCGGATGGAAGGTTCATTTCCGGCTCGGCAACTTCTTCTGAGCCCGGCCGTATGGCTGAGCACATTTTTCGCAGTTCGGCGACCGACCTCTTACGGGAGTACAGCATGAAGCTTGGCGTGGCAGGCATCCTCGGCGGCGTCGCGGTCATTCTGCTGGCCGGGGCAGGGCCCCTCGCGGCCCAGAAGACCGCGACCCCAGCGAAGAAGCCGGCGGCGGCGCCGTCCGCGACTGCGCCGGGCGCGGTCCGCATCGCCTATCTCGATCAGCGCAAGATCTTCGCGGCGACCCCCGGGTACGCGGCGGCCGAGAGCACCTTCTCCAAGGAGGTGGACGGCTACCGGACGGAGGTACAGACGATGCAGGCCCAGTTCGACAGCGCGAGCAGCAAGCTGGACCAGGAGTCCGTCGTCCTGAGCCCGACCCAGAAGCAGCAGCGGAACAAGGAACTGGGCGACCTCCGCGACAAGCTCGAGGCCCGCACTCAGGAACTCCAGACCAAGGCGTCGACCCGGGAGCGGGAGCTGCTGGCGCCGATCCAGCAGAAGGTGTTCGGCATCGTGAACACGATCCGCGACGAGGGGAAGTACTCGATGATCTTCGATGTAAGCGCCCAGGGAAGCGGGGTCCTCACCGCCGACCCGGCGCTCGATATCACCCAGCAGGTCATCGACCGCGTCAAGACCGCGAAATAGCATCGTGTCTCGCGCCCGCGCGACCATACGGGCGGCTGCCGCTGGGGCGGCAGCCGCCTGCATGGCATCGGGCCCATGCCGTCCGTGACGCCGGAGGCCGTGTGATCGACGCCGCCCGCATCCTCGCTCTTCTCCCGCACCGCTATCCCTTTCTGCTGGTGGACCGCATCCTCGAGGTGGAGGGTGACCGCCGCATCGTGGGACTCAAGAACGTGACGCTGAACGAACCGTTCTTCCCGGGCCACTTCCCAGGCCATCCGATCATGCCCGGCGTCCTCATCGTGGAGGCCATGGCGCAGACCGGCGGCGTGCTGCTGCTGGACCGGATCGCGGATCCTCAGAGCAAGGTGGTGTACTTCATGTCGCTCGACGGGGTGAAGTTCCGCCGGCCCGTAGTTCCGGGCGATCAGCTCCGGATGGACGTCGAGATCCTCCAGAACCGCGGCCGCACGGTGCGCATGAAAGGCATGGCCTACGTCGGCGCCGAGCTCGCGGCGGAAGCGGAAATGATGGCCCGGGTGATGGACCGGCAGGCGTAGGCCGGCCGGTTAGATTCCGGGCCGCATGCAGCCCTCCTCGGATCCCACCTGATGGCGCGCCGCGGCGGAGCCCACCGCCTGCTGCGCTGGCTGTGGACCAGCCGGCGACTGGATGCCCGGCTGGCGCGGGTGGCGCTGCTGCCTGCGGCCGGGCTGTGGCGCGCCGGGACCCGCGCGCACGAGCTTGCGCTGGCGCGCGGCTGGATTGCGCGGGAGGAGTTTCCGCTGCCCGCAATCGGCGTCGGCAATCTCACGGTCGGTGGGTCGGGACGGCGGGCGATCGCGCTCTGGGCGGCGCGCGAGCTCGCAGGGCGGGGGGAGCGGCCGGGCCTCGTCCTGCGGGGCACGGCGGCGGACGCCGAAGCGGCGCGGCACGCCGCGCCGGGCTGCATCGTGATCGCCGCGCCGGAGCTGGCCCGTGGCGCGACGCTCGCCGCCAGTGAGCGCGCGACGGTGCTCCTGCTGGACGGCGCCAGTGGCCGCGGCGATCTGCCCCTCGATCTCGGCATCGCAGTGGTGAGCGCCGAGACCAGTCGGGCCGTGCGCTGGCCGGTGCCGGCCGGCCCATGGCGGGAGAGTCCCCAGGCGTTGGGCCGCGCGCACGCGCTCGTGGTCACCCGCAAGCGGGCGCCGCTGGAAATCGCGGAGGCGCTCGCGGCCGAGCTGACGCGGCGCTTCGATGGACCGGTGGCGGTCGCGCACCTGGGACTCCGCCAGCTCGAGGGGCTGGTCAGCGGGCGGCGCCAGCCGGCCGCACTCCTCGCGGGACGCCGGGTCGTGGCGGCGTCGGCCAGCGCGGATCCGGATGCGTTCATCGCGCAGGCCAAGGCGGCGGGTGCGGCGGTGCAGGTGCACAGCTGGCGCGACGGCCACGAGTTCCGCGACGAGGACGTCGCGTGGCTGGCGCACGCGGCGCGTCGTGCCGATCACGTCGTCCTCACCGAGCGCGATGCCGCGCGCCTGCGAGACCGGTGGCCGGCTGCCGTCCCCGAGCCGCTCGTGGCCATCACCGAGCCTGAATGGGAGCTCGGTGGCGAGGGCATCGCCGCGGCGCTCGCGGCCGCCGTGACACCGGTCGAGCGACTCTAACTGCGATCAGTACCACATTCACTGATGGGAGCACTTCGGAGATCCTCATGACCGCCACCAGCCCGCAGCAGAACCCGCCGATCATCCGACCGGACAAGGACCGGTTCCTCGGAGAGGAAAACCCGTTCGAGGCGATGATGTCGCGCTTCGACTACGCGGCGCAGCGCCTCTCGCTCGATCCCGGCCTGTACAAGGTGCTGCGGCGACCGGAGAAGCAGGTGACGGTGTCGGTCCCGTTCCAGCGCGACAACGGCGAGACCGACGTGTACACCGGCTATCGCGTGCTCTACAACACCTCGCGCGGCCCGGCCAAAGGGGGCATCCGGTTCGACCTCAACGTGACGCTCGACGAGGTGACCGCGCTCGCGGCGTGGATGACGTGGAAGTGCGCCGTGGTGAACATCCCGTTCGGCGGCTCCAAGGGCGGCGTGGTCTGCGATCCCGCCGATCTCTCCGATCGCGAACTCGAGCGCGTCACCCGCCGCTACACCTCCGCGATCATCGAGACGCTCGGCCCCGACTCCGACGTGCCGGCGCCCGATGTGAACACCAATGAGCGGGTGATGGCGTGGATCATGGATACCTACTCCATGCACAAGCGCCACACGGTCACCGCCGTGGTCACCGGGAAGCCGGTGCAGATGGGCGGCTCGCTCGGCCGGCGCGAGGCGACCGGCCGCGGCTGCATGATCGTCACCAAGCAGGCACTGCAGCGGCTCAAGCTCCCGGTGCAGGGAACCCGGGTCGTGGTGCAGGGGTTCGGCAACGTCGGCTCCGTAGCGGCGCAGCTCATGGCGCGGGAGGGAATGCGGGTGATGGCGGTGAGCGACAAGAGCGGCGGCATCTACAATGAGAAGGGCCTCGACATCGACGACGTGCTGCGCTACGTGCGGGAGCACCGGCTGCTCGCCGGCTATCCCGGCGCGCAGGCGATCACGAACGACGAGCTGCTGGTGCTCGACACCGACGTGCTGGTGCCGGCGGCGCTGGAGAACGTGATCACCAGTCATAACGCCGGCAACGTCAAGGCGAAGCTGATCTGCGAGGGCGCCAACGGACCGACCACCGCGAACGCCGACAGGATCCTGGACGAGAAGGGCGTCTTCGTCATTCCCGACATCCTGGCCAACGCCGGCGGGGTGACGGTGAGCTACTTCGAGTGGGTGCAGGACCGCGGCGGCTACTTTTGGGACGAGGACACGGTCAACCAGCGGCTCGAGCGAATCATGACCGAGTCGTTCGACCAGGTGGCGGGAATGGCGGCGAAGCACGGCGTCACGCCGCGGATCGGGGCGTACATGCTGGCGATCGAGCGGGTGGCGCTGGTGCACAAGCTCCGCGGCATGTACGCGTGACGGCGGCGCGCGCCTGACGATGGACGTCGCGCTCGTCGCGGTGGGGAAGCTCCGGCCCGCCTACCGCGAGGCGTGCGACGATTATCTCACCCGGCTGCGCCGCTTCGCGGCGGTGCACGAGGTCGAGGTGCGCGAGGCATCGCGCGCGCCCGATGTCGCGAGTCAGCGGTCGGAGGAAGCGGGTCGGCTCCGGGGGCGGCTTCCCCGCGGCGCGGCCGTCGTGGCGCTGGCGCGGGAGGGCAGCGGATGGACCAGCGCGGAGCTGGCGCGGCGAGTGGAGCGATGGCGCGATGGCGCGCGGCCGCTTGCGCTCCTGATCGGCGGCTCGCACGGGCTCGACCCGGCGCTCGTCGCGGAGGCGGAGCATGCATGGAGCCTGGGCCCGCTCACCTTGCCGCATGAGCTGGCGCGGGTCGTCGTCGCCGAGCAGCTCTACCGGGCGTTCACCATCCTGGCGGGGACGCCGTACCACAAGGGACGCTGAACGCCGCACGCTCACAGGGCGCACATGGCCGAGTGGTTCGAGCACTGGTTCAACGAAGACTACCTGGCCCTCTATCCGCACCGCGACGACGCCGATGCCGAGCGGCTGGTGGACCTGATCCGCCGCACCGTGCCGTGGCGCGCCGGATTACGGGTGCTCGACGTCGCCTGCGGCCCGGGACGCCACGCGCGCGCGCTCGAGGCCGCCGGCGCATGCTGTACCGGCGTGGACCTGAGCGCCGTTCTGCTCGCCCGCGCCCGCGGCGCGACCAACGCCGCGCTGGTCCGTGCCGATATGCGCGAATTGCCGATCCGCGCCGGCTCGATGGACCTCACCGTGAATCTGTTCACCAGCTTCGGCTACTTCGAGAGCGACTCGGCCCATGCGGCGGCGCTGGCCGAGATGGCGGCGACGGTGCGGCCGGGCGGCTGGTTCGTGCTCGATTTCCTGCACGCATCACAGGTGCGGGCCCATCTGATCGAGCGCCACGGGGTGCCGGCCGCCGATGCCGCCGTGCGGGTGTCGCGTCATCTCTCGAGTGACGGTCGGTACGTCTCCAAGACGATCGAGCTGGCGGACGGCCGCTGCTTCCAGGAGCGGGTACGGCTGTTCGAGCCGGCGGAGCTCGAGCGCATGCTCGCCGACGCCGGGGTCCCGCCGCTCCACCGCTACGGCGACTATGGCGGCGCTCCGATCGGACCGCGGTCACCCCGCGTCGTGCTGATGGGCCGGGCGGCGTGACTTTCCGCCTCGTGGCGACGCCGCTCGCCGGGGAAGTGGGCGAGCCGGAGCCGCGTGCCGGCGGGCTCGCGCCGGCGCTGCTGGACGCGCTGGTGCCCGCACCCGGACTCGATGGGCTTCGCTCCCGCCTGGCGCAACCGGACGTGCTGGTGGTCACCACCGGCCAGCAGCCGGCGCTCTTCACCGGTCCGCTGTATACGATCCACAAGGCACTCTCCGCCGCAGGGCTGGCGCAGGCGCTGGAGCGCCGGTGGCGCCGGCCGGTCGTACCGCTCTTCTGGTGCGCCGGCGACGATCACGACTGGGCCGAGGCGAGCCACGCGAGCTGGCCAGCGGGTGAGACCCTGCGCACGGTGCGGCTTCGCGCGCGCTCCGCCGACGCTCCGCTCACGCCGCTCTGGCGGGACCCGCTCGGCCCCGAGGTGCGCGCGGCCGTCGAGGCTTTCGCCAGCGATATGCGCGCGCTGCCTCATGGTGAAGCGGCCATCGCGTGGCTCGCGCGCCATTTCACGCCGGAGACCACGGTGAGCGCCGCGGCGGCCGGCGCGCTGGCCGAGCTGCTCGCACCGCACGGCATCGCGTGCCTCGACAGCACCCACCCGGCCGTCAAGCGGGCGGCGGCGCCGCTGCTGCTCCGCGCCGCCGCCGAGAGCGAGGCGCTCGATCGGGCGCTGGTGGCGCGACGGAGCGAGCTCGCGCTCGCCGGGCTCGACGCCGGCGTGCCGGTGGGCGATGGAGCGACGCTGGTGATGTTGGAGGGGCGCGCCGGCCGCGACCGGCTGATGCGCGCCGACGGAGCCGTCGTGACCCGGCGCGGGCACGAGCGCTTTCTTCGCGGCGACCTGGCCGCGCTGGCCGGGCACGAGCCCGAGCGTCTCTCGCCTAACGTGCTGCTCCGACCGGTGCTGGAGAGCGCGCTGCTCCCGACGGTCGCCTACGTCGCCGGCCCCGGCGAGCTGCGCTACCTCGAGCTCACGGCCCCGCTGTACGAGCGGCTCGGCGTGCCGCGACAGCTGCCGGTGCCGCGCTGGTCCGGTGTGATCGTCGACGCGGCGGTGGACCGCACACTCGCGCGGTTCGGTGCCGCGCTGCCGGAGCTGCTCGACGCGCCCGGCGCACTCGAGCGGCGGGTGCTCACGCCACTGCTGCCGCCGGCGGCGGTGGCGGAGCTCGCCGCGCTCCGCAGCGGCGCGGCCGCGCGCTACGCCGGGCTCAGCGCCGCCGCCCGCGACATCGACCCGACGCTCGTCCGCACCGCCGAGGGTGCGCTGCGCCGCACGCTGGCGCAGGCCGATCGGCTCGAGGCCAAGCTGCTCAAGGCAACCCGGCGACGCGAGCGGGAGACTATGGACGCTCTCGCCCGCGCGCGCGTCGCAGTGGCGCCGCTGGGCCGGCCGCAGGAGCGGGTGATCACGGTGGCGGCACCGCTCGCTCGCCACGGGAGCGCGCTCCTCACGGCGCTCGGCGAAGCGATGTCCGCCTGGTACGCTGGCGCCCTTGAAGGGCGTCTCGCGGCCTCGTAGGTTCCCGCCATGACCATCGTAGCGCTCATCCTGCTGGTCGCTCTCCTGATTCCAATCATGGGCATCGTCATGGACTCGCCGCTCGGGCGCGCGCTGGCGCGCCGGGTGGAGGGGCCGCCCGCGCCGGAAAGCACGCCCGCCGCCGTGGCCGAGCTGAGTCGGAAGGTCGAGCTGCTGGAGTCCGAGGTGGACGACCTCAACCGCAGCGTACAGCAGCTGCAGGACGAGAACCAGTTCGTCCAGCGGCTCCTCGAGGAGGGTCGTCGGCCCACCCTGCCACCCCCGCCCGCCAGCTGACGCCGCCGCCGCGCCATCGCGAGGGCCGGCCCGCGCTGATGGTGGGCTCGGGCATCCTGCTGAGCCGCCTGGTCGGGCTCATTCGCAACCGTCTCTTCGCGCACTATCTCGGCACCTCCGATGTGGCCGACGCGTTCGGCGCGGCGTTCAAGATTCCCAACTTCCTCCAGAATCTGTTCGGCGAAGGCGTGCTGAGCGCGTCCTTCATTCCGGTGTACGCGCGACTGCTGGCGGAGGATCGGCACGAGGAAGCGGAGCGGGTGGCCGAGGCGGTGCTGGCGCTGCTCGGGCTGGTGGTGGCGGCACTGGTGCTCGGCGGCGTGCTGCTGGCTCGCCCGCTGATCGATCTGGTCGCGCCGGGCTTCGCCGGAGACAAGCGCGACCTGACCGTGCTGCTGGTGCAGATCCTTTTTCCCGGTACCGGCCTGCTGGTGCTCTCGGCGTGGTGCCTCGGCATCCTGAACAGCCACCGGCGGTTCCTCCTCTCGTATTCGGCGCCAGTCGCGTGGAACCTCACGATCATCGGGACGCTCATCCTCACCGGCAGCGAAACCGCCCAGCGGCACACCGCCATCTACGCCGCGTGGGGCTCGGTGCTGGGCAGCCTGCTCCAGGTACTGGTGCAGGTGCCGACGGTGGTGATGCTGCTGGGCCGGCTGCGGCCGCGGCTGCAGTGGCGCTCCCTCCACGTGCAGGCCGTCGTGTACAACTTCATGCCCGCGTTCCTCGGCCGCGGCGTCACCCAGGTGAGCGCGTACGTGGACACGCTCATCGCGAGTCTGCTGCCCACCGGCGCCGTGGCCGCGCTCAGCTACGCGCAGGTGCTCTATACGCTGCCGATCAGCCTCTTCGGCATGTCGATCTCAGCGGCGGAGCTGCCGACGATGTCGAGCGCCGTGGGGAGCAACGAGGAAGTCGCCGCGTACTTGCGCGCGCGGCTCGACCGCGGGCTCCGGCAGATCGCGTTCTACGTGATTCCCGCGTCGGCCGTCTTTCTCGGCCTGGGCGACGTGCTCGCCGGCGCGCTCTACCAGACCGGCAACTTCACCCGCCCGCAAACGCTGTACGTCTGGGCCATTCTCGCCGGCAGTGCCGTCGGACTGCTCGCGTCGACGCTGGGCCGGCTGTACAGCTCGACCTATTACGCGCTGCGCGACACCCGTACACCGTTGCGCTACGGCATCGTGCGGGTGGTGCTGACGACGGTGCTCGGCTATCTCGCGGCGGTGATGCTGCCACCGCTGATCGGACTGAGCGAGCGGTGGGGTGCGGCGGGCCTGACGGCGTCGGCAGGCGTCGCGGGTTGGGTCGAGTTCATGCTGCTCCGGCGCACACTCAACCGGCGCATCGGCACCACCGGGCTGGCCGGCGCGCTGGTGGCGCGGCTCTGGGGCGTGGCGCTGCTCGCCGTGACGACCGGCTGGGGTGTCCGCATCATCCTCCGCCATGGGCCGGCGCTCCTGCGGCATCCCATCATCCTCGCCATATTTGTCATTGGCGCGTTTTCGATCGTCTACGTGGGCGCGACGAGCGCGCTTGGCATTCCCCAGGCGCAGCAGCTCACCAACCGGCTGACGCGCCGCACCCGCGCCCGCTGACGCGCATACGCCCCGAACCTGACGACGGATGACCGCGGTTCCCTCCGACTCCCTCCAGCGCAAGCTCGACACGCTGCCCGACGGCCCCGGCGTCTACCTCTGGAAGGACGCGGCCGGCGACGTGCTGTACGTCGGCAAGGCGAAGCGACTTCGGAGCCGGGCACGGAGCTATTTCCTCAGCGATCACGGCGAGAGCCCGAAGAACCGGCTGCTGGTGCGGCTCATCGCCGACGTGGACACCATCGTCACGGCCAGCGAGGCGCAGTCGCTGGTGCTGGAGAACAATCTCATCAAGGAGTACCGGCCGCGCTTCAACGTGCGGCTCAAGGACGACAAGAGCTACCCGTCCATCGCCGTCACCATCGGCGAACCGTTTCCGCGGGTGCTGGTCACCCGCCGGCGCGACGTCGCCGGCGCCCGATACTTCGGACCCTACACCGACGTGGGCCAGCTGCGCCGCACGCTGGCGATCATCCGCCGGCTGTACACCGTCCGGAGCTGCTCCGACGATCTGCCGAGCGAGCGGCGGGAGCGGCCCTGCCTCGACTATCACATCGGCCGCTGCCTGGCGCCGTGCGTCGGCTGGCAGAGTGAGGCCGACTACCGCCGCATGGTGGACGACGTGCTCGCGTTCCTCGAGGGGCGCACCTCCGACGTGCGCCCGCGGGTGCGCGACGCGATGCACGCCGCCGCCGCGCGTGAGGACTTCGAGCGAGCCAGGGAGTTGCGCGACGCGCTCCGCTGGCTCGACAAGGTGGAGGAGTCGTCCTCGGTCGAGATCATCGGCAGCGGTGACGCCGACGTCGTCGGCTACGCGCGCGACGGTGACGACGCGGTCGTGGTGCTGGTCCGGGTGCGCGAAGGCAAGGTGGTCGGCCGCGAGCACCGCTTCCTCGAAGGCGGCGACGAGGAGCGCGACGAGGCGATCCTCGCCGCATTCCTGGTGCGCTACCATGCCGTGGTCGAGGATCGCGCGCGGCGCGTCATCCTGCCGTTCCCGCCCGAGGACATGGACGCGCTCCGCGAGATCTTCGCCGGGACCGAGTGGAGCGTGCCGCAGCGGGGCACCGGCCGCCGCTGGCTCGACTTCGCCGAGCAGAACGCGCGGCATCTGCTCGAGAGTCTCCGGATCGAATCGTTCGAGACCGAGGAGCGGGCCGAGGATCCGGTGTACGCGCTGGGTCGCGACCTCGGTCTCAGCGCGGTGCCGCGCAGTCTCGTCTGCGTGGACATCTCCCACAATCAGGGCCGCGACATGGTCGGCTCGCTGGTGTGGTTCGAGGGCGGCCGGCCCAAGAAGAGCGAGTACCGCAAGTTCAAGATCAAGGGCCTGGCGCAGCAGGACGACTTCGCGGCGATCCACGAAGTCCTCACCCGGTATCTCACCCGCCGCACCGAGGAGAAGCTGCCGCTGCCGGATCTCTTCGTGATCGACGGGGGCAAGGGACAGCTCTCCTCGGCGGTGGACGCGGCACACGCGCTCGGGCTCACCGGACTCCCGTTCATCAGCCTCGCCAAGCGGGAGGAAGAGATCTTCTTCCCCGGCCGGAGCGAGCCGCTGCGCCTTTCGCGACGGAGCCCGTCGCTCCGGCTGCTCCAGCGTGCGCGCGACGAGGCGCATCGCTTCGGGCTGGCGTACAACCGGCAGCAGCGCGGCCGGCGGGTCATCACCTCCGAGCTGCTCAACATTCCGGGCGTCGGACCCAAGCGGCGGCACGAATTGATCGAACGCTTCGGCAGCCTCGCCGGCGTGAAGAGCGCGAGCGTGGCCGAGCTGGCCGCCGTGCCCGGCGTCTCCACCGCGCTCGCCGAGCGCATCCTCGCCCACCTTCACGAGCGGACCGCGTGACCGACACCGACTGGACTCTCGAGTGTGATGCCTGTGGCAACACGCGCCATGCCGCCGGCCTCGCCACGGTTTGCGACCGGTGCGGCCAGCCATGGCTGGTGCGCTACGGCGACCGCCACCGCCCGCTCACCGAGCGCGCCGACGTGCGGCGGCGCCATGGGATGTGGCGACACCGCTCCTTCCTGCCGCTCGCCGCGGACGAGGAACCGATCACGCTCGGCGAAGGCGACACGCCGCTGCTGCGGACGCCGCGCATCGGCGCGCGACTCGGGCTGTCCGATCTGTGGGTGAAGGACGAAGGCGCCAACCCGACCGGCTCGTTCAAGAGCCGCGGACTCAGCGCGGCCGTCACCCGCGCCGTCGCCGCGGGCGCGACCAGCTTCGTGCTGCCGACGGCGGGGAACGCGGGCATTGCGGCGTCGGCGTACGCCGCGCGCGCCGGCCTGCCGGTGCGAGTGTATGCGCCGCGGACGACGCCGCGCACCATCGTCTCGCAGATGCTCGCCTTCGGCGCGGACCTGGTGCTGCTCGACGGCCACATCGGCGACTGCGGCCGCGCGGCGCGCGCGTGGGCCACGGAGTCCGGCGCTACCGACCTCTCCACGCTGCGCGAGCCCTATCGCATCGAAGGGAAGAAGACGTTAGGCCTGGAGCTCGCCATGCAGCTCGGCTGGACGCTGCCGGATGCGATTCTCTATCCTACCGGCGGCGGCACGGGACTGATCGGCATGTGGAAGGCGTTCGCCGAGCTGATCGCGGCCGAGTGGGTGAGCGGTCCGGCGCCGCGGATGTACACCGTCCAGTCGTCCGGCTGCGCGCCGATGGTGCGCGCATTCGCCCTCGGCGCCGAGCGCGCGGAGGCCTGGCCGGAGCCGTGGACCGTCGCGAGCGGACTGCGGGTGCCGGCCCCGCTCGGCGACCGGCTGATGCTCCGGGCGCTGCGGGAGAGCGACGGCGGCGCCGTGGCGGTGGATGACCGCGCGCTGACGGAAGCGGCGCTCCGCGGCACGCGCGACGAGGGGATCGACTTCGCGCCGGAAGGCGGCGCCGCACTCGCGGCGCTGACGCCGCTCCTCGCGAGCGGTGCGATCGCGCCGGACGACCGCGTCGTCGTCTTCAACACCGGCGCAGGATGGTTGTATCGCGATCCGGGGGATTTGCTTCCGGCCTAGCGCCCGGCCATTTTTCGCGACTATGTCCGATGGGCGCTTCGCGATTCTCGATCCCGCTGCCGGCATCAGCGGCGACATGCTGCTCGGCGCGCTGATCGCGGCCGGCGCGCCGCGCGAGTGGCTGGAGCAGGTGCCGGTACGGCTCGGCTTGCCCGGCGTCAGGGTGCGGATCCGCGAGGTGGAGCGCTGCAGCGTCCGCGCGCTCAAGGTGGACGTGGTGCTGTCGGGTGGGGAGATCGAGCGGCCGGCCGATCTCCTGGCCCATTCCCATCACGATCACGACCACCACCAGGTTCACCACGATCACGCTGATGGCACGGGCGACGAGCCGCATCGGCGCGCCGCCCACACCCACGCCCATGGTGACGCGCCGCATCGCCACATCGGTGAGCTGATCGCCATCGTGGAGCGTGCTCCGCTGAGCCAGTGGGTCCGCGAGCGCGCCGTGCGCGCCCTCCGCCTCCTGGGCGAGGCCGAGGGCCGGGTGCACGGCCAGCCGCCGGAGCATGTCGCGCTGCACGAGGTGGGCGCGATGGACGCGTTGGTGGACCTCGTAGCCGGGATCGAGGGCTTCGAGCGGCTCGGGATCGACCGGGTCTACAACCGCCCGGTGGCGGTCGGCAGCGGCTGGGTGCGTGCGGCGCATGGGGCCATGGCCGTCCCCACACCCGCCACGGCGCTGCTGCTCGAGGGGTTCGAGCTGGTCGACGAGGGACCGGTCGACGGTGAGGCGACGACGCCCACGGGCGCGGTGCTCCTGAGGGTGCTGTCGAGCGGACCGCCGCCGGCGCGCTGGCGAGCCGTTGCGGCGGGCTCGTGGGGCGCGGGCGGACGGGATCCGGAAGGCTACGCGAATGCGCTCCGGTTGATCGTGGCGACGCCGTCCCGCGAGGCCGGTGAATTGGTGATCCTGGTCACCGATCTGGACGATTTGAGCCCCGAATACCTCGACCCGGTGCGCGAGGCGCTGTTCGCGGCCGGCGCGCTCGACGTCCAGGTGTGGGCGACACAGAGCAAGAAGGGACGCACCGGCTTCCGGCTGGAGGCCACCGCGGCGCCGGCCGACGCCGAGCGAGTCGGCGAGGCGCTGCTGCGCCACAGCACGACGGCGGGGCTCCGCCGCTGGACCGCCGAGCGGGTGACCCTTCCGCGTCGCGAGGTGGACGTGGAGGCGGCTGACGGGACGTCGGTCCGGGTGAAGATCGTGGAAGCACCGGGCGGGCCCAGGGCCAAGCCCGAGTACGACGATGTGGCCGCGATCGCGCGGCGCACGGGCCGTCCGGCGCACGAAGTGGCAAGGGAGTTGCAAGGGGCCGCCCTCCGACTCGCCGGGCGAGCGGGGAAGACGACCGGAGACTCTGACTGAGGAGCTCGACAGCGTGACGCGAATCCGAGTGGTGACCCAATGCGCATTGCCGGTGCTGCTCGCCCTCGGGGCGGTGCCGGTCTCAGCCCAGCAGCCCGCACATTACGATGCCGGCGTGGCCAAGGCGATGCTGCAAGCCGGGAGCAAGTACGTCCCGCCCGCCTGCTCAGCCGACAAGAACAAGCACTTCAAGGTCAGCAGCGGCGCAACCTACCTGAAGACGGCGATCGAGACGCCGGACTCCGCCAACAAGGCGCACGCGCTGGGCGACGCGGAGCGGGTCATCATCGAGGCGATCACCCAGAACGGCCAGGACAAGTCGGCCGCGGCGTGGTACTTCCTCGGCCGTACCCGACTCTACCGCGGCGACATCGAGGGCGCCGACACCGCTCTGGCGAAGGCGCTCAAACTGGCCCCGGACTGCAAGGACGAGATCGCCAACCTCACCCGGCCGATCTTCGCGGCGTACTTCAACAACGGCGTGGACGCGTACAAGGCCGGCAAGGACGACGAGGCGATCGGACTCTTCCGCCAGGCCGCGGCCGCGAACCCCGGCGCGTGGCAGCCCAACATGGAACTCGGCAACATCTTCTATAACCAGCAGAAGTACGACAGCGCGGCGGCATACTACCGGAAGATGCTGTCGCTGCCGGTGGGTGCCGGCGACTCGGCCACGGTGCTCAAGTCGCAGAAGTACTACGCCTTCTCGCTGCTCCAGGGCAAGCACGCTGCCGAGGCGATCGCGCCGCTCCGCACCTATCTCGCGGCAAACCCGGAGGACGTGGATGCGAAGAAGGGTCTGGCCAACGCCTACGGCGCCACCGGCAAGGCCGACAGCGCTGCGATGATCCAGAAGGAACTGCTGGCGAGCCGCGGCGACTCCGGCGGCGCCGCGGCGGCCAGCGACGCCATGACGATTGGCCTGGGTTTCTACAAGAACAAGAAGTACCAGGATGCGGTCACGGCGTTCGATAAGGTGCTCGCCTCGAATCCGAACAGCCGTGACGCGCTCTACTACGAGGCGTTCGCCTACGACGGCTTGGGCAACGGCGCCAAGCTGGTGGAAACGGCGAAGAAGCTGCTCGCCATCGATCCGCTCAGCGAGGACGCGCACAAGCTGCTCGGCGCAGGCTACAAGCTCCAGCAGAACGACAAGGCGCGGCAGGACGTGGCGGTAGAGTTGCTCGGCATGCCGGTGGACGTGCAGATCAAGGATTTCGCCCCGAGCAACGGCGGCGTCACTCTCAGCGGCACGGCGACCGGGCGGGAGGCGCTGAACAAGGCCGGCACGGAGGTCAAGCCGGCGCCGATGACGTTGACGGTCGAATTCCTCGATGCAAAGGGGACGGCGGTCACGTCGCAGGACGTCGCGATCCCGGCGCTCCCCAAGGGGCAGACCAAGGACTTCACCGCCGAGGGCAAGGGCAGCGGCATCATCGCATGGCGCTACAAGAAGAAGGCGTAGCGGAGCGGCCGCCTTGCTCGAAGTGTCGCGCTAGATTTCGGCGAGTGTAACCGGGAGCGGCCAATGGCGGGGACCCAGACGGAGCCGATCGGACTCACGACGACGCGGGCGCCGTTCATCGAGCAGGCCCAGGCCAGCGGGCAGCTCTACATCCATCAGCCGTACGAGCTGTACTCCGAGGCCAATCACGACGCCTGGCGCCGTCTGTTCGGCCGGATGGGCGAACGGTGGCAGCGCTACGCCAACGAGCGCTTCCTCGAGGGCATCGCCAGTCTCTGCCTCGACGCGGACCGAGTGCCGCGGCTGGACGATGTCAATCGATTTCTCCACCCGCTCACCGGCTTCAAGGCGAAGCCGGTGAGCGGGTACGTTCCCTCCTTCCTGTTCTTCGACTGCCTCCGCAACCGCGAGTTCCCGACCACCATCACGATCCGCGACGGCCGCACGCTCGACTATCTGCCCGAGCCGGACATCTTCCACGACATCGCCGGCCACGTGCCGATGCACACGGATCGCGCCTTCGCCGATACGCTGGTGCGTTTCGGCGACTGCGCCCACACCGCGGCGGAGCTGGCGGCGGGCATCCGCGACGAAGCGGAGCGGGTCCGCCGCGTCACCAGCATCACCAAGGCGATGGCGCGGTTCTTCTGGTTCACGATCGAGTTCGGCCTCATGCAGTCGCGCGACGGCAAGGGTCTCAAGGCGTATGGGAGCGGACTGTTGAGCAGTTACGGCGAGCTGGCGCACAGCATCGACGCCGCCGACGTGCAGCGCTATCCCATCCGGCTCGAGTGGGTGATCAACCAGTATTTCGAGATACACCACTACCAGCCGCTGCTGTTCGTGGTGGACTCGTTCGACCATCTCTTCGAGCTGGTGGTCGAGCTGGAGCGGTGGATGAAGGCGGGAAAGCTGGACAACGTCTCACCCGGTGAGCCGGCGATCTCCGAGGCGGACCTGGCGAGCTTCCTGGCGGCGTCCACCGCGCGCTGACGCGCGGCCACCGGGGTTGCTGGGGCGTGCGCCCGCGGCCATATTTTCTCCGCCGCGCTCACCGGGCACACCGAGGCGCGGCACTGCGGGAGTAGCTCAGTTGGTAGAGCGTCAGCTTCCCAAGCTGAATGTCGCGGGTTCGAGCCCCGTCTCCCGCTCTCACGTTTCGGACATCACCCGAAGCCCGACAGGCTGCACAACTCGTCGGGCTTCGGCGTGTCCCGCCCGACCCGGACTTCCGTCGCGCCGTCAACCCACTCCGCCCGGTGTCACGGCCCGCTCGCACCCCCCGAGCGCCAGATCCACGAGCAGCGCCAGTAGCGCCGCCGGAATGGCGCCTGAGAGAATCATGCGCGCATCCGAGAGCGCGAGCCCCGCGACGATCGGGTCGCCCAACCCACCGGCGCCGATGAATGCGGCGAGCGTCGCGGTGCCGACGTCGATGACCGCCGCGGTGCGGATGCCTGCCATGATCACCGGCGCTGCGAGCGGCAGCCGTACGTATCGCAACACCTGGCGTGGCGTCATCCCGGATGCGACAGCCGCCGCGACCGCGGCGGGGTCGGCGCCGCGGACCCCGGTGTACGTGTTCCGCACGATCGGGTAGAGCGAGTAGAGCGAGAGCGCCACCAGCGCCGGTGCCACTCCGATCCCGAACAAGGGGATCATGAACGCGAGCAGCGCGATGCCGGGCACGGTCTGCACCAGCCCGACCGCGCGGATCGTCGCCTCGGCGCCGCGCCGGGTGCGCTCGAGCAGCAGGCCGGCCGGCAGCGCCAGCGCGATCGCGACACCGAGTGACACGGCCACCAGCAGCAGGTGGCGGAGCGTCAGGCGGAGCAGGGCCATGCGCTGCGCGACGAGATAGGGCAAGAGCGGCCGGCGACCTGCTGCATCGGCGACCGACGTAATCCGCGTCGGAGACTCCGTCGTGAGCCCCAGCTCGCGCAGCGCCGATGAGGCCACGTCGCTCACCGACTCGCCGTTCGCCTCGATCCGCTGATTGAGCCGCCGCATTCGTGCTTCGCCGATCCGCCCGCTCAGCTCGCTCAACACGAGCACGGCGCCGGGTGCGTCACGCTGAAGCGCCGCGCCGACGAGCGCCGCCGCCTCATACGGCGGGAAGAGACGGCGATCATCGTCGAGCGCAACGAGATCATAGCGCGCGAGCAGGCCGTCGGTCGAGTAGCCGTCGATCACGTCGACCTTGCCCGCGGCGATCGCCTGGTACTTGACGGCGGGAAGGAGCGACCGGACGGCGGCGAACCGCATCCCGTACGTCGCCTCGAGTCCGGGCAGCCCATCGGCGCGGCCGACGAAGTCGGGAGTGAAGCCGGCCGTCAGGCGCGAGCTCGCGCCGGCGAGATCGCTCAGCGTGATGAGATGCAGCCGCTGGGCGGTCTCGCGGCGCACCGCGACCGCGTAGGTATTCTCGAAGCCAAGCGGCGGAAGCCAGCGCATGCCGAAGCGAGCGACGAACTCACGCGACACGCGATCGTATACCTCGCGCGGGCCAGCCCGTGCGGGCTGGTGCAGGATCGCGAGGAGGCCGGTACCGGTGTACTCGGGATAGACGTCGATCGCGCCGGTGCGAAGCGCCTGGAAGGCGACCTCGGTCGCACCGAGGCCGAGCCGGCGCACGACGCGGTAGCCGCGCGCCTCCAGCAGCTGCGCGAACATTTCGGCCAGCACGTACGACTCGCCGAACGGCTTCGACGCGACGATGACGGCTCGCGCGCGCGTGGGAGTGACCTGCGCCTCGGCGGTCCGGCCGGCGAGCGCAACCGACGCGGCGACGCCCGCCGCGAACACGGCCACCCACGCCGACGCTCGAGCCGTCACGCCGCCGTCACACGGGCGCGCTCGAAGAGCCGCCGCACGTAGTCGGTCGCCGGTGACGCGATGATTTCGTCGGGCGGGCCGACCTGCTCGATGCGGCCCTGACGGAGCACCGCGATCCGGGTCGCAAGCAACCGCGCCTCGTTCAGATCGTGGGTGACGAGCACGGATGTGAGGCCGAGCTCGCGCTGGAGCCGGGCGAAGAGCGCCTGGGTATCGGCGCGGGTAAGCGCGTCGAGCGCTGCGAACGGCTCGTCGAGCAGCACAATGCCCGGCCGCGCGGCGATCGCCCGGGCGACCGCGACGCGCTGCCGTTGCCCGCCGGAGAGATCGCGCGGCCACCGACCGCCGAATGCCGTCGCATCCAGGCCGACGAGGTCCAGTGCGGCGCGAGCCATCGACTCCGGCTCCGCGGCGCCCTTGAGCCATGGCACCAGCGCCACGTTGCGCAGCACTCGCCAGTGGGGGAGGAGTCCGCCGTCCTGCGGCACGTACCCCAGCGTCCGCCGCACCTCGACCGGGTCGATCGTCGCGACATCGGCTCCGTTCAGCAGCACGCGCCCGCCGCTCGGCGTCACCAGACGATTGAAACAGCGGAGCAGCGTCGTCTTGCCCGAGCCGCTTTCGCCCACCAGCGCCACGCACTCACCGGCGGCCACCGCGAGCGACACCGCATCCAGAGCCGCGACGTCGCCGTACCGCTTCGAGACCGCCTCGGCGGCGAGGACGCTCAGACGCCGGTCATCCGAGGAGCACCAGTCGCCCGCCGCCGGTCGTGATGATCACGAGACACATCACGAGGAACAACAGGTCGTAGTGCCAGCCGTCGTCGTGCGCGCCCCAGAAGCCGATGTGCCACTGCGCGATCTTCTTCTGGATCGCACCGAGCATCACCAGGATGAGTCCCAGGGCGGCGAGCTGGATCAGCACGCCGACGGCGACGCCGAGCGCGCCGGCCATCTCGGCGATGCCGAGAAAGCGGGTGAATCCGGGGCTCATGCTGATCTTCTCTCCCCGGCCGACCGGATCCGCCGCGTGACTCCAGCCGCTCTTGAAGAAGACCAGCGCAACGAGGAGCCGCATCAGGAGGAGTGCGATGTCGCTGAACTCGAGGAGCTTCGGGAAGAGCGGGTGCATCAGGTCTCCAGGCCCGGGACGCTCTATCATGCCGCCGGCCGGCCGAAGGCGCAACCTCCAGCAATACACGATGCTACGCGATCAAAGTGACAGTCCGCATTGCGCTTACGGTGCCCGCGGGGCATCTTACGCCGCTTATGATCAAGGTGACCTCCGTCCAGCCCGGCTCCATAGCGGAGGAGCTCGGCCTGGTGCCCGGCTCCGAGCTTGTCAGCGTGAACGGCCGCGAGCTCGAGGATTTTCTCGACTGGGAGTTCCTCACCGCGGAGGAGCAGTTCTCGCTCTATGTGCGGCAGCCGGATGGTGACGAGATCGAGTACGACATCGAGCGCCCGCTGGAGGAGCCCCTTGGCGTGGCGCTCGAGCCGGCGCGCATCCGCCGCTGCGCCAACCGCTGCGACTTCTGCTTCGTGGACGGGCTGCCCGACGGCCTGCGCGACGTGCTCTACATCCGCGACGACGATTACCGCCTCTCCTTCCGCTACGGCAACTTCGCGACGCTGACCAATCTCAAGCCGCACGATGTCGAGCGGATCATCGAGTACCGGCTCTCACCGCTCTACGTTTCGGTGCACGCGACCGATCCGGTCGCGCGCCGCTATCTCCTCCGCAATCCGACGGCGCCGGACATCCTCGAGCAGTTCCGCGGCTTTGCCGCGCACGGGATCGAGTTCCACACCCAGGTCGTGATGTCGCCCGGTGTGAACGATGGGGCGGTGCTGCAGCGGACGCTCGACGATCTGTGGAACTTCGGCCCCGCGATCCTCGGCTGCTCCATCGTGCCGGTGGGGCTCACGGAGTACAGCAAGCATCACCTGGTGCGCGAGCCGACGGCCGACGAATGCCGCGCCGCGATCACCATGATCGAGACGCGCTGGCCCGCAGCGCAGCGGGAGCGCGGCATCTACTGGGCGTTCGGCTCCGACGAGCTGTACCTCCGCGCCGGCGTGGAGCTGCCGCCGGCGGAGATCTACGACCACTTCGACCAGGTGGAAAACGGCGTCGGCGCGGTCCGCTGGCTGCAGAGCCGCATCGCGGGCGGCGCCGCCGGGCTCGCGTCGTGGGCCGGGCGAACCATCGGCGTCGTCACCGGCACCGGCATGGCGCCGCTCATGCCGCAGGTGCTGGAGCCGCTCGCCCGCGTGACCGGCGCGGGCTTCGAGCTGATTCCCGTCGTCAACACGCTCTTCGGCGCGAGCGTCACGACGGCGGGACTGCTGCCCGGCACCGCGATCCAGAGTGCCCTCAAGGCGCGCCACGAGCTCGACCTGGTACTGCTCCCCGCCGAGTCGGTGAACGACGACGGACTCTTCATGGACGGCATGACGATCGAGACGCTCGCCGCGGGCGTGCCGTCGCCGATCCGCTTCTCCAGGGACTTCGTGGACGCCGCCGCATGAGCCGTGCAAGCAGCAGCGCCAGCAAGCCGACCGTCGCCATCATCGGCCGTCCGAACACCGGCAAGAGCACGCTGTTCAACCGCATCATCGGCGGACGCCGCGCCATCGTGAGCGAGCACGCCGGCACCACGCGCGATCGCCACTTCGGCGACGCCGAGTGGAACGGGCGCTCGTTCTGGGTGGTGGACACCGGCGGCCTGGTCCCCGACTCGGACGAGGCGATGGACCGCGCCATCCGCCAGCAGGTGGAGTTCGCGCTGGACGAGGCCGATGCGCTGGTCTTCCTGGTGGACGGCCGGGAGGGCGTGCATCCGATCGACCGCGCCATCGCCGACAAGCTTCGCAGCGCCGGACGACCGGTGCTCGTCGTGGTGAACAAGCTGGACGACCTGGAGCGCAGCACCGCACAGTACGAGTTCTACCAGCTCGGCTTCGGCGATCCGATCGGCGTCTCCGCGGCGGTCGGGAAGGGCAGCGGCGACCTGCTCGACCGGATCGTGGAGCGCCTGCCGTCGGCGAAGGAGAGCGAAGGCGACGACGCGATCAACGTCGCGGTCGTCGGCCGGCCTAACGTGGGGAAGTCGTCGCTGGTGAACAAGCTGCTGGGCGAGGAGCGCCACGTTGTCGCGCCCGACGCCGGCACCACGCGCGACGCGATCGACTCCCTCTTGCGGTATCAGGGCACATCCCTGAACTTCATTGACACCGCAGGGTTACGTCGTCGAGCTAAAGTGGAGGATGACCTCGAGTTCTACTCCACGCTCCGCACCGAGCGCGCCATCGAGCGGGCGCAGGTGTGCGTGCTCGTGGTGGACGCCACGCTCGGCCTCCACAACCAGGACCTTCGCATCGCCACCCAGGCATGGGATCACGGCTGCGCGCTGATCGTCGTGGTGAACAAGTGGGATCTCGTCGAGGACAAGGACGCGAACACCGCGCGGCGCGGACAGGACGAGCTGATCGAGAAGGCGCCGTTCCTCCGCTACGTGCCCTTCCTCTACGTCTCGGCGCTGACCGGCCAGCGTGCGCGGAAGGTGCTCGACGCGATCCTCGAGGCGGCCGCGGCGCGGGAGGAGCGGGTCCCGACGGCGGAGGTGAACCGGGTGCTCGGCGAACTGATCGAGCGACAGGCGCCGCCGCAGAAGCCGGGCGAGGAGGTCAAGCTGCTGTACGCCTCGCAGGTGGGCACCGCGCCGCCGACGATCGCCATCGTCACCAACCGGCCGGACGACGTGCCGGAGTCGTACCAGCGCTATCTGGTGCACGGTTTCCGCGCGGCGTGGGCGTTCAGCGGCTCACCGCTCCGGCTCAAGTTCACCGCGCGGGGCGCCCGCAAGCAGCCGCGCTCCGACGACCGGCGGGCATGAACGGCGCCCAGACGGCGGCGCTGGTCGCCGCGTACTTCATCGGCGCGATTCCCACGAGCTATCTCGTGGCGCGCTGGGCCCGCGGCATCGACCTGCGCCGCGTCGGCAGCCGGAATCTGGGAGCGACCAATCTGTATCGCACGCTGGGCTGGAAGTACGCCATCCCCGCGGGCGTCTTCGACGCGGCGAAAGGCGTGGTGCCGGTCGCGGTGATCGCACCGCGGGTGAGCCCGTCGTTGAATTTCGCGCTGCTCTGCGGCGTCGTGGCGATCGCGGGGCACGTCTGGTCGGTGTTCGTGCATTTCCGCGGCGGCAAGGGCGTCGCGACGGCGGCGGGCGTCATGCTCGCGCTCTTCCCCAAGGCGCTGATCGTGTGCCTCGCGCTCTGGATCATCATCGTGCGGCTGAGCGGGTACGTCTCGCTGGGCAGCATCATCGCGGCGGCGGCGCTGCCGCTTGCGGTGTGGTTCCTGGCTCCGGCGCGGCGGCAGCTCGTCTGGGTCGACGCGATCGTGGCGCTCGCGATCATCTGGCTGCACCGGGCCAACGTCAGGCGGCTGCTCGCCGGGACCGAGAACCGGTTCGGCCGGCGGGAGCGGCCGGCCGCCGGGCCGAGCGCATGACGCGGGTCGGCGTGCTCGGGGCGGGGAGCTGGGGAACGACGCTCGCGCACCTGCTGGCAGCCAAGGGCTGCGACGTGCGGCTCTGGGCGTTCGAGCCCGAGGTTGCCGAGGCGATCAACGCCCGCCGCCTCAACCCGCTGTATCTGCCGGACGCGCCGCTCGACTCGCGGCTCGCGGCCTCGACCGTGATCGGCGACGTGATCGCGGGCGCCGAGCTGATCGTCTCCGCCGCGCCGAGCCACGCGGTGCGCTCGGTGCTCGCGCCGATCCGCGATCAGCTGGCGGGCCGGCTGGTGCTGAGCGCGACGAAGGGGCTCGAGGCCGGCACGCTCGCGCGGATGAGCCAGGTGGTGTACGAGCTGGCGCCGACGGCGCGCTTCGTGGTGCTGTCGGGGCCGTCCTTCGCCCGAGAGGTGTACGACGGGCAGCCGACGCTGGTGGTCGCCGCATCCAGCGACGCCGAGGCGGCGAGGTCGGCGCAGCAGGTGTTCGCGACACCGCGGTTCAGGGTCTACACCGGCGGTGACGTGATCGGCGTCGAGCTGGCGGGCGCGCTGAAAAATGTGATCGCGATCGCCGCCGGCATCCTCGACGGGCTCGGGCTCGGCAGCAACACCCGCGCGGCGCTGATCACGCGCGGCCTGGCCGAGATGGCGCGACTGGGCGTGGCGGAAGGCGCCGAGCCGGTCACCTTCGCGGGACTTGCGGGGATGGGCGATCTGATTCTCACCGCGACAGGCGACCTGAGCCGCAACCGCGGACTCGGCGTCGCGCTCGCGCAGGGGCAGAGCTTCAAGGCGTACCAGGCGACGCACCGCAGCGTGGCCGAAGGCGCCAACGCGTCGCGCGCCGGGTCAGCGCTGGCGGCGCGGCGCGGCGTCGAGCTTCCGATCGCGGAGCGGGTGTGCGCGGTGCTGTTCGACGGCAAGCCGGTGCGCGACACGGTGGCGGAGCTGATGGAACGCGAGCTCAAAGCGGAGACGTGGCGATGACGGCTCACGTGGCCAAGCGACAGAAACCGGTGCAGGAGTTCTTCTCGATCGGCGAGGTGTGCGCGCTGACCGACCTCAAGCCGCACGTGCTGCGCTACTGGGAAAGCCAGTTCCGCTTCCTCAATCCGGCGAAGAATCGCTCCGGCAACCGGGTCTACAAGGCGCGCGAGATCGAGCTGATCCTGCTGGTGAAGCACCTGCTCTACACCGAGAAGTACACCATCGACGGCGCGCGGCAGCGGGTGGACCAGTACCGCCGCACCGGCGAGCTGCGCACCGCGGCCCACCAGGCCGCGGACGCGGAGCTGCTGCGCGACCTGCGACAGGGGCTGCTCGACACCCTCGACGTGCTGAACGGCAAGACGCCGCCCGAGCGCCCCGCGCCCGACGGCGCCGAGTCATGAACATCCTCGTCACCAACGACGACGGCGTTCTCGCACCTGGACTCGCTCTCCTCGCCGAGGCGTGCGCCGCCGTCGGCACCGTCACCGTCGTGGCGCCGGACCGGGAGCAGAGCGGCACGTCGCACTCGCTCACCTTGCACCGGCCGCTCCGCCCCACCCGGCGGCCGGACGGCGCGTGGCAGATCGACGGCACGCCGACCGACTGTGTCATGCTTGCGCTCCAGGCACTCATGCCGGAGGGGCCGGACTTCGTCTTCTCCGGCGTGAATCATGGCCCCAACATGGGCGAGGACGTGCTCTACTCCGGCACGGTGAGCGCCGCGATGGAAGCGGTCATGCTGGGTGTGCCGGGGATCGGCATTTCGTTCGCCGGACACCAGCCGGAGACGATGGCCTCGTACCGCTCACTTCTGGTGCAGCTCGTCCGCCGCATCACCTCGGTCGAATTTCCCCGCAACACGCTGCTCAACGTCAATCTCCCCCGCGTCCCGGCCGACGAGGTGCAGGGCATCCGCGTCACGCGGCTCGGCAGCCGCTATTTCAGCAACTCGCTCACCCGGATGAAGGACCCGTGGGGCCGCGAGATCTTCTGGATCGGCGGGGGCACGATCACCTGGACCGGAGGCGATGACGCGGACCACGAGGCCGTCGCGGCGGGCTTCATCTCGATCACGCCGCTCCAGATGGATCTCACCGACTACTCGCTGATCGAGACGGTGCGGGGATGGTCGCTGGAAGCGTAGGGGCGGGCGACAGCTTCGGCGGCTACCGCGCGCAGCTGGTCGAGACGCTGCGGGGCAAGGGCGTGCGCGATCTCGCCGTTCTGCACGCGGTGCAGCAGGTGCCCCGGCACCTCTTCATACCCCAGGCGGTCCGCCACCGTGCGTACGAGGACAGCGCGCTCCCGATCGGCGCGGGGCAGACCATTTCGCAGCCGTACGTGCAGGCGCGCTCGATCGAGCTGGCGCGACTGGGGGGCCATGAGCGGGTGCTCGAGATCGGCACCGGCAGCGGCTATCAGACGGCGCTGCTGTCGCTCGTGGCCGAGAGCGTGTTCAGTGTGGAGCGGGTGCCGGCGCTGGCGCAGCAGGCCCGCGAGGCGCTGCAATCGCTCGGCCTCCGCAACGTCACCGTGCTGGTGGGCGACGGCACGCTCGGCTGGCGGCCCTTCGCGCCGTATGACGCGATCCTCGTCGCCGCCGCATCGCCTAACGTCCCCGAGCCGCTGGTGGACCAGCTCGCCCCCGGCGGTCGGCTCATCATCCCGCTCGGCAGCCGCGAGAGCCAGGAGCTGACCCTGGTGCGGCGCACCGCCGACGGCATCCAGACCAGCGTCGTCGCGGACGTGCGCTTCGTGCCGTTGCTCGGCGAATTCGGCTTCCGGGGCTCGTGAATGCAGACCTTCTTCCATTGGCTGGTCGGCAACATCGCCGACCTGGGCTACCTCGGCATCGTGGTGCTCATGGCGGTCGAGTCGTCGGTGGTGCCGCTGCCGAGCGAGCTGGTGATCCCGCCGGCGGGCTACCTGGCCGCGCGCGGAGAAATGAGTCTGCCGCTGGTCATCATCTCGGGCGCGGTGGGGAGCGTCGGGGGAGCGCTGATCAACTACGTGATCGCGGCGTTCGTCGGCCTGCCGGTGCTTAGGCGCTATGGCAAGTTCCTGCTTATCTCCGGCCGCTCGCTGGACCGGGCGCAGCTCTTCTTCGATCGGCACGGCGAGATCAGCACGCTGATCGGCCGGCTGGTGCCGGTCGTCAGGCATCTCATCTCGATCCCAGCGGGGATCTGCCGGATGCGCCTCAGCCGCTTCATGGCCTTCACCGCGATCGGCGCGGGCGTCTGGTGCACCGTGCTCGCCTACATCGGATGGCTGCTGGGCAAGCACGAGCAGGCGCTCCAGGCGGCGGCGGTACAGGCGTACAGCCATCGGGCGCTGGTGTGGGTGCTCATCGCGGCGGCCGCCGTGGTGGCGGCGTACGTGTACTGGGATCGGACGCGGCGGGCGCCAGGCGCCGGCCGCCCGGACGAGCGGACGTCAGGGCTGCCGATGGCCGCGCGCAGGTTCCTCGTGAGCGGGCGGGTGCAGGGTGTCGGCTTCCGCTGGTTCGCGGTGCGCACGGCCGAGCGGCTCGGCGTGCGGGGCTGGGTGCGCAACCTGCCGGACGGATCGGTCGAGGTCATCGCGTCGGCCGACGAGATCGTGCTCACGGCGTTAGGCGTCGAGCTGCGGCGCGGACCGCGCGCGGCGCAGGTCACCCAGCTCGTGAGCGAGGAGTTCGCCGAACCGCCCGGCGGCTTCGCCGGATTCGAGGTCCGCTGATGGACGACGTGATCACGGCCGACGTGGCGGCCCGGGTCCGGGCGGCACTCCGCCGCATTCCCGATTACCCGAAGCCGGGCATTCTCTTCCAGGACATCACCCCGATCCTCGCCGACGCCGCGCTCCTGCGCGACGTCATCGCGGCACTGGCCGAGCCGTTCCGCGGGTGCGGCGTGACCCGGGTGCTCGGCATCGAAGCGCGCGGCTTCATCCTCGGTGCGCCGGTCGCGCTGGCGCTCGGCGCCGGCTTCGTGCCGGCGCGGAAGCCGGGCAAGCTGCCATGGGAGCGGGCGCGCGAGGAGTATGAGCTGGAGTACGGCACCGACGCGCTCGAGGCGCATCGGGACGCCTGCGTCGCGGGGCGGGTGCTGGTGGTGGATGACGTGCTGGCGACCGGCGGGACCGCCGCCGCGGCCGGGCGGCTGGTCGAGCAGCTTGGCGGCGAGCTCGCGGGCTACTGCTTCCTTTTGGAAATCGGGCAGTTGGGAGGGCGGGCTCGCCTGGCGGGCACGTGCCGGGCGCTCGTGACGGTGTAGCCGCCGGACTTGCTCGCCCTCTCCGCGCCGTGCGAGATTCCGGGCGCCCGCAGACCGGCGCCGGCACGCCCCCGTAGCTCAGATGGATAGAGCAGCGGTTTCCTAAACCGTTGGCCGGAGGTTCGAATCCTCTCGGGGGCATCCTCCTCAGCTGCCGGCCAGACGACCCGAGCGGGTGCCGTACGGCAGCCGCCCGTGGTATCTTCTGGCGGTTTGCGCCCGCGGGCGGGCGCCGGCTAGTCGCGGTTTCTTCAATCCTCAGTCAGGCAACGATGGCGACCACAGTGGAACGCACCAGCAGGGAAGCGGCGCGGACGCGCCAGGTGACGCAGGCACACGAAGGCGAATCGGCGGCTGCCATCTGGCAGCGGCGCGCCAAGCCGTTGATGTATGGCGCGGCGGCGGTAGCGGTGATCGGGCTCGGGGCGTGGCTCTGGACGGTGAGCGCGCATCGGAAGGAAGCCTTTGCCAGCCGCTCGCTCAATCAGGCGCGCGAAGCTGCCGAGGCCGGGAACCTGCCGCTGGCGTCGAGCGAGCTGCAGAAGCTGATCACTATCTATGGCGGCACCGACGCGGCGCACGAGGCGGTGCTGACGCTGAATCAGGTCCGGATGGTGAACGGGCAGAACGAGCTTGCCGTG
>JAICWE010000066.1 GCA_025934955.1 Gemmatimonadales bacterium | reverse complement strand
GAGGTCGGCGAGGCGCGACGGCAGCTCGCCGAGAGGAATGAGCCGCGCGCCACTGATGTGGGCCAGCTGGTGCTCCCACGGCTCGCGCACGTCGAGCAGCAGCGGGCGCGGCTCCCGCGCCAACTCGTCCGATAGCACACCCGGCTCGATCTCCGCCTCTCCCGGAGCCGGCGCGCCGACGCCGCAGAACGCCTCGTAGTCGATCAGCTCGGTGATGGTCGGATGCACGCCGCAGACCGGACAGTCGGGATCCTTGCGGAGCCGCACCTCGCGGAAGCGGAGCCGGAGCCCGTCGAACAGCAGCAACCGGCCCACCAGCGAGTCGCCGGCTCCGACGATCCACTTCATCGTTTCCAGCGCCTGGAGACTGCCGATGATGCCCGGCAGCACGCCGAGGACGCCGCCTTCGGCGCAGCTCGGCACCTGGTCCGGCGGCGGCGGATCGGCGAAGAGGCAGCGATAGCACGGACCGCGCGCGGCGTCGAACAGCGAGAGCTGCCCGTCGAACCGCAGAATGCTGCCGTAGACCAGCGGTTTGCCGGCGAGGACGCAGGCGTCGTTCACCAGGTACCGGGTGGGGACGTTGTCGCTCCCATCCACGACGATGTCGAACTGGCGAACGATGTCCAGCGCGTTGGCGGAGGTCAGCCGCGCGGCGAACGGGACGACGGTGACGTGAGGATTGAGATCCGCGATGCGGGCCCGGGCGGAGTCGAGCTTGGGCGCGCCGAGCGCCGCGGTTCCGTGAAGTATCTGCCGCTGGAGATTGGTCGCGTCCACCCGGTCGAACTCGACGATACCGAGGGTGCCGACGCCCGCCGCCGCGAGGTAGAGCGCCGCGGGCGAGCCCAGCCCGCCGGCGCCGATCAGGAGAACCCGGGCCGCCTTGAGACAACGCTGCCCCTCGACGCCCACGTCGGGAAGCGTGAGGTGCCGGGCGTAGCGCAGCAGTTCTGATGGAGCCAGATCGGGACGCGCGGGGTCCATCAGCCGACGGAGCCGAGCGTCACCAGCTCCTGGACCCGCGGCTCTTCCTTCATGAGGTCGGCGAGGCTGATGCCGGCGAGCAGATCGTCGATGCGCTGCTGGAGCGCGTGCCACACGGGCCGGATGCTGCAGGCGCTATCGGCACCGCACCGGACCGAATCCACCGGGTGGGTTTCGCAGTTGACCTCGAAGGTCTGGTGCTCCGAGGCGGTCATCACGTCGCGGACCGAAATCGCCGACGGGTCGCGGGCGAGGAAGTAGCCGCCCTTGGCGCCGCGTACGCTCTCGACGAGCCCGGCGCGGCGGAGGCGCAGCAGAATCTGCTCGACGTAATCGGCGGGGAGACGCTCGGCGTCGGCCAGCTCACGGGCGGCGACGGGCGCGGCTTCACCGCGGCCCCGCCGGGCGAGGTGCAGCGAGATGATGAGGCTGTATTCAGTCCAGGTCGTGACGCGCATGTCGGGAGGGAATATGGCGGCGTCGGCGCGCCGAAGGCAATCACGGCGCCGGGTGGGCCGGCGGCCTCAGCGCTTATCCGCGGCGGTCCAGGCGGCGATCTCCTCCGGCGTCATCCGGCCCTGCGGCGGCAGCCGCCCATCCAGCATGCCGAATCGATCGATGTCGCCGAGATACTGGGACCATGAGAGCAGGGTACCGTTGCAGACCCGCAGCGGCTGGCGCGGCGGCTCTGCCTCCGAGAGGAGGCGTGCGACGAGGCCGTCCATGACCGGCAGCGGAATCCGGGCCCGCTCGCTGGGGAAGGCAAAGCCGAACAGGATCAGGTGCGACAGCAGCACCCGCCAGCGGTCGCCGAAGCGGCGAACCAGCCGTGCCCAATCGAGCCGCTCGGCGCAGGCGAAGACGATATGGATGATGTCGGCTCCGTCGTAGCGCTCGCGCTCCATCACGAACGCCTTCGACCAGACCGCCTCCTCCGCCGGGCAGACCGCGAGCGGGAGCCCGAGCACCTCGGCGCGCTCGGCGTTCTCGAACCACTCGTCGTCCACGCTCGCCTCGCCGTTGCCCGAGCTGAAGATGACGTCGATGAAGCCCGCCGGCGAGCGGATCTTGCCGAGCCAGTGCGGGAAGACCAGCTCGGCCTCGTAGCCCGCCTCGCGCATCACGGCGATCACCCGCGGCATGTCGGCGCGGCGGATGAAGACATCGAAGTCCTTCGTCACCCGATCGATGCCGGTGTACTCGCGAAAGGCGAAGGCGCCGCCGACGAGGAAGCGGATGTTGGCGGCGTCGAGCAGCCGCAGCGCGTCGCGATAGAAGTCGTAGCAGGCCGAGTCGGCGATCGGCTGCGTTGAAACCAGGGTCATCCAGCCCTCCGCGTTCCGGCACTCACGAAGCTAGGAGGCGGTCTGGCGGGCGGGTGTGGTCGCCATCACGGCTCCGCGGGCCGTGGGACCGTTGCTTGGGATGCGGCGCGCGACCGGTGCGCCACTCTCTCTACCGGAGACACGACATGGCGGCGGCGGGCGGCGCAGTGCGCATCGCGGCGGTGGGGGACATCCACTTCGGCCGCCTGGACGGAGCGAAGCTCCCGCGGCTGCTGGAGGCGGCGACAGCGAGCGCGGAAATCCTGGTGCTCTGCGGCGACCTGACCGACACCGGCCTGCCGGACGAGGCGAAGCGGCTGGCGCGGGAACTGGCGGCCGTGAAGCTGCCGACGGTGGCGGTGCTGGGGAACCATGACTATGAGTCGGGCGAGCAGGCCCAGGTCGCCGCGATTCTGGCCGAGAGCGGTGTGAAGGTGCTCGACGGCGACTCGTGCGAAATCCACGGCGTCGGGTTCGCAGGGACGAAGGGTTTCTACGGCGGGTTCGGCCGGGGGGCACTGGGACCGTGGGGCGAGCCGACGGTCAAGCAGTTCGTCCACGAGGCGATCGCCGAGGCGCTCAAGATGGAGACGGCGCTGAGCCGGCTGCGTACCGAGCGGCGGGTGGCGGTGATGCACTACTCGCCGGTGCGCGCCACCGTCGAGGGCGAACCGCCGGAGATCTATCCCTACCTCGGGTCGAGCCGGTTGGAGGAGCCGCTGGTGCGCTTCCAGGTCGACTGCGTGCTTCACGGCCACGCGCACAACGGGACGCTGGAAGGCCAGACGACGGCCGGCGCGCCGGTCTACAACGTTTCGATGTCGCTGCTGGAGAAGCGGCTGCCCGGCCGGACGCCGCTCAGGATCATCGAGCTGACCGGAGCCACGCCGTCCGGAGACCGCCGCGCACTGGAGCGCCGGGATCAGACCGAGCGGCGCACCGGCCCGACGCCGGCCGCCTGACGGCGTCAGCCGCCGGCGGGAATGCCCTTCCCGCCCGGCACGCCGAGCTCGGTCATGGCGCGGAGATCGAGCACCTCGTCGAGCTCCCTGCCGTCGAGCAGCTGCTTCCGGGTCACCAGCTCCCTCACCGTGAGTCCGGTCGCCAGCGCTTCCTTGGCCAGCTTGGCGGCCTCGGCGTAGCCGATCTTCGGCGCCAGCGCGGTCACCAGCGCCGGGCTCCGCTCCAGCCAGTAGGCGCACTGCGCTGCGTCCGCCTCGATGCCGCTGATGCAGCGGTCGGCGAAGACGCGGCTCGCGTTGGCGACGATGATGAGCGCGAACACGACGTTGTGAGTGATGACCGGCATCATCACGTTGAGCTCGAGCTGCCCCGCTTCCGCGGCCATCGCCACCGTGGTGTCGAGGCCGAGCGCCTGGAAGCAGACCTGATTCACCATCTCGGCGATCGACGGGTTCACCTTGCCCGGCATGATGCTCGAGCCCGGCTGCACCGCCGGCAGCAGAATCTCCGCGAGCCCGGTGCGCGGGCCGGACGCGAGCAGCCGGATATCGTTCGCGATCTTGGCCAGGTCCAGCACGTAGGCCCGGAGCGCACCGCTGAACGTGGCGATGTCGCCCATGGACTGCATGAGCTGGATCCGGTCCTCGCCTTCGCGCAGGTCGAGACCGCTCACCGCCTCGAGATGCTTGACCATCAGCGCCGGGTATGCCGTCTCCGCGTTGATCCCGGTGCCGACCGCGGTGCCGCCGATGTTCAGCTCGCGCAGCCAGTCGGCCGCCTGCACCAGCTTCTCGCGGTGGCGGGCGACGGTGTGGCCGTAGGCGGTGAACTCCTGGCCCAGCCGGATGGGCGTCGCGTCCTGGAGGTGGGTGCGGCCGGACTTGACGATATGGTCGAACTCGCGCCCCTTGCCGAGCAGCGCGCCGGCGAGGCGGTCCATCGCGGCGAGCAGGTGCGGCAGGGTGGCGAGCGTGGCGAGGCGCATCGCGGTGGGAATGGTGTCGTTGGTGCTCTGCGCCATGTTCACGTGATCGTTCGGGTGCACCGGCGTGTAGGTGCCGCGCTGCCCGCCGAGCAATTCATTGGCGCGGTTGGCGAGCACCTCGTTCACGTTCATGTTATGGCTGGTGCCCGCGCCGGCCTGATAGACGTCCACGACGAACTGCTCGCGATGCTTCCCCGCCAGCACCTCGTCCGCCGCCTGTATGATCGCTCTGGCGAGGCGGGGCTCGAGCCGGCCGGTCTCCGAGTGCGTCTCCGCCGCGGCGCGCTTGATCCACACCATCGCGTCCACGAACGCGGGGAGCGGGCGCAGGCCGGAGATCGGGAAGTTCTCCACGGCGCGGAGCGTCTGGATGCCGTAGAGCGCGTCGACGGGGACCGGCTTCTCGCCGAGGGGATCTTTCTCGATACGGGTGGCCATGAGCGGTGCGCGGTGAGGAGTGAGCGGTGAGAGCGAGGCTACGACCGACCACGGAGCGTGTGTGAGCGACTTCTTCCAGGTGATCGCGGATCGGGCGGCGTTCGATCAGACCGCCGCGACGAAGGCCGACCTGGCCCGCGGCGCGGCGCTGTTCGCGGGCCTCAACTGCTTCGAGGCCGGGCAGTCGCAGACGATCCACACCCATGGCGGCGCGGACAAATTCTACCTCGTCATGTCGGGAAAGGCGAGGATGACGGTCGGCGAGGAGACGCGCGTCGCCGAGGCGGGGACATTCGTCTGGGCGCCGGCGGGCGTGCCACACGGCGTGGCCGAAGCGCTCGAGCGAACGGTCATGCTGGTGGCGCTGGCTCCGCCTCCCGCCGTCCGATCCGGCGGATGAGCTCCTTCACCGCCGGCCAACCCAGCTCATGCGCCGCGAGCCAGACGCCGAGCACGACGCCGACGCCGTTGCTGTAGAAGCGCCACGCGAGCAGCAGCCAGCCGCTCTCGCCGAGGTCACCCGCCGCGCCGCCCAGGAAACCGAGCTCCACGGCGCCGGCGCCGGATGGCGTCGGAAGCACGAGCTGGCTGTAGAGCAGCGCAAAGGACCCGAGCGCCGCGGGGCCGAGCGGCGGGGGATGCGGCAGCGTCAGCGCCAGCACCGGCAGAATCGCGACGCGGGCGACGATGTTCACCAGCGTGCACGGCACGCTGGCCACGATCGGCCAGAGCGGCATGCGGCGCCAGTACACCCGGACCCGCGCGACCGGCCGCCGCACCTGATGGGCGAACACCCGCGCGAGCTGCCGTCCTGCCACCCACGCGAGCGCGCTCACCAGCACCACCAGGACGAACCAGACGCGCATGCGCCGCGCGGTCGCGGCCAGCATCGGCCCGGCAGCAGCCCACCACTCGGGCGCGAAGCGCCATGCCAGCGCGCCGGCCAGGACGAGAATCACCGGCCACGCCGCGAGCACCTCGAATCCGATCGCGACGAACGCGGCGGTGGCCGGCACCCGGCTCCGGAGCATCCCGGCGAGTCGGGCCGGCTCGCCGCCGAAGCGGAGGGGCGTGAGCGCGCAGGCAGCGTCGCCCCAGACGTTCAGGGTGAACGCCTGCCACGCGCTGAGCCGGTGACCCAGCCCGCGCACGAACCACTGGATACGCCAGGTGCGCGCGAGGAGGTCGGCGGCGACGAGCGCCACGCACACGAGGTGCGCCTGCCACACGCTCACGCGGGGCGCCTCACGCCGACTCGCTCACGCGAGGGAGCTGTAGGTGACGGGAGCGCGCACGGCGAGCCAGCGATCCAGCTCCCGCTCCACCGAGCGCGCGCTGGCGGGATGGCCGAGGTCGCCCGGGTGCAGCGCTATGCGCAGCAGCGCGGCACCCTGGTGCAAGCGCCAGCGGGCTGCCGCGACCACGGCGGAACCGCGGGCCCGAAGCGCGCCGCGGCCGCTCCAGCGCAGCGCCGGCGAGGGCACCCGCCGCGGCCCGAACCGTACGGCGGCTTCGTCCTCGCTCAGCGGCAGGCCGGCATCACGCGCCGCGCGGAAGCCGTCCTCCCGTGCGAGCCACGCCGGCGGCACGAAGCCGATCGGCGCCAGATCGAGTCCGCGCAGGAGCTCGAGTCCGCGCCCGATGCGCTCCGCCGCCGCCGCACGGTCGAGTGTCAGGAACTCGCCTTCGCGGTCGGTCCGGCCCCAGGCGCGCCACTCATCGCGGAGCGCCCGCGGCAGCCCGACCTCGTCGTGCCGGTAGCCGTGGAGCAAAAGCTCGGCGCCTTCGGCCGCGCGCGCGCGAACCCAGGCGACGAACTCCGGATGCGCGTCCAGCGCCCAGGCGCCATGCCAATCTGGAATGACGAGCAGCGCGGGTGTAATGCCGCGAGCGGCGCACAGGTCCCACAACCGGCGGACGGGCTGATCGAGTGCCGGTGTGACGTCGTGGATCGAGACGAGCAGCGTCATCCCGCGATCACGCCGCGATAGACCTCGACGATCCGATCGAACACCCGCTCCCAGGTGTGGTGCCGCTCGGCGTGCTCCCGTCCGCGACGGCCGAGCGGGTCGAGATCGCCGCCGAGCAGGGCGATGGCCGCGTCGGCGAGCGAACCGGCATCGCCCGCGGTGTACAGCGCGCCGGCTCCGGAGCGCCGCACCGTCTCGGCGACGCCGCCTTCGTCACAGGAGAGCACCGGCGTTCCACTCGCCATCGCCTCCAGCGCCGCGAGGCCGAATGTTTCGGTCGGCCCGGAGGAGACGAGCAGATCGGCGGCGGCGTAGAGGTCGGCGAGCGCGGGCCGGTCGGTCTCGAACGGCAGCAGCCGGACGCCGGATGAAGCGGCCGCGGCCCGCGCGATCCGTGCGCGCATTCCGCCGTCGCCGACGATCGCCAGTTCGGCGCCGGCGCGCCGATAGACGGCGGGCCAGCCGCGGATCAGGGTCAAGAGGTCCTTCTCCGGCGAGAAGCGCCCGACGAAGAGCGCGAGCGGGCCGCCGCCAAGTCCGTGGCGCCGTCGCGTCTGCGTCCGCGCGGCGCGGCGCGCGGGGTGGAAGAGCGCCGTATCCACGCCGAGCGGCACGTGGGCGATGCGGGTGATGCCGGCGCGCTCGAGGTCGCGCGCGACGAACTCCGAGGCGACGATCGTGGTGTGCACCGTCGCGGCGATGCGGCGCACGTAGGCCCAGCCGGCGGCGGCCGCGGCGCGGCGGAGCGGCACGTCGCGCTCCCCCCGCGGCGCGAAGACGCGGGGGATGTTGCTGTGATAGAACCAGACGGCGGGCACGTCGAGCCGCGCCGTCGCGCGGTGCACCAGCCACGGCGCGAAGTAGGCGCTGCCGACCTCGATGACGTCGGGCCGCTCATGCGCGACGATGCGGCCGATCGAGCGCGTCGCCAGCAGAAAGCGGTAGGTCTTCTGCATCGGGATGAGCGGGCCGTGCAGGCGGTAGGCGCGCACGCCGTCGGTCTGCCCGACAGTGTCGTGGACGCCGGGCACGACCAGCACCTGCCGCAGTCCCGCATGCGCCTCGATGTAGCGCGCCTTCTGCATGAGGTAGGTGCGCACGCCGCCGCTGCACTCGGCGAAGTACTCGGAGATGTCGAGCACCGCGAGCCGGGCCGCGGGCCGGAGCGGGGCCGGAAGCAGCAGGCGCGAGATGTCGAGCGGCGGCGCGCCGGGCGGAAAGAGCCGCGCCTCGAGCGCGCCGAGGGGCGGCGCGGGAACGGCGGCGGGCGCCGCGGGCGAGCTCGGGCTCACGACATCAGTCGGAGCAGTCGCCGAGCGGATAGATGGTGCCGCAGTTGGAGCAGGGATTCCTGCAGCCCCACGGCATCAGCGTGACCGCGTAGCCGCAGCGGTTGCACACGGGAGGCCGCGCCTCGCGCGCGGCGGGCTCGACGCGGTCACTCAACGGGGTCACTCAACGCGGTACGCGCCGGTGAGGAAGGGATTGGTCAGCCGCTCGACGCCGATCGTGGTGTCGGGCCCGTGGCCGCTGTGTACCACGGTCGAATCCGGCAGCGAGAGGAAGTGCTGCTGGATGGATTGCATCAGGGCCGCGGCGTCGCCGCCGGGCAGGTCGGTCCGGCCGACGGAGCCGTTGAAGAGCACGTCCCCGCCGACGATCATGCCGTGTCCCACGAAGCTGACGCTGCCGGGCGAGTGTCCCGGCGTGTGCCGCACCTCGAAATCGTGCCGGCCGACGCGCACCCGACCGCCGCCGTGCAGCTCGACGTCGGGCGCCGGAAGCGGCTCGAGCTCGACGCCCATCCAGCCGCCCTGCTGCGGCAGCGCGTCGTAGAGCGCGCGGTCGGCGGGATGCAGATAGATCGGCACGTCACGCGCGCGCTTCACCGCCCCGACGCCCATGATGTGGTCCACGTGCGCGTGGGTGAGCCAGATGCCGCCGAGCGTCCATCCGCGGGTATCCAGCTCGGCCAGAAAGACGCCGGGCTCCTCGCCGGGATCCACCATCACCGCCTCGCGGGTGCGCGCATCGGCGATGAGATAGCAGTTCTGCACGAACTGCCCGTTAGGCAGCGCGACGATCTCCAGCTCAGACACCGAGCCGTGCCTCCGGCACCGCCGGCACGCCCCGGACCGCCGCCGCGTGCGTCGTCGGATCGCGGAGGTCGGCCAGGTACTTCTCGACCGCGATCGCGGCGGTCGTCGCGTCGCCCACGGCGGTGGTGACCTGACGGGTGAGCTGCACCCGCAGGTCGCCGGCGGCGAAGAGGCCGGGAATGGTGGTCATCATCCGGTCGTTGGTGATGGCGTAGCCGCTCGCGTCGTGGGCGAAGTGGCCGCGCACCAGCCCGGTGTTGGGCCGGAAGCCGATGAAGACGAAGCAGCCGGTCGCGTTGAGCACCGAGCGCTCGCCGGTGACGGTGTCCTCCAGCTCGAGCGCGCGGAGACCTCGCTCGTTGCCCACCAGCTCGAGCACGCGCTTGTTCCAGATCACCTCGATCTTCGGATTGGCGAACAGCCGCTCCTGGAGCAGCTTCGACGCGCGGAATGCGGCGCGGCGATGGACCACGTACACCTTCCCGGCGTAGCGGGTGAGGTACTCGGCCTCCTCCACCGCGGCGTCGCCGCCGCCGACCACCGCGATCGTCTCGCCCTTGAAGAAGGCGCCGTCGCACACCGCGCAGTAGGAGACGCCCTGGCCGGCGTACTCCAGCTCGCCCGGCACCTCGAGCTTGGTGGGCGTGCCGCCGGCCGTGAGGATCACCGCCGGCGCCTCGAAGATGTTGCCGAGGGATGTCACGACCTCGAAGATCCCGTCCGGCCTGCGCTCGATGTACTCGACGTTCTCGGTGCGGATCTCGGCGCCGAACTCGCGCGCGTGATCGGTCATGAGCTGCGCCAGCTCGCGACCCTTGATCTTCATGAACCCGGGATAGTCCTCGATCCACTCGGTGTTGAGCAGCTCGCCGCCGGGCAGCCCCCGCTCCAGCAGCACGGTGCGCAGCATGCCGCGGCCGGCGTACATCGCCGCGCAGAGCCCCGCCGGCCCGCCGCCGACGACGATGACTTCGTATTGCTCGCGCGTGTTCATCCGCGTCCCCGAGTGGTGAGTGTCCGGTGCCGTTGCAATATAAAAACGCCCGCCGGTTCCTGGCGGGCGCCGAGCCTACGCCGCCGCAAGTGCACCCAGTCGCAGCAGGCTCACCGCCCCGTGGCAATGGGAGACGGTGCCCACCACGACATCCAGCGCTCCGCCGGACGCGCCGGCCTCGGCCACGAGCCGATCAGCCGCGAGCACCTCCGGCACGTCGAACGCGCCGACCCCGTAGGCGCGGTGACGGCAAAGGAACAGCGCCGGCCCGGCCGTCGGGTGCGTCGCCGCCGCGCGCTCGACCAGCGCCGTCACCGCGTCGGCAATCTCCCAGGTGCGCGGCGCGCGGATCAGCGGACAGGTGCCGGGCTCGATGCAGTGTACCGGGCAGAGCCAGTCGGCGAAGGAGACGTAGCGCGTGCCGTCGGGCGCGAGGCGGTCGTACGGGGTGCCGAGCGGCTGGGTCAGCGGAGCGGCCCCGACGGTGCGACCGGGCCAGCGGGCGCGGGCGCGGCGGAGCAGCCACTCGAACATGAGGTGCGGCATCAGCGGCGACGGGACGATCGCGTCCGGCGCGCCGTCGTCGCGGCCGTCGCCGCCACCCGCGAGCCAGCCGTCGAAGAACGCGCCCCACTCCGCAATCACCAGCTCGCACGCATCGTCCGCTACCGGCTCGGCGGCCGCACGACACGCCGGATCGCGATCCACCACGAGCAGCCGCCGGTAGCGCACCGCGCCGCGCTCGCGCGCGCGGGCGAGCTGCCCCGCGTAGAACGTCCCGTAGCAGCCGCCCCCGACGATCGCGACGTCGCGAAACTCAGCGCAGGAGTCGTCCACCGTCCACCACCAGCACGTCGCCGGTGACGTAGTCGCTGTCCAGCAGATAGAGCAGCGCGCGCACCGCGTCGTCCGGCGAGCCGAGCCGGCCGAGCGGCGTCGTCTCCGCAAGGCGCTGCCGCTCGGCCGCGTCGTAGCTGTCGGGCACGAGCACCGCGCCGGGCGCGATGGCATTCACCGTCACCTCCGGCGCGAGCGCGCGGGCCAGTACGCGGGTGAGCATGACGACGCCGGCCTTGCTGATCGAATGGGCGGCGTAGCCGGGCCACGGCTCCAGCCCGCTCAGGTCGGCGATGTTGACGATCTTGCCGCGCGCGGCGCGGAGTGCGGGCGCGGCGCCCTGCGCGCAGAAGAACACCCCGCGCAGGTTGAGGTCGAACGTCGCGTCCCAGTCGTCAGGCGTGATCTCGTCGAAGCGGCGCTGCTGCATCACCGCGGCGGAGTTCACCAGCACGTCGAGCCCACCCATCTCCCCGGCGACCCGCGCGGCGAGCGCGCGTGCCGCGTGCGGGTCGGTGAGATCGGCGGCAAAGCACTCGGCCACCCCGCCGGTGCTTCGGATGCGATCGCGCAGCGACGCCGCACCCCGGGATGAGGCGTGATGGTGCAGCGCGACCCGCATCCCGCGCCCGGCGAGCCCCGCGGCGAAGGCGGCGCCCAGCCGGCGGCCGGCGCCGGTGACGAGGGCGACCCGGCCGGCGACCTCCATGGTCAGATCTGTCCGCAGGTGATCGGCAGGATGTTGCCGGTAATGGCGGCGGCGGCGGGACTCGCGAGGAAGAGGATGCCGTCGGCGATGTGATCCATCTCGACGTACTGCGCATCGGCGCCCGCGCTCGCGACGTTGTCGGTCGTGCGCACCATCGCCGGCGCGATGGCGTTGACCCGCACCCGGCGGTCGCGCAGCTCGTGAGCGAGGCTCCGGGTAAAGCCGGCGACCCCTGACTTCGCCGCGACGTACACCGCCATCGGGCTGGTGGGCTGCACATACGCGATCGAGGCGACGTTGACGATGCAGCCCGCCGTCTTCACCAGGTGCTCGACCGCCGCCTGGGAGACGAGGAACGTCGTCTTCAGGTTGATCGCGATCTCGCGGTCGAAGTCCTGCTCGGTGGTCTGGCCGATCGGCCCGTAGGTGGTGAGGCCGCCGGCGACGTTCACCACGACGTCGAGCCGGCCGAAGTGACGGAGCGCCATCTCCACGGCCAGGCGAGCGACATCGGGCTCGGTCAGGTCGCCCGCCGCGGGACGCGCCTCGATGCCCTCGGCGACGAACTCGCGCGCCCGCTCGGCGACGGCGACGGCGTCGCGATCGCAGATGACGATGCGCGCGCCGGCCACGCCGAACGCCCGCGCCACCGCGTGCCCGATCTGCCCCGTCCGGCCGACGCCGGTCACCAGCACCACCCGATCGCGGAAATCCCAGCGGGTCTCGTTCATGGCTCGTTCAGGTTCTCCAGGCTGATGTCGGCGCCGGGCGCGCCGGATGCGGCAAAGCGCACGATGCCGTCCCGGCCCACCAGCACCACGCTCCGCGCGATGCCCCGCCCGTCCGGGCGCAGCGCGCCGTAGGCGCGGCTGATCGTGAGGCCGGAATCGGAGAGCAGCGGAAACGGCAGGCCGAGACGCGCGGCATACCTCCGGTGACTCGCGACGCTCGCGGGATTGACGCCGAACGGCCGCACTTCACTCGCATGATACCGGGTCAGCTCGTCGCGCACGGCGGAGAGTTGGCGGTTTCAGCCGGGGGTGTTGTTGCCCGGATAGAACACCAGCAGCGCGTGCGACTCCAGCAGCACGTCGCTCAACCGATAGCTGCGGCCGTCCGACGCGTCGGCGGTGAAGTCGGGCGCGGCGGCGCCGGGCGCGATGAGCGTCATGCCGCCGGCGCCGCCGGCGCGGGCCGGCGCCGCTCCAGCTCGTCGAGCCACTCGGCCGGCACCTCCTGCGTGCCGATCGCCGCGTGCGGCGCGTCGGCACCGGCGTCGCCGTGCCAGTCGCTGCCGCCGCTCCGCGCCAGGCCGAGCTCGAGCGCCAGGTCGGTGATGCGCGCGCGGGTCTCGCCATCGTGGCGCGGGTGGCGGGTCTCGACCGCATCGAGACCTTCGGCCCGCAACCGGGTGAGCGACGTCCGTGTCGCGCGATCGCGAAGGTGCGCCGCCGAGACGATGCCGCCGAGACGATGCACCAGCGCGGCGACGTCGGTGAATGCCGGGAGCGTCTTCTCGACGAAGCACGGCCGCCCGCGGCCGATGTAGCGATCGAACGCCTCGTTTACCGAGCCGACCGCGCCGCGCCGGAGCAGCGCGCGCGCGACGTGCGGCCGTCCCACGGCGCCGCCACCGGCCTCGGCGAGGACGTCGTCGCTGGTGATCTCGACACCGAGCCCCGCCAGGCGCGTCACCATGCCGCGGGCGCGGCGGTCGCGGTCGGCGCGGCAGGCCTGGAGAAACAGCTCGAGCTCGTCGGAGTCGGACGGCAGGAAGTAGCCGAGCACGTGCATCTCGCCCCACGGCGCGGCGGCGGAAAACTCGCAGCCGCCGACGACGCGGATGCCGAGCCGCTCGCCCGCCGCGAGCGCGGGCGGCACGCCGGCGACGGTGTCGTGATCGGTGAGCGCGATGGCCGAGAGCCCGGCGGCGGCCGCGCGCTCGACGACGTCGGCCGGCGGCACGGCGCCGTCCGAGGCGGTGGAATGGAGGTGCAGGTCGACGGTGTCGGTCAGCGGCGGTACCCCATCTCCGGCGCGGTCCACGACGGCTGTGACCGCGCGAGTAATGACTGGAGCTCCGCGTCGGAGAGCTGCGCCAGCGCCAGCTCGCGGCTCTTGGCGCCCAGCGGCGAGAAGCGGGCGACCCGGCGCTCGCGCTCCGGGCCGACCCGCGTGAACACGAGGGCGAACTCGTCCTTGAGGTATTGAGTGATGCGGCCGCTCGAGGCCACCTCCCACTGCATCCCGTCCACCTCGATGATGCGGCGCGGCATGACGGCTACGCCGCCGTGTCCGGGAAACTCTGCAGGGACGCCTTCACGTCGGCCATGAAGCGGTCGGCGGCGGAGCCGTCCACGATGCGATGGTCGAACGAGAGCGACAGCATGCCCTGGAGCCGCACGCCCAGCGAGTCGGTGCCGTCCACCGTGATGACCGCCGGCCGCTTCTCGATGCTGCCGACGCAGAGGATCGCCACCTGCGGCTGGTTGATGATCGGCGTGCCGATGCGGCTGCCGAACACGCCGGGGTTGGTGATGGTGAACGTGCCCTTCTGCACGTCGTCAGGACTCAGTTTCTTCGTGCGCGCCCGCTCGCCGATATCGTTGATCGCGCGGGCGAGGCCGAGCAGCGAGAGCTCGTCGGCGCGCTTGACGACCGGCACGATGAGGCCCCAGTCGAGCGCCACGGCGATGCCGAGATTCACGTCGCGGCGGTAGATCGTGGCGTCGTTGGAAACGGCGGCGTTGATGCCGGGATGCTTGCGGAGCGCGTCGGCGACGGCCTTTGCGATGAAGGCCAGATACGTGAGGTTGACCCCGCGCGCCGCGTACTCCGCCTTCTGCTTCGCGCGAATCTGGAACACGCGGGTGTAGTCGATCTCGAAAAAGGTCGAGACGTGCGCCGAGACGCGGCGCGACATGGTCATGTGGTCGGCGGTGAGCTTGCGAATGCGCGACCACGGCTCGACCCGATCGCCGTCCCACGCTTCGACCGCCGGGCCGTGCGCCGGTGCGCCGGGTGCCGACGCGGCGACGGGCATGGGCGGCGCGGGGCGCGGCACCGGCGCAGCCGCCGGTGCGCCGCGCTCCAGGTAGCTCAGCACGTCGCTCTTGGTGACCCGGCCCGCGAGCCCGCTGCCAGGCACCGCGGCGAGATCGACGTTATGCTCCGCGGCGATCTTCCGGACGAGCGGGGACGACTTCGTGCGCAGGCGATCCTCGAGCCCGTTCCCGCCGTGCGCGGATTCGATGCCGCGTGCGGCAACGGGGTGCGAGGCGCCGGCGGATCCCGTGGTAGCTTGCGCACTGGGGGGGGCCCCCGCGGCCGAGTCGGCCGGCGCGGTGGACGCCGATCCCGGCGCGGGGGCGCTGGGCGCCGGCGCGGCGGCCGCGGCGCTCTTGTCGGTCTCGATGCGTGCCACGAGCTGCTGCACCGGCACGGTCTGGCCTTCGGTGACCAGGATCTCCACCAGCACGCCCGCCGTGGGCGCCGGGATCTCGGCGTCGACCTTGTCCGTGGAGATCTCGAAGATGGGCTCGTCGCGCTTCACCGCGTCGCCCACCTT
>JAICWE010000082.1 GCA_025934955.1 Gemmatimonadales bacterium | reverse complement strand
GGGCGGCGGGAGGTGTATGTGCGCCCGTTTCCCGATGTGGATCGCGGGGTCTTGCAGGTGTCTACCGACGGCGGTTCTGAACCGCGGTGGGCGCACTCCGGGAGAGAGCTGTTCTTCCGCGGCACCAGCTCGCTCGACCTTATGGCGGTGGACATCGAGACCACGCCGGTGCTGCGCGCCGGGCCGCCGCGCGTGCTCTTTCACAGCGACGCGGCGAGCGGGCTCGACTACGCCCGCTACGCGGTGGCCCCGGACGACCGGCACTTCCTGATGGTGGGCCAGAACAATCGCGCGCAACCGCAGCTCGTCCGGATCGACAACTTCCTGCCGAGCCTGAGCTCCGGCGGCTCGCGATGACGCCCGACTCGCTCGCCACCGCCCTTGCCGACCGCTACCGCATCGAGCGCGAGCTGGGCGCCGGCGGGATGGCGACGGTCTATCTCGCGCACGACGTCAAGCACGAGCGCCGGGTCGCCATCAAGGTGCTCCGCCCGGAGCTCGCCGCCGTGATCGGCGCCGAGCGCTTCCTGAGCGAGATCCGCACGACGGCCAATCTCCAGCATCCCCACATCCTCGCGCTGTTCGACTCGGGGACGGTGGACGGCACGGTGTTCTACGTGATGCCGTTCGTGGACGGCGAGTCGCTGCGCGACCGGCTCTCCCGGGAGAAGCAGCTTCCCATCGATGACGCGCTCCGCATCGCGGCCGAGGTGGCCGACGCGCTGGAATACGCCCACGGACACGGCGTGATCCACCGCGACATCAAGCCGGAGAACATCCTGCTCGGCTACCCGCCGCGCGAACGAGGCGCGGCGGGTGGGGGCGGCCACGCGCTCGTCGCCGACTTCGGCATCGCGCTCGCCGCGTCGAATACCGGCGGGAGCCGGATGACGGAGACCGGGATGTCGTTAGGCACACCGCAGTACATGAGTCCCGAGCAGGCGATGGGCGAACGGGAGCTCGACGCCCGCACCGACGTCTACGCGCTGGGCTGCGTCACCTACGAGATGCTCACCGGCGAGCCGCCGTTCAGCGGGCCGACGGCGCAGTCGGTGGTGGCCAAGGTGATGACCGAGCGGCCGGCCGGCATCGTGAAGCGGCGGGGCCGGGTGCCGGCGCACGTGGAGGACACGGTGCTCACCGCGCTGGAGAAGCTCCCGGCCGACCGGTTCGCGACCGCTCGGGAATTCGCGGCGGCGCTGGCGGCACCGGGCACCGGAATCCGGCGCGCCGCGCTCGCGACCAGCCGGGGCGACGGGTGGCTCCGCCGCCACGCGCCGGCGGTCGTGGCGACGCTCGCCGTCGTCGCCGTTGCGGCCGGGGTCTGGGCGTTCACCCGGCCGGCGTCCAGAGCCGCCGAGGTCAACCGTTTCGCCATCGGGCTCGGCCGAGGCGAGGGGCTGTCGGCGACCGGTGGCGTGCGGATCGCCTGGTCGGCCGACGGGCGCTCGTTCGCCTACATCGGCGGCGGCACGGCGGCCGGCACGCAGGTATGGCTCCGCTCGATGGATGCGCTCACCGCGACGCCGGTGCCCGGGACCGATGGGGCGACGACGCCGTTCCTCTCCCCCGACGGGCAGCAGATCGGCTTCGTGATCACGACGCCCTTCACGCTGCTGACCGTGCCGCGCAGCGGCGGCCGGCCGAGGGCGGTCGTGTCCGACGGCATCTCCGGCGGCGGCGGCTCCTGGTCCGACGACGGCTGGATCTACTTCGACGCGGCGTCGGCGCTTGCGCGGGTGCGGCCCGACGGCACGGGGCGCGAGACCATCGTGGCGCTGGACACGACGCAGCAGGAGATCGGGGTCGCGTGGCCCGACGCGCTGCCGCACGGCCGCGGGGTGCTGTTCCGGGTGCGGCGCCTCGGCGATGACGTCAGCGCGTACACCATCTACGTGGTGGACCTCAAGACGCGGCGGCGGAAGCTGCTGGTGAAGGCGGCGGTCGCACGCTACCTGTCGCCCGGGTATCTGCTCTACGTGCTGGCAGACGGCTCGCTCATGGCGTCGCGCTTCGATCTCGGGCGCCTCGCGCTCGTCGGCGAACCCGTGCTCATCGCGAAGGGTCTCACGATCGCGGGGTTCGGCGCGGCCGATCTCGCCGTCGCGCCGAACGGTTCGCTGCTCTACTCGACGGGCCTCGGCATCGTGACGACGCGTCCGGTCTGGGTCGGCCGCGACGGCGGGACGTCGGCGGTGGATTCGGCGTGGCAGGTCGCGGCGACTGCCGTCGCGCTGTCGCCGGACGGCTCCCGCCTCGCGCTGCCGCTGGATGCGCCATTCTCGGGCTCGACCGCCCGCACCACCGACATCTGGATCAAGCAGCTTCCGACGGGACCGGTCTCCCGGCTGACGCTCGAGGGCGAGCAGAACCGCCGGCCGAGCTGGTCGCACGACGGACGCGACGTGCTGTTCCTCTCGAGCAGCGGCGGACGCGGCGGGCCGCCCGCGCTGTACCGCCAGCGAGCCGACGGCACCGCGCCCGCCGAGCGCGTCGCGACGGACCCGCGCGGCATCGCCGAAGGTTTCGAGTCGGCCGACGGGCGCTGGATCATCGTGCGCTCCGAGCTCGGCAGTCCCGGCGACGGCGACATCCTCGCGATGCGGCTCGGCGCCGACAGCGCGCCGAAGCCGCTCATCGCCAGCCGATTCCAGGAGCTGTCACCGGCGCTCTCACCCGACGGTCACTGGCTCGCGTACACCTCCAACGAGACCGGCCGGGCCGAGGTGTACGTGCGACCGTTCCCCGACGTGCAGGCGGGCAAGTTCCCGGTGTCATCGTCCGGCGGCGTTACGCCGCGCTGGAGCCACAGCGGCCACGAGCTCTTCTACCGTACGCTCGCGGACGACTTCATGGCGGCCGAGGTGCGAACCGCGCCGGCATTCGCCGTGGTCGGCGAGAAGCGGCTCTTCTCCGCGGCTCCGTACGTGCCGAGTGGACAGCACCCGGTGTACGACGTCGCGCCCGACGACCGGCGCTTCCTCATGCTGCGAACCAGCGCCGGTGCCGGCGCGCCCGGGTCGGACGCGCCGCAGCTGGTGCTGGTGCAGAATCTTCCGGCCGCGCTCAAGCGGCTGCTGCGATGAGCGACTCGCTTGCCACCGGCGCGCTGGCCGGTCACTATCGCATCGAGCGCGAGCTGGGGCAGGGCGGCATGGCCACCGTCTACCTCGCGCACGATCTCAAGCACGACCGCGACGTCGCCGTGAAGGTGCTGCACCGCGAGCTCGGCGCGGTGCTCGGCAGCGATCGCTTCCTCGCCGAGATCAGGACGACGGCGCGGCTGCAGCATCCGCACATTCTGCCGCTGCTGGATAGCGGCACGAGCGACGGGCTCCTCTTCTACGTCATGCCGCTGGTTACCGGCGAGACGCTGCGGGCGCGACTTGAGCGCGAGCGCCAGCTCCCCGTCGCCGACGCCGTCCGCATCGCGACCGAGGTGGCGAGCGCACTCGACTACGCGCACCGCCAGGGCGTCATCCATCGCGACATCAAGCCGGAGAACATCCTGCTGCAGGATGCCCAGGCGCTGGTCGCCGACTTCGGGATCGCGCTCGCGGTGCAGCACGCCGGCGGGGAGCGGATGACGCAGACGGGACTGTCGTTAGGCACGCCGCAGTACATGAGCCCCGAGCAGGCGATGGGGGAACGGAGCATCGACGCGCGGAGCGACGTGTACGCGGCCGGCTGCGTCACCTACGAGATGCTCGCCGGCGAGCCGCCGTTCACCGGGCCGACGACCCAGGCGATCGTGGCGAAGGTGATGACCGAGCGGCCGGCCGCCGTACGGGTGCGGCGCGAGCGGGTGCCGGCTCCGGTGGATGCGGCCGTCATGACCGCGCTGGAGAAGCTGCCGGCGGACCGCTTCGCCAGCGCGGCGGAGTTCGCGCGGGCGCTTGGCGGTGCGAGCACGGCGGTCACCGCGCTGGTGCCCGGGGCCGCCGGCGCGGGCGTCGCGCCGCTGGCGCGGCGACTCGGCTCCCGGCCGCTCGCATGGGCGGCGGCGCTCCTGCTCGCGGGCGGGATCACCGGGTGGGGCGTAGCGTGGCTCGCAAGAGCGCCGGCGGGCGGCGAGCCGCTCACGATCACCTCCATCGTGCCGCCGAGCGGAGGCACGTTCGCCGAGCGGCAGTCGCTCGCGCTGAGCCCCGACGGGCGGAAGCTCGCCTTCGTCTTCGCCGCGGGCGACGGCTCGCGCTCGCTCTGGCTCCGCCGCCTCGACCGCGCGCTCGCCGAGCCGATCGCCAACACCGCCGGCGCGGACGCACCGTTCTGGTCGCCGGACGGTCGGTCGTTGGGCTATTTCGCCGGCGGATACCTGACGGTCGAGGACGAGGACGGCGACAGCCGCCGGCTCTGCCCCGCATCGGACCCGCGCGGCGGGTCCTGGAGCCGGGATGGTGTGGTCCTCTTCGGCGATCGCGCCGGCATCACGAAGGTGTCCGCCGCCGGCGGCACCTGCCGGGTCATCGTGCCGCGGGACTCGACGCAGCTTCGGCCCGCGTTCCTGCCGGACGGGAAGCGCTTCCTCTATTCCCGCGGCCGGAGCGCCGACATGGTAGCCGCGAATCTGGACGGTGCGCGCATCGCCACGCTCCCGCTCCGCGCCGGTGAATTCTCCGTCGTCGCACCCGACTTCGTGATGGTACCTACGCCGGGCGACATCCGCTCGGTGAACGCGCAGCGGATCGATCTCCATACGCTCGCGCTGGCCGGCCCGCCGGTGCGGCTCGCATCGGACGTGAGGACGTCGACCGGCATCCCCACCGTGACGTTCTCGGCCACCGGCGCGTTCGCATTTCTGCCCGCCACGGTCGACCGGGCGTATCTCGTGTATGACGCGAGCGGACTGCTGCGCGATACGATCCGCGTCGAGGCGACGTGGACGGTGGATGCGGCCCCGCCGGCGGCGGGGCCCGCGCGCGCGGCCGTCGCCGGAACCATCGCGGGACTCTGGCTCTACACCTTCGACGGCTCGCGCGCGACGCGGCTCGCCGTGCGTGATTCAGCGGGGCGCCCCGGGCAGAGCTGGGGCCCGGCATATCCGGTGTTCGACCCGACCGGCCGCCGCCTGGCGTACATGGTGATGCGTCCAGACGGGCAGTGCGGGATCGTGCTGCGCGAGCTCGCGAGCGAGGCCGAGCGGACGCTCCCACGCGATCCGACCGCGGGCGCCGTCTGCCCGATCCCGCTCGACTGGTCGCCGGACGGCGGCCGCCTGCTGGTCCGCTGGGACACGACGCTGGCAATTCTCGGCGTGAACGGCTCCTCGCCGCGCGCGACGATCACCCGGCCCGGGCGGATCTGGGAAGGCCGCCTCTCGCCGGACGGACGCTCGGTCGCATACGCCTCGGACGAGACGGGCCGGGCGGAGGTCTACGCCCAGCCGCTCGGCGGCGGGACGCCGGTGCGCGTGTCGCGCGACGGCGGACGCTGGCCGCGGTGGGGGCACGGCGGCGCGACGCTCACCTTCCTGACGCCCGACGGCCGGGTGCAGCTGGCGGCGGTCGATCGCGCCGGAAACGTCGGCACGCCGCGCACGCTCTTCGTCGTGCCGACGTGGCGGCGCTCGCTGTTCGACGATCCGGGCACCGGCTTCGCCGTCGTCGGCGACGGCGAGCGTTACATCGTGCGGCAGTCGCCCAGCGGGCTCGCCCTCTCCTACGTGCAGCACTGGCCCACGCTGGTGCACCACGCCGATTCGAGCCGCGCCGCCGCGGCGCAGCCGTGACCGCGTCGGTCGAGCGGCTCACCGCCGCGCTGGCCGACCGCTATCGCCTCGAGCGCGAGCTGGGCCAGGGCGGCATGGCCACCGTCTACCTCGCGCACGATCTCAAGCACGACCGCGACGTCGCGATCAAGGTCCTGCACCCCGATCTCGGCGCCGCGCTCGGCGGCGAGCGGTTCCTGAGCGAGATCAGGACGACGGCGAGGCTGCAACACCCGCACATCCTGCCGCTGCTCGACTCGGGTGAGGCGGACGGGCTGCTCTACTACGTGATGCCGCTGGTGACCGGCGAGACGCTCCGCGCCCGGCTCGAGCGCGAGGGGCAGCTCCCGATCGCCGACGCGCTCCGCATCACCCGCGAGTGCGCCGACGCGCTGGGGTACGCCCACGGACTCGGTGTCGTTCATCGCGACATCAAGCCGGAGAACATCCTGCTGCAGGGCGGGCACGCGCTGGTCGCCGACTTCGGGATCGCGCTCGCGGTGCAGCACGCCGGCGGCAAGCGGATGACGCAGACCGGCCTGTCGTTAGGCACGCCGCAGTACATGAGCCCCGAGCAGGCGATGGGCGAGAAGATCATCGATGCCCGGAGCGACATCTACGCCCTCGGCGCCGTGACCTACGAAATGCTGGTGGGCGAGCCGCCGTTCACCGGGCCCACGGTGCAGGCGATCGTCGCGCGGGTGATGACCGAGGAGCCGCGAGCGCTCGGGGCCCAGCGGAAGGCGGTGCCGGCCGGCGTCGAACACGCCGTGCTCACCGCGCTGGAGAAGCTCCCGGCCGACCGCTTCGGATCGGCGGCGGAATTCGCCGCGGCGCTCGACGCCGAGCGGCCCGCGACGGCGATCCGAGGCGCGGCGGATCGGCGGGCGCGCCAGCCGCCGCCCCCGCGGCTTCGCGATCCGGTCGTGCTCGGGCTCGGCGCGCTCGTGCTCGCGCTTGGCGTGGGCGTTGGCAGTCTCGCGCAGCGCGGCGGAGGCACGGCGGAAGAGTTTC
>JAICWE010000043.1 GCA_025934955.1 Gemmatimonadales bacterium | reverse complement strand
GTGGCGAAGAAGAAGGCTCAGACCGGCGAGTGGCTCGCGGTGCAGGAAGAGGCGCACCGGCAGGGAATGAAGACGTCGGTGACCATGATGTACGGGCTGGGCGAGTCGCTCGCCGACCGGATCGAGCACCTCTTCCGCGTGCGAGAGGTGCAGCGCCGCACCGCCGGCTTCACCGCGTTCATCTGCTGGCCGCTCCAGCCCGAGGGTACTCCGGGCATGTCGCACATGCCGAAGAGCGATGCCGTCACCTACCTGCGCACGCTCGCGATCAGCCGCATCGTGCTGGAGAGCGTGCCCAACATCCAGTCGTCCTGGGTGACCATGGGGCACAAGGTCGGCCAGATCGCGCTCCGGTTCGGCGCCAACGATTACGGCAGTCTTATGATGGAGGAGAACGTCGTCTCGGCGGCAGGGACGACGTACCGCACGACGGCAGGCGAGATCGAGCGGCTCATCGCCGACGCCGGCTTCACCGCGCGGCGGCGCCGGCAGGATTACTCCATCATCGAGGATGCTGCGACGGTCGCGGCATGAGGGTCGGCATCGGCTACGACTCCCATCGCTTCGTGGCAGGCCGGCCGCTGGTGCTCGGGGGGCAGCGCATTCCGCACAGCCACGGGCTGGCCGGCCACTCCGACGCCGATGCCGTCGCCCACGCGCTCACCGACGCGGTCCTCGGCGCCGCGGGTGCGGGTGACATCGGCCGTCATTTTCCCGATACCGACCCGCGGTGGACGGACGCCGATTCGCTCGACCTGCTCCGTCGCGCCGCGGCCGTCGTCGCCGAGCGCGGCTACCGCGTCGCGCAGGCCGACGTCACCGTCATCGCGGAGCGGCCGAAGCTCGCAGCGCACGCGGATGCCATGGCGGCGGCACTCGCCGATTGTCTCGGCTGCGCTGCCGGGGACGTCAGCGTGAAGGCGAAGACCAACGAAGGAATGGGCTTCATCGGGCGGGGCGAGGGCGTGGCGGTGATCGCGGTCGCCACCCTGGAGGCGCGCTGATCGAATCCGTCCTCGCGCGGATCGCCGAGCTCCCGCCGGCCGCGGTGTACCTGATCATCGCGCTGCTCGCCGCGCTCGAGAACGTCTTCCCCCCGGTGCCGACCGACCTCGTCGCGGCGCTCGGCGCGTTCCTGTCGCAGCGCGGCGTCACCGACCCGATTCTCGTCTTCGTCATCGTGTGGGTGTGCAACGTGAGCGGCGCGGCCGGCGTGTACTTCGCCGCGAGGCGCTACGGCCGGCGCTTCCTGGCGGGGCGCGCGGGACGGCGCCTCCTCTCGCCCACCGCCCTCGCGACGGTCGAGCGCGAATACATGCGGTTCGGTGTCGCCGGCATCTTTCTCGGCCGGCTGCTGCCCGGCATCCGCGCCGTCGTCGCGCCGTTCGCGGGCATGGTGCACCTGAGCGCTCCGCGCGCCATCGTCCCGATGGCGCTCGCATCCGCGCTCTGGTACGGCGCCGTCGTCACCGCGGCGACGATGGTGGGAGCCGAATGGAGCCGGATCGAGCTCCTCCTCGTGCGCTTCAATCGCACGCTCGCGATCGTCGCCGTCGTCGCGGCGATCGCGATCGTCGTCGCCGTGTTGCTCCGCGCTCGCCGACGGCGCCATGCCCGGGTCTTGGCGGCGGTCGAGCGAGCGCTCGGCGCCGGCGTCGCCCCGCGCCGCTCGGTCGACCCGCGCGACGCCGCGCTGCTTGCACTGGAGCTCGCCTACGCCGATCCGGCGATGACGGCGGCGGACCGCGCCGGCGTGGCGGCGCACCTCTGCGCCCGCTGGGGCATCGAGCGGCCGAGCGTGCCACGCCTCGATGCCGACACCGAGGAGCTGGGTGTGTACCGCGAGCGGATCGTGCCGCGGTTCGAGCGGGAGCGGCGTCAGGCGCTGGTCGAGCAGATGTGGCTCGCGGCCTTTGCCGACAATCCCTCGGGGGAGCGCGAGGAGCGCCTCATGGCCCGCGCGGCGGCGCTGCTCGGGCTCGACGCCGACGATCTGGCCGCCATCCGGCGGCGGGCGGCGTCGGCGTGACCATTCCCTCACTGCACGACGCGGTGGACCGCGCCTTCTGGCTCGAGGCGTTTCGAGATCACCTGTCGCTCGAGGCGGGCAGCAGCGCCAACACCGTGGAAGCGTATCTGCGGGACCTCCGCCGGTTCGGCGAGTTCGCGCTGGGCCGCGGGGTGAACGAGCCGAGCGCCATCTCGCGCGCGCTCCTCCGCGACTTCATCTTCCTGCTGAAGGATCTCGGCCTGAGCCCGGCGACCATCCGGCGCGCGGTGTCGTCGCTCCGCACCTATTTCGCGTTCCTTATCGGCGAGGGAAGGGTCACTGAGGATCCGAGCGACCGGCTGGAAAGTCCCAGGCGGTGGCACACGCTGCCCGAGGTATTGAGCGTGGCCGAGATGGAGCGGCTGCTCGCCGCGCCGGCCATCGACCAGCCGCTAGCGTGGCGCGACCGCGCGCTGCTGGAGCTGGCCTACGGCGCCGGACTGCGGGTCTCCGAGCTCTGCGGTCTCGGGCTCACCGACCTCCTGCTGCCCGACAGCCTCGTTCGCGTGTTCGGCAAGGGTAGCAAGGAGCGGCTGGTGCCGCTCGGGCGCAGCGTCATCGGCGCGCTGAGCGTCTACCTGCATCAGCTCCGGCCGGAGCTCGATCGGGGCAGCAGCGGAGGCCGCGTCCTCCTCAACGTACGGGGCGAGCCGCTCTCGCGGATGGGCGCGTGGGGCATCGTGAAGAAATCGGCCGAGCGCGCAGGAATCGCCAAGCGGGTGACGCCGCACACGCTGCGACACAGCTTCGCGACGCACCTGCTCGAGGGCGGAGCGGACCTTCGCGCCGTGCAGGAGATGCTCGGGCACGCGGACCTCTCGACGACCCAGATCTACACCCATGTCGATCGCGAATACCTTCGCTCGGTCCACAAGCAGTTCCATCCGCGCGGCTAGATGACGCGCCGGCGCTCGTGGCTGCTCGTCGCGGGGCTGCTGGGCGCGGCGTGCGCGCGCTACGTGCCGGCCCCTCTCGACACCACCGGCGCGGCGCCGCGCTACCACGCGCGCTCGCTGGCGGACGCCGGGCTCGCCGCTTGGCTCGGCACGCTGGGGCAGCAGGACCACGCCGCCGTGCGCGACGTCGCATGGCTCGCCTTTGCCTCGCTCTACTTCGGCTCGGAGCTCGACGCGCGCCGGGCCGAGTGGCGCGCCGCACTGGCCGCGGAGGGAGCCGCGGCGCAGCGCCCGCCGGTCGGTCCGGATGCGGACGTGGAGCGGCGGGTCGGCGGGGCCGAGCTGGAATCGCCGTGGGTGGTGGCGCTCTCGCTGCCGCTCACCCTGGAGCTGGGCGGTAAGCGCGGCGCGCGCGTCGCGGCGGCGCGAGCGCATACGCTGGCCGCCCGCGTCGAGCTCGACGATGCTGCCTGGCGCGCGGTCGAAGCGGTGCGTGCCGCCGCGGCCGAGTTCAGCGCCAGCCTGCGGCAGCGCGACGTCCTGGCCCGCGAGCGCACCGCGGCGCTTCGCGCGGAGGAGCTGGTCCGCGCCCGCTACGCGGAGGGCGCGCTCCCGTCGACCGAACTGTTCCGCGCGAGCGCCGACGCGCGCGCGGCCGACGCGGCGTACGTGGCGGAGCAGGGACGGAGCCGGGTCGCGGCCGGCCGGCTGGGCCGCGCGGTCGGCGTGCCGGCGGCCGAAATCCTCGGCGGTCCGCTGCGGAGCCCGTCGCCCCGCGGCTGCGGCTGGGCGGAGTCGTTAGGCGCCGACAGCCTGGAGGCGATCGCGCTGCGGAGACGGAACGAGATCGGCATCGCGCTGGCGCGATACGCCGAGGCCGAGGCCGGCGTCCGGCTGGCGGTGGCGGCACGGAATCCCGACCTCACGTTGGCGCCCGGCTTCATCTGGGACCAGGGCGTGCATCGCTGGACGCTCGGGCTCGGGCTGCCGGGGCTCATCCGCCGCGGCCGCGGTGCGGCGGAGGAGGCGATGGCGCGCCGAACGGCGGTGGCCGCCGAGGTTACCGCCGCACAGACCGCGGTGCTCGGTGACCTCGAGGTCGCGCGCGAAGAGTGCGGCGCCGCCGGCACCGCGCTCGCGGCGCTCGACTCCGTCCTCGGGCGCGCCGGTGCGGCGACGCGCGCGGCGCGCGATGCGTACGGCCGCGGCGAGACCGGCGAGCTGGAGCTGCGCCAGGCGGAGATCGTCGAGGCTCGGGCCGAGCGCGAGCGGGTGGCGGCGGCGCAGCGACTGATGCAGGCATCCCTCGATGTCGAGAGTGCGGTCGGCTTCTGGCCCGGCGGGCCGGAGCGCTGGCCCGACCCGCGCGTCTCACCGCGAATCGGAACCGGAAACTGAATGCGAGTCATCCCGATCTCTCCGCCCGTCGTCCGGTACACCGTCAGCCTGCTCGCGATCGTCGCGGGTTTGGCCGCCGGTTGTCATCCCGGCGTCGGGGAGAAGAACGAGAAGGATGCGCGGCGCGGCGCGGACAACGCGCCCGTGGTCGCACCGAGCCGGCTCGCCGACGACGGTGGGACGGCGGTGGTGGTGATTCCCGACAGCCAGCGAGCGGCGTTCGGCCTGGCGCTCGCACCGCTCAAGCCCGGCACCGCGCACGCCGAGCAGCAGCTCGTCGGCGAGGTGGTGGCCGAGCCGGAGCGGGTGACGACGCTGCGTGCGCCGGTGCCGGGCCGGCTTCGCCTCGTCGGCGGCGAGCGGTGGCCGTCGTTCGGTGCATCGGTACGTGCCGGCGGCGCCGTCGCGCAGGTGTCCGACGCGTTGCCGCTCACGATTCCGGTGAGCGGTACGGTCAGCCGGGTGCTGGCGCAACCGGGGGAGTTCGTGCAGCCGGGGCAGGCGCTGCTCGAGATCACCGACTTCTCGCGCCCCCTGGTGCGGGTCACGTGTCCGCTCGGCAGCGCGCAGGCGCCGGCGCGCATCGCGCTTGCTCCGGCGGGCGCGCGGGTGGAAGCGGCGCTGGTCTCCGCCGCGCCCTCGGCAGACTCGTTGACCGGTCGCCCCGCGTTCCTATATCGCGCCGGGCATGCGTGGCCCGGAGCACGTCCCGGTGCCGCGGTGTCGGTCGCGGTGGCGACGGCGGAACGCGGCACGCGCGGCACCATCGTTCCCGCGGCCGCCGTGGTGCAGTGGGACGGACTCGCGTGGGCATTCGTGCGCCGCGAGGCCGGGCGCTACGCGCGCATCCGCGTGCCGACATCGGACCCGGTGGACGGCGGCTGGCTGGTGCCCGGGCTCTCGCGCGAGGACTCCGTCGTCATCCGCGGCGCGGAGCAGCTCCTGAGCGAGGAGTTCCGCAGCCGGGTCACGGTGGGAGACGAGTCGGGTGACTGAGCGCCGGGCCGGCGCGTGCTGAGCAACCTCGTCCGTTTTGCGATCCGGCACCCGGCCGTCGTGCTCGGGCTGGCCGTCGCGCTGGTCGCGTACGGCGTGACGGCGGTCGCGCGCGCGCGGCTCGACGTGTTCCCCGAGTTCGCACCGCCGCAGGTCTCCATCCAGACCGAAGCGCCCGGGCTCGCGCCGGAGCAGGTCGAGCTGCTCGTCACCAAGCCGATCGAGGACGTGATCAACGGCGTGGACGGCATCGCGCTCACTCGGTCGCAATCCATTCAGGGTCTCTCCATCATCACCGCGGTGCTGGCGAGCGGGGTCGAGATCCACCGCGCGCGGCAGGCGCTGGCGGAGCGGCTCACCGAGGTGACGGGCCGCCTGCCCGCGTCGGTGCGGCCGCCGATTCTCACGCCCCTCACGTCGTCGTCATCCACCGTGCTGATCGTCGGCATCACGTCGCGCACCCGGTCCTTGATGGACCAACGGACGTTCGTGGACTGGACGCTGCGGCCGCGGGTGCTGGCGACGCCCGGTGTGTCGAAGGTCGCGGTGTTCGGCGGCGAGGTACGACAGCTTCAGATCCAGCTCGATCCCGACCGGCTGCGCCAGTACCGGATCGGGATCCGCGAAGTGGCGGAGGCGGCGCGCTCCGCGACCGGTGTACGCGGCGCCGGCGTCATCGACGACGCCAACCAGCGGATCACCGTGACGAGCGAGGGCCAGCTCGCCACGCCGGAGACACTGGCGGCCGTGCCGGTCCGCGCCGGCCGGGCGACCGCCGTGCGGCTCGGAGATCTCGGCCGCGTCGTCGAGGCGCCGGAGCCGGCGTTCGGCGACGGCACGGTGAACGGCGAGCGCGGCTGCGTCATCGTGGTGTCCGCCCAGCTCGGCGCGAATACGAAAGTCGTGGCGCGCGCCGTGGAGGACGCGCTCACGCGGCTCGGTCCGGCGATTCAGGCGGCGGGGCTCACGCTCCACCCGGCGATCTTCCGTCCCGCCGAGTTCATCGATCTGGCGCTCCGGAACATCACGACCTCGCTGCTGCTCGGCGCCGCGCTCGTGGCCGTCGTGCTGCTGCTCTTCCTCGGCGACCTCGGCGCGTCGGCCATCTCGCTCACCGCGATTCCGCTGTCGCTTCTCGCCGCGATCGTGGTGCTCGACAGCTTCGGCATGAGCCTCAACACGCTGACGCTCGGCGGGCTCGCCATCGCGCTGGGCGAGGTGGTGGACGACGCGATCATCGACGTCGAGAACATCTCCCGGCGGCTGCGGGAGAATCGCGCCGCGCAGAGCCCGCGCCCGGCGCATGACGTCGTGCTGGAGGCCTCGCTCGAAGTGCGCGGCAGCGTGGTGTACGCGACCTTCGTCGTGGCGCTGGTCTTTCTCCCGGTGCTGGCGCTCTCCGGCGTGCAGGGGGCCCTCTTCCGCCCGCTCGCGCTCGCCTACATCCTCGCGATCCTCGCGTCGCTGCTGGTGGCGCTCACGGTGACGCCGGCGCTCACGCTGCTCCTGCTCGCGCGCCGCGGGAGCCGGCACACCGAGGCGCGGCCGCTCCAGTGGCTCAAGCGCGCGTACGGCGGCGCGCTCCAGCGGCTGCTCGGCCGGCCGGTGATCGTGGCGGGGCTGAGCGCGGCACTCTGCGTTGCCGCGATCGCCACGCTGCCGTACTTCGGCGCGACCTTCCTGCCGGAGTTTCGCGAGGGGCACTATCTGGTGCACATGTCGGCCGTGCCGGGGACGTCACTGGAAGAGTCGGTGCGCATCGGCAACCTGGTCACCGCGGCCCTCCGCCGTGACCCGCGGGTGCGCGTCGTGGCGCAGCGGGTCGGCCGCGCGGAGCTGTCGGAGGACACCTGGGGCACGCACTACAGCGAGTTCGAGGTGGACTTCGTGCCGCTCAAGGGCGACGCCGCGCGTGACGCGATCGAACGCATGCGGCAGACGCTCGCGCGCTTTCCCGGCGTCAACTTCGCCATCCGCGGCTTTCTCGCCGAGCGGATCGAGGAGACGCTCACCGGCTCGACGGCGGAGGTCGTGGTGCACGTGGTGGGCGACGATCTCGACAGTCTCGACGTCGCCGCGCGGCGCGTCGCAACGCTCATGCGCAAGGTGCCGGGCGCGGTGGACGTGCAGTACGATCCGCCACCGGTCTCGCCCCAGCTCACCATCCGCCTCCGCCCGGCCGACGCCGCGCTCCTCGGCGTGCGCCCCGACGAGCTGCTCCAGACGGTCGAGGCCGCGCTCCGCGGCGCGGCGGTCGCGCAGGTGACGCAGGGCGGCCGGATCACCGACGTCGTGGTGATCCTCGACCCGCGCCGCCGCGCGCGTCCGGAGGACCTCGCCACGCTACCGGTGACGACGGCCGACGGACGGCTGGTTCCGCTCGATGCCGTCGCCGACCTCGCCCGCACCACCGGTCGCTCGATCATCTCGCACCAGAGCGCGCGGCGGACGCAGACCGTCACGGCCGACGTCGCCGGCCGCGACCCCGATGGGTTCACCCGCGATCTCGAGCGCGCGCTGGACCGAAGCGGCCGGCTGCCCGCCGGCATCTATGCCGACGTCGGCGGCACCGGCACGGCGCAGCGTGCGGCCCGGCGCGAGCTGCTGCTCAACTCGCTGCTCGCCGGCGTCGGCATCGTGCTGCTGCTCGGCATGGCGTTCGGATCGGGAAGCCGGCTGCTCCTGGTGCTGCTCAACCTGCCGTTCGCGCTGGTGGGCGGCGTGCTGGCGGTGTTCTTCACCGGCGGGGTGCTGTCGCTCGGCTCGCTGGTGGGCTTCGTCACGCTGTTCGGCATCGCGACGCGGAACGCGGTGATGCTGATCGCGCACTACGATCATCTCGTCGCGCGGGAGGGCGCCGCGTGGGGACGTACGACGGCGATGCGCGGCGCGCTCGAGCGGTTGGGCCCGATTGCAATGACGGCCCTCGTCACCGCGCTCGCGCTGCTGCCGCTGGCGCTCGGCAGCGGAGATCCCGGCCGCGAAATCGAGGGCCCGATGGCGATCGTCATCCTCGGCGGCCTCGCCACCTCGACCTTGCTCAGTCTCTTCGTGCTGCCGGTGCTCGCGCTCCGCTTCGGCCGGTTCGGCGCGAGCGGCGCGGCGGACTAGCGTGGATCTCGTGAGCGGCGTCCCGCTCTGGCCGGCGGTCGATCTGCCGGAGCTCGCGCCGGAGCCGCTCGCGCGGAGCATCGGCTGCGATGTGGCGGTGGTCGGGGCCGGCATCACCGGAGCGCTGGTCGCGTGGCACCTGGCCGGTGCGGGCGCCGACGTGGTGGTCATCGATCGGCGTCCGCCCGGATTGGGCAGCACCGGCGCCAGCACCGCGCTGGTGCTGTACGAGATCGACCGCACGCTCGGCGAATTGCGCGAGCTGCACGGCGCCGAGCGCGCGACGCGGGCCTACCGCCGCTGCGTCGAGGCGGTGCTCAACCTCGAGAGCATCATCGCCGCGCTGGATGACGACTGCGGCTATCGCCGGCGGAGCTGCCTCTATCTCGCCAGCTCCGAAGCCGATGCACGCGCGTTGCCGGAGGAGTGGAGGCTCAGGCGTGAGGCGGGGATCGAGGTCGAGCTGCTGGACGGCGCCGACCTCCAACGCGACCATCGCATCCGGCGCCCGGGCGCGCTCCGGTCCACCGCGGCCGCCGAGCTGGATCCCTACCGGTTCACCCAACGGCTGCTCGCGCGGAGCGTGCGGATCGGCGCGCGGATCGCCACCGGCGAGGTGGTCACGCTGGAGCGTCGCGCCGACGGCGTGACGCTCGCCACCGCCGGCGGCCATCGGATCGCCGCGCGGCACGTCGTGCTCGCTACCAGCTATGAGGCGCAAGCGCACCTGGAGCGACCCGTCGCGCAACTCGGCACCACCTACACGATCGCCACTGCGCCGGGCCAGGTGCCTCCGGGGTGGGACGGTGCGTTGCTGTGGGAGACCGCGCGGCCGTATCTCTACGCCCGCACTACGGCCGATGGACGGATGCTGATCGGCGGGGAAGATGATGCCTGCGACGATCCTGCCGAGCGCGAGCGGCGGCTGCCGGCCAAGGGCCGCCGGCTGGAGGCGAGCGCCGAGGCGCTCTGGGCGGAGTCGTTAGGCGGGGTGCGGCTGCGGGCCGAATACACCTGGGCCGGCACCTTCGCCGGGACGGAGGACGGGCTGCCGTACATCGGCCCGGCGCCCGACTTCCCGCACGCGACCTACGCACTCGGCTATGGTGGCAACGGCGTGACGTTCAGCATCATCGCCGCCGAGATCCTGCGCGACCTGGCGCTCGGCCGCGCGCCGCGCGATGCCGATCTCTTCGCGTTCGATCGCGGCAACCAGCGCGGCTGATCAGCCGGGCGGCAGCAACGCTTCGATCCGCCCGGCCAGATGCGTGAGTCGCGCCTGATCCAGCCCGCCCAGTTCCGCGGCGCGCCGAACTGCGGCAACGTCATCTGCCGTGAAGCCGTACGGCTGGCCGTCCAGCGCGAACGCCGCGAGGACCGGCCGCGCCGGCGGCGGGATCATGACGCGGTCGTGCGCGCGGCTCATCGCCACGACGCAGCCGTCGTAGCTCACGCCCAGCTTGGCCACGTACTCGGTGGGATCGTCCGCGGCACGGCGTTCGGGCTTGGCTCGCGCCCAGTCGTCCAGCGCGCTCGCCAGCTGCCGGTAGTCGCGCGACTCCCACTCCTCGGCGCTGAGGATCGGCTCGGTGAGGTTGGACATCAGTGCCTCCTTCGTCGGCTCAGGTCGCCGGGGGCGGCCCTTCGCCCTCGAGCGCGATTTCGCCCTCGACCGTCACCTGCGCGAGCACGCCCGGAATCTCCAGCGTCGCCCGGACCGGCAGACGTTCGGTGCCGTCGAGCTTGCGCGACGCGAGGCCGGACTGCACCGCCTGCTCGATGGCGCGCTGCGCCGTCACGCCGAAGCGCTTCAGGAACTTGCGCAGCTCGAGGTTGAACAGTTCGTCGTTCATGTTTCCTCCGTCTCAAACCATAATGAATGCGCGGCGGGTCGCACTACCCCTGTGCCTCGAGCCCGGCGGCGGTGACGTCGGTGCGCTCGAACACGGCGCCGAGCCAGCGGAGTGCGACGGTGCTCTCCAGCGCCGCGCCGAGCGTGAGCGCGGCGGCGCCGGGGAGAGCGGCCCACCACCCGAGTGCGCCGGTCGCGAGCACCGCGCTCGACGCGAGCGCGGCCGGCAGCGCGAGCGCGATGGCGAGGAGCACCACGAAGGCGATCACGGTGAGCAGGTTCTGTCCCAGCACCTCGACGCCGCCCGACCGGCCGGTGCCGAGGTGGACCCACGCCGGGAACAGCAGCGCGGCCCCGTTGTGCAGCAGGAGACCGATGAAATTGACCGCCGGCAGCCCGATCACGGCCCCGAGCAGCAGCGCGGTGCGCGCCTCGAGTGGAATCGCCCGGCCGAACAGGGTCAGCCCGTCACCCGCGCTGCCGAGGAACGCCACCCACGCGACCAGCAGCAGCGCCAGCTGAAGCAGCGTGAGCGCGAAGGTGGACGCCGCCACCTCCGCCGCGACCAGCGCGCGACCGGAGACGGGATAGCTGCGGAGCAGATCGAGCTTGCGTAAATCGCTGCGGAGATCGTTCCGTACCCACTGCGGGCCGATCACCACCAGCAGCGCCGCCCACATGCCCGCGAGCACGCCGACCACCTCGTCGAGTCCGCTCGCGACGTAGGCGGACGTGACGACGACGGCGACGCCGAAGACCGTCAGCGCGAGCAGCGTGTTCGATACCCGGCGGGTGCGGAGGACGGCGACGGTGTTCTTCCACGCGATCGCGACCGCCGGGCGACCGACGGGCCTGAGCGGAAGGATGGGCGACCGGACGCGCGTGTGCTGCCGCCGCGCCCGCAGCTGCGCATTCCGGCCGGTGAGCGCTGCCGCGCGACGAAGCGACGCGTCGACGGCCGACTCCTCGAATGCCGCGTCCGAGCGGATCACCCATACGTAATGCAGCACGAGCAGCCCGAGCGCGGGCGCGATCGCCGCGAGCCATGCGGCCGGCGTCGCCGCGATGAGCGGCCGCACCATCGTGCGAAACGGCCAGAGGAGCGCGGCGGCGACCGGTCGCTCGCTCGCGTCCACCAGAGCGCCGAGCAGCGCGCCGGCACCGTCGCCCCTCGCGGCCGCGATGGCCGGGAGCGTGTCGGCGATGCTCCACACCAGCGCGATCACCACGGCCCCGAGCAGCAGCAGACTCAGCACCCGGCGCCGCGCGCCACTCGCGCCGTGCTCCGCCAGCGTCGTGCGAACGAACGACGCGCCGAGGCGGTGCAGCGTCAGCGTCGAGAGCAGCACCCAGATCGCGAACATCCGCAGCCACGGCGACGCGCCGCGCTGAGATGCGAGCAGGACCGTCCACAGCACGCTGTTGAAGAGAATGAGGAGCTGCGAGCGCAGCAGCTTGAATTGAATCAGGTCGCGCCGGCGGACCGGGGCGGGGAAGAGAAACATCACCTCCGCCGGCGAGAAGGCGAGCACCCGTCGCTCCAGTCCGAACACCCAGCCCCAGGTCACCGCGCCGAGCACCAGCAGCGCGCCGGCGAGCTCGAGTCGCTCCGGCGCGACCGGCAGCGGCCCCGCGTCGCGCCGCTGGCCCACCAGCACCCAGGCCAGATAGCTGGCGCCGAGCAGCAGGGCGATGGCGTAGCGGGGATTCCGGAGCTGGCGGAGCTGGCGCGCGAGTCGGTTGCGCGCGGTGCACCAGGCGAGATAGCCGAAGACCCGGGTCACCCCGGCCCCGACTCGCCGATGAGGGTGAGGAATACGTCCTCCAGCGAGCGGCCCGCGAGCTCGGGCCGGCCGGCGACGATCTCCGCCACCGATCCGACCGCGACGGCGCGGCCGCGCTGCATCACCAGGACGCAGGTGCAGATCTCCTCGACCAGGTGCAGCAGGTGCGAGCTGAGGATCACCGCCGCGCCGTCCTCCGCCCGGCGGACGATCGTCGCCTTCATCCGGCGGATGCCGATCGGATCGAGGCCGGTGAGCGGCTCGTCGAGGAGCAGCGCCCGCGGGCGGTGCAGCAGCCCGCAGGCCATGGCGAGCTTCTGCCGCATCCCGCGCGACAGCTCGCCCGGCAGCGCGCCGCGCTTCCCGGTCAGCTCCATTTCGGCGAGGAGTGCCGGGATCCGGTCGCGCGCATCGGCCACGCCGTAGAGCCGGCCCATGAAGCGGAGGTGCTCCTCGACCGTCAGATAGTCGAAGAGATGCGGCTCGTCGGGAATGAAGGCGAGCGCGCCCTTGGCGGCCACCGGATCCGACCGGAGGTCGTGCCCCGCGATGGTGACGCTGCCTTCGGTGGGGATGATGATGCCGGCGATGCTGCGGATCGTGGTCGTCTTCCCGGCGCCGTTCGGGCCGACCAGCCCGAGCACCTCGCCAGGCGCGACGCGGAACGATAGACTTTGTACGGCGAGCGCCTCACCGTACAGCTTCTTGAGCCCGCGGACCTCGATCACGGGTGAAACCTTTGGGAGAAGGGGTGCGTCACTAAGTGAAACATTCGACCCCTCCTCCGGTGGATCCTATGCGGCACTACTGGCTCAAGATCGTGCTCGGCATGGTGGCCATTTTCGTCGTCGGCATGCTGGGCGTGACGCTGGTGCGGCGCGGCGCGGGCCGAGTCCGCGACGTCGTCAACACCAGCGATCCCATCACCATCCCGCTGGCGTTCGTCCCGTTCAAGCTTAACGGCAACAAGGTCGGCTCGATCGACCGGCTGGTGCTGCTGCGCAGCTCGCCCAAGAAGGTGCGCGGCGCCGACCTCGTGGTGACGCTGGCGGACTCGGTGCCGGCCGTGCGCCTTACCGGCTGCGTGCTGATTGCCGAGCGGATCGACAATATCGACGAACACAGCACCTTCAGCTGCGCGCCGGCCGCCGACACCGCGCACCGCGACCTCGTCCCCGCGGGATCGGTGCAGGTGAAGGGCGGGCCGACCGTGCCGTTCTTCGCCAACCGGACGCAGCTCGCCGACTTCGCCGACAACGCGCACGGCACCGCGGATTCGGTCATGGGCGTGCGCAGTGACCTGAGCGATTCGCTGATGGACGTGATCGGCGGGCAAATCGACTCGCTCAAGGAAGTGCGCGACTCCCTGCTGCACGAGCACGGGGCCGTGGTGCGCGTCAACGGTACCAACATGGATTCGCTGCGCACCGCCAACCGCCATGCCGTGGACTCCGCGCTCAAGCACGCCATGCAGATGCGCGACTCGCTCCGCCGTCATCCACCCGTCGAGCCGCCCGCGGCGCCGAATGTTCCTCGTCCTCGATAACTACGACAGCTTCACCTACAACATCGTCCAGTACCTGGGCGAGCTGGGCGTCGTGCCGGTGGTCCGCCGGAACGACGCCCTGTCGGTTGACGAGGCACTGGCTCTCGAGACCGAAGCGATCGTCATCTCACCGGGTCCATGCACGCCGCGGGAGGCGGGCATTTCGGTGTCGCTCGTCCGCGCGGCGGCGAAGCGCGGCGTGCCGCTCCTCGGCGTCTGCCTTGGGCACCAGGCGATCGGCGAGGCATTCGGCGGGCGGGTGGTGCGCGCCGACCGGCTCATGCACGGCAAGACCGCCGACATCATCCACCGCGGCAGCGGGCTCTTCACCGAGCTGCCGTCGCCGCTCACGGTGATGCGCTATCACTCCCTCGTCGTATCGCCCACGGGATTACCCGCCGAGCTCGAGGTCACGGCGTGGTCGTCCGACCGGCCGGCCGGCCAGGAGATCATGGCGCTGCGCCATCGCGAGCGGCCGGTGTGGGGAGTGCAATTCCATCCCGAGTCGGTCGCCACCGAGCACGGCAAGCGCCTCCTGGCGAACTTCCTGAGCATGGTGGCGGCAGCCGACCATTCGCGCGTGCAAGCCCTTCGCTCGTAACCGCATACAGTCCGCCGTCGGTTCGTCAACCCCCACGGCACGTGTTTTGACTGCGCCGCGGCGCCCGATTACCTTGTGCCATGCGCGACCGCTCCATCCTCCCGGCGCCTCCCGGCGATCCCCGATTCAGCCACCACGCGGAATGGCCATGACGACGGCTCCCAGCGCGACCAAGTACATCTTCGTCACCGGCGGCGTCGTGTCCTCGCTCGGCAAGGGCATCGCCGCCGCTTCGTTGGGGCGCCTGCTGGTGGAGCGCGGGCTCAGCGTGACGATGCAGAAGTTCGATCCCTACATCAACGTCGACCCCGGCACCATGTCGCCGTTCCAGCACGGCGAGGTCTTCGTCACCGACGACGGCGCCGAAACCGATCTCGACCTCGGCCACTACGAGCGCTTCATCGATCGCTCGCTCTCGCAGCAGAACAACATCACTACCGGCCGCATCTACCAGGCGGTGATCAGCAAGGAGCGACGCGGCGAATACCTGGGCTCGACGGTGCAGGTCATTCCGCACATCACCGACGAGATCAAGAACGCCATCCGCCGTACCGCGCCGGGCCACGACATCGTCATCACGGAGATCGGCGGCACCGTCGGCGACATCGAGTCGCTCCCGTTCCTCGAGGCCATCCGCCAGTTCCGCCAGGAAGTCGGCCGCGACAACGCGCTGTTCGTCCATCTGACGCTGGTGCCGTACATCGCCGCCGCCGGCGAGCTCAAGACCAAGCCGACCCAGCACTCGGTGCGGGATCTCATGCAGATCGGCATCCAGCCCGACGTCCTCGTCTGCCGCAGCGAGCAGCCGCTGGCTGCCGACATCAAGCGCAAGATCGCCCTCTTCTGCAATGTGGACTTCGGCTGCGTCATCGAGAGCCCCGACGTGCGCTCCATCTACGAGATCCCGCTCCGCTTCCACGATCAGGGCTTCGATACGGTGGTGTGCGAGCGGCTCCGCCTCGACACCCGCGAGCCCGACCTCCGTCCCTGGAAGGCGATGACCGATCGCATTCTCCAGCCGAAGGAGCGGGTGCGCATCGCGGTGGTCGGCAAGTACACCAGCCTGCACGACGCCTACAAGTCGGTGCACGAGGCGCTGGTTCACGGCGGCATCGCGCACGACGCGCGGGTCGAGATCGAGTGGATCGCGAGCGATCGCTTCACCGATCAGGCCGCGGCCGGCCGGCTGCTCTCGGAGTTTGACGGGCTCCTCATCCCCGGCGGCTTCGGCGAGCGGGGCGTGGAGGGCATGATCGAGGCGATCCGCTGGGCTCGGGAGCACGACCTGCCGTTCTTCGGCATCTGTCTCGGCCTGCAGGTCGCCATCATCGAGTTCGCCCGCGACGTCTGCCAGCTCCCCGACACCAACAGCACCGAGTTCGAGCCGGAGTGCGAGTCGCCGGTGATCGCGCTGATGCAGTCGCAGCGCGAGGTCTCGTCGTTGGGCGGCACCATGCGCCTCGGCGCCTACACCGCGAAGCTCCGCCCCGGCTCCAAAGTGGCGCAGGCCTACGGCACCACCGAGATCAGCGAGCGGCACCGGCACCGTTGGGAAGTGAGCAACGCCTATCGCGACGTGCTCGCGGAGTACGGGCTCCGCCTCTCGGGTCAGTCGCCCGACGGCGGGTTGGTCGAGACGATCGAGCTGCCCGATCACCCCTGGTTCATCGGCTGCCAGTTCCATCCCGAGCTCAAGTCGCGTCCCACCCGGCCGCACCCGCTCTTCACCGGGTTCGTCGGCGCCGCGCTGCGCCGCCGGCGGGACCGCGGCACGGTTGCGCGCGAGGAGCTGGCGGAAGCGACGCGGTGAGCTGGCGGGCCGCGCTCGTCATCTCCGTGCTGGTCGGCGGGTGCACCCAGGAAGGCGCGCGGCCGACGTCCGTGGTCCAGTCACCTGACAGCGCGGACCAGGTGCTGACCGGCTTCTCGAACTATGTCACCCGCGACGGTATCCGCCGCAGCCGGCTCGAGGCCGATACCGCGTTCTTCTTCGATGGTCCCCAGACCACCGCGCTGCGCAGGATGAAGGTCACGTTCTACGACGACCGCGGCGACCGGACCTCGACCCTGACCGCGGCGCGCGGCACCTATCGCTGGCAGAACGGCTCGATGGACGCCGAGGGCGGCGTCGTCGTGGTCACGGCGGACGGGCGCATCCTCCGCACCGAGCGGCTGCGTTATGACGATTCCGCCCGGGTGGTTTCGACCGACGTGCCGTTCACCTTCGAGCGCGGCAGTGAGACGGTGCGGGGCAAGTCGCTCCGCTCCGATCCCGAGTTCAAGAATCTGGTGACGAGCCAGCCCAGCGGCACGTCGGAGAAGGGGATTCTCCTCCCCAACGAATGATGGATCACGACTGATGCGCGTCCGGCATGCTGGATTCGCGCTCGCGCTGCTCCTGAGCGGCGGCGCCTCCGCGCTCGCGGCGCAGGCGACGCCGCAGCCGGCGCCGGTGCAGCCACCCGCGGCCGCCAGCGACAGGTGCCGGCTCGAGGTGATGTCGGTCGGTGACTCGGGGCGGGTCGAAGAGACGCCCGAAGGCACGAACTATTTCGCCGGCGGCGGTGTGAAGCTCCGCTGCCGCGGGCTCCAGGTCACGATGGAAGCGGACAGCGTCGCGTACTACGGCGGGCGGCGGACCGAGTTCATCAAGGGCGTGCGCTACCGGGACACGACCTTCACGCTCGATGCCGATCGGCTGACGTACTTGAAGCAAGGCGAGCGGTTCGAGGCCCGCGGCCGGGTGAAGACGCGGAACCTGCGCACCGGCTCGACGCTCGCCGGCCCGTCGCTCGACTACCTCCGGAAGGTGGCCGGCGTGCGCGACACCGAAGAGATGTTCGCCGTCGGGCGGCCGAAGGTGGAGTACGCCAGCAAGGACTCGAGCGGAAAAGCCGCCGAGCCGTACGTCATCGTGGGCGACCGGATCCACACCCGGGGCGACGATCAGGTGTGGGCCGGCGGCAAGGTCGCGGTGGACCGGAGCGACTTCGCCGCCCGCGCCGACTCGCTCCGGCTCGACACCGGCGCCGGGGACGACGGCACGCTGGTGGGCGCGGCCAGGCGGCCGGCGTGGCTCCGGGGCATCGGCAGGGACAGCTTCGACCTCAAGGGCCGTCGCATCGACTTCACCCTGCACGCGCGCGATCTCGACTCGCTCATCGCGCTCGGCTCGGCCCACGCGATCAACACGGGATGGGATCTGGTGGCCGATACGATCGCCCTCAAGGTGGATGCGCGAAAGCTCCAGCACACCTGGGCGTGGGGCGACCGCACCCGTCCGCACGCCGTCTCGAAGCGCGAGGAGATCCGGGCCGATTCGCTGGCGCTCGATACGCCCGACCAGCAGCTCCGGGAGATGCGCGCGTTCGGCAACGCATGGCTCGCGCAGGCGCCCGACTCGGTGACGAAGGAACGCGATTGGCTGGTGGGCGACACCGTCGTCGCGCGCTTTGAGCCCCGCGACTCGGCCGGCGGCGCCGGCTCGGCGCTGCGCGCCATCGAGGCGAGCCATGCGGCGCGGGCGTACTACCAGTCCACACCGCGCGACGGCGGCCGGCCCTCGCTCAATTATGTGCGCGGCGATTTCATCCGGATCACGATGAAGCCCGGCGGCGGCGACGACGTATCGCGGGTGGACGTGCGCGGCAAGGTTGACGGCGTGCAGCTCGAGCCCGAGGGGCCGGCCGCTGCCGCCCCGGCCACCGCGCCGGCGGCGCCTTCGCGGGTGCCGGCGCCCGGCACGATCCGGCCGAGGACCCGGTGAGCGAGCGCGGGGGCGAGCATCGCGAGAGCTGGATCGATGCGGTGGCCGCGCGCGACCCGTCCACGCCGGTCGCGCTCGCCGCGCTGGTGCGCGCGGCGGACGAGAACGGCGCCGCGTCGTTCACCGCGCTGTTCGAGTCGTATCGCGCGACCTTCGTTCGCGCGCACCAGGCCGCCGACGGCGCCGGCGCGACCCAGCTCTCCGGCGACGAGATCCGCGATCACCTGCGCGGCTCGCTGCTGCCGCGGCTCGCGCACGACCGCTGGGTGCGGGACACCGCCGCGTCGGGATGGGAGCCGGTGGTCGCCGCGGGGGATTGGTGGGCGTCGGCGCGCCGGGCGCGCGGCGCCACCATCGAGGCGTTGCTCCGTGCGGCGCAGCGGCCGGTGCGGACCGCGCCGTCCACGGCGGTGGCGGCGCCGAGCGTGCTGCGCGGCAGCGGACTCACCAAGGCGTTCAAGGGCCGCCGCGTGGTGGACGACGTCACCGTCGAGCTCCGGCAGGGCGAGATCGTCGCGCTGCTCGGACCCAACGGAGCGGGAAAGACGACGACCTTCTACCTTATTACGGGTCTCATGCGCCCCGACGCGGGGCGGGTGACGCTGGACAGCCGCGATCTCACGCGCGCGCCGATGTACCGCCGCGCCCGGGCCGGCATCGGATACCTCGCGCAGGAGCCGTCGGTCTTCCGCCGCATGACGGTCGAGGAGAACGTCATGGCGATCCTCGAGACGCGGAAGCTGCCGCGCGACGAGCGCCAGCGGCTGCTCGAGCGGATGCTCGACGATCTCGCGATCAAGCACCTGCGCCGGAGCCGCGCGTACAGTCTGAGCGGCGGCGAGCGCCGCCGCCTCGAGATCACCCGGGCGCTGGTCTCCGACCCGAAGTTCATGCTGCTGGACGAGCCGTTCGCCGGAGTGGATCCGATCGCCGTGCACGACATCCAGACCATCGTCGCCGGGCTGCGGCATCGCGGCATCGGCGTCCTCATCACCGATCACAACGTGGAACAGACGCTCGATATCGTGGACCGCGCCTACATCATGTTCGAGGGCCGCGTGCAGGCCGCCGGCCCCGTCCGGGAACTCGTCCTGGACGATCGCGTCGCCCAGCTGTATCTCGGGCCCACGCTGACCGCGCGCCTTCGCGCGCGCCTCGAGGCGGTGGCATGAGGACCGGACTCGGCCAGCACACCAGTCTCCGCCAGGACCTGAGGGTCAATCCTCGCCTCTACCAGGCGATGGACATGCTCTACATGCCGATGATGGATCTGCAGCAGCACCTGAAGCAGGAGCTGCTGGTGAATCCGTTCCTCGAGCTGCTCGAGCCGGAGGAGGAGGAAACACCGGCGGAGAAGACCGACAGCGATCAGGAAAAGGAGAAGGCCGAAAAAGAGGACGAGATGGACTGGGAGGAGATCCTCCTCAACGGCTTCGACGTCGGCGGCACCCGCGAGCAGTACGAGGAGCTGGAGTACACCGAGCCGGTCACGGTGGAAACCCGCGACCTCGGCGATCACCTGCGCGACCAGCTCCAGATGCTCGAGCTCTCGGCGCGCCAGCGGCTGCTGAGCGAAGAGTTCATCGGGAACATCAACGACGACGGCTATCTCGTCGCCTCGCTGGAGGAGATCCTCGGCTCGGTGAACCAGCTCGTCGCCGAGCACGCCGGCGCGGCGCCGACGGCGGAGCAGAGCGCCGACGAGGACCTCGACCCGGAAGCCGCGGCGCTCGCGCGGATCGACGCGGAGTCGGCGCCGGCCGCGGCACCGCCGGCCGAGTACTACACGATGGCCGAAGTCGAGGAGATGCTGGGCATCATGCAGAAGCTGGATCCGCCGGGCATCGCCGCGCGCGACCTGCGCGAGTGCCTGCTGCTGCAGCTGCACGAAGGCGGCGAGACCGAGACGCTGACCTACCGCCTGGTGAGCGAGGCGTTCACCGATCTGATTGCGCACCGCTGGAACGATCTGGCCAAGCGCTTCGGCGTGCCGCCCGCCGACGTGCAGCACGCCGCCGACGGGCTCGGCCGTTTCGACCCCAAGCCCGGCCTCAAGTACTCCACCCGCAGCGACGGCTACATCATTCCCGACCTGATCGTGGACAAGATCGGCCCGCGCTACCACGTCTTTCTCAACGACACCGGCGTGCCGCGGCTCCGGCTCAGCCGCGCCTACCAGGAGGTGGCGCGCGACCGGAAGAAGATGACGCCGGAGAACCGCGAGTTCATCGCGCAGAAGATGAACAGCGCCAACTGGATGATTCAGGCGATCGAGCAGCGCCGGCAGACGATGCTCAAGGTGATGAATTTCATCGTGGACCGGCAGCGCGACTTCTTCGAGAAGGGCATCGAGTACCTCAAGCCGCTCACGCTTCGTGAGGTGGCCGAGGTGATCAACATGCACGAGAGCACGGTGAGCCGCGTGACCAACGAGAAGTACGTGCAGACGCCGCGCGGCGTGCTCCCGCTCAAGTTCTTCTTCTCCAGCGCGCTCGCCACGGCGTCGGGCGAGGACGCGAGCGCGCGCTCCATTCGCGCCAAGCTGGAGAAGCTGGTCGGCGAAGAGGACACCGGCAAGCCACTCACCGACCAGCAGATCGTGCACCTGTTCCAGGAACAGGGCATCCAGATCGCCCGCCGCACCGTCGCCAAGTACCGCGACCAGCTCGGCATCCTCCCGGCCCGGATGCGCAAGCGCGTATGACGCTCGCCGGCGTGGCCGCGGCCCCGCCCGCAGCGGTCGAGGCGCTCGACGTGAGCGTGCTCGTCCCGGCCAAGGACGAGGCGGAGAACCTCCCCGAGTTCGTGCGCCTCTGCGCCGAGGCGCTGAGCGGCGCCGGCTTCTCCTTCGAGGTCGTGGTGACGGACGACGGCTCGCGCGACGGGTCGCAGCAGCTGCTCGCCGAGCTCGCCGCCCGCTATCCGTTCCTCCGCTACGTCACCCACCGCCGCCAGCGCGGCATCGCCGACGCGCTCCGCTCCGCCGGCGACGCGGCGCGCGGCGACATCTTCGTCTTCTATCCCGCCGACCTCCAGTATCTCCCCGCGGACATCCCGTCGCTGGTACGCCCGATTCTCGCCGGCGACGCCGACGTCGTCACCGGGACCAAGCAAGGGAAATACGAGAAGGCGTTCGTGTCGGGCATCTACAACGCGCTCTGCCGCTGGCTCTTCGGCGTGCGCGTCACCGACCTCAATTCGGTGAAGGCGTATCGGCGCGAGGTGATGCTCGGCGTCCCGCTCCGGCCCGACTGGCACCGCTACATGGTGGTGATCGCCGCGGCCGATGGCTTCCGCCTCAAGGCCCAGCCGGTGCCGCTCTATCCGCGCCGCGCCGGCCGCTCGAAGTTCACCTGGCGCCGGATCCCGGTCGGCGCGCTGGATCTGATCTCGGTCTGGTTCCAGCTCCGCTTCGGCCGCAAGCCGATGCTCTTCTTCGGCCTCGCCGGCGCGATTCTCTTTCTCGTCGGCTTCCTCGCCGGCCTCGCCGCGCTGGTGCTGCGGTTCGGCTACGGCATCGGATTCCGCCCGCTGCTGAACCTGGTCGAGGTGATGGTCATCAGCGGCATCGCGCTGTTCGGCTTCGGCTTCGTCGGCGAGCTGGTGGCCGGGCTGCGCGAGGATCACCGGGAGCTCGCGCGCGAGGTGGCGCAGCTTCGAGCGATGCGCGGCACCGAGTAGACGGTCGCCGAGGTGCGCGTCGTCTTCGTCACCCACAACTACCCCCGCTACTCCGGCGATGTCGCCGGCAGCTTCCTCGCCACGCTGGCGCAGGGTCTCCGCCGGCGCGACGTCGACGTGCGGGTGGTGGCGCCGAGCGACGAAGGGAAGGGAGGCGAGGGCGAAGTGGACGGCGTGCCGGTGCGCCGGGTCCGCTACGCCGCGGCCGCGATGGAGACGCTCGCCTACCGCGGCAGCATGCGGGCGGCGCTCCGGCGGCCTGGCGGATGGCAGGCGCTCGCGGGGTTGTGGCGCGCACTCCGCCGAGGCGCCGAGGAGGAGCTCCGGGCCGGCGCCGAGCTGGTGCACGCGCACTGGTGGGTGCCCGGCGGGCTCGCCGCGCCGAAGCGGGCGCCGCTGGTGCTCACGGTGCACGGCACCGACGTGTCCCTGCTGCGGCGGTCGCGCATCGCGCGCGCGCTCGCGCGGCCGGTCTTTCGGCGCGCCCGCATCGTCACCGCCGTGTCCCGCGAGCTGGCGGTCGCGGTGCAGAACGCGCTGGCGCTCCACGTGCCCGCCGATCACGTTCAGCCGATGCCGGTCGATGCGGAGAGCTTTCGGTGGACCGCGGGCGGCGGCGGGGCGGTGGTGATCGCGCGCCTCACGGCCCAGAAGCGGGTGCACCTCGCGATCGACGCGATCGCGACGCTCGCCGCGTTCGACCACCGGCTGCCGCTCACCGTCGTGGGCGACGGCCCCGAGCGCGAGCGGCTCGAGGCCCGCGCCGCCGAGCACGGCATCTCGGAGCTGGTGCGCTTCACCGGCGCCGTCCCCCGGCACCGCATCCCCGACTTTCTCTCCCGCGCGGACCTCATGTTCCTCCCCTCGGCCGGCGAGGGATTCGGCCTGGCGGCGGCGGAGGCGTTGATGGCGGGCGTGCCGGTGATCGCGTGCTGGGACGGCGGCGGCGTGCTTGACATCGTTTCCGAGCACGGCGCCGGCCGGCTGGTGATTCCGGCCGGCGAGGCGCTGGCCGACGCTGCGCTCGACGTGCTGCAGAACGCCGACGCCGCACTGCTCGCGCGCTCGGAGGGTGAGCGCTGGCGGCTCCGGCTCAGCCCCGCCGTCGTAGCCGAACGCTATGAGGCGTGGTATCAAGAGGCGCTCGATGCGGCCGCCCATGCGTAAGGCGCCGCTCCGCGCGCTCGGCTGGGCGTTCGCGATCGTCGTGGTGATCTTCGCCTCGCGCAGCGTCGCCGCCAACTGGGTTCGACTGCGGGCGCAGCCGGTCGAGTGGACGCTGCGGCCGCTCCCGATCGTGGGCGCGCTGGTGCTCACCTGGGCGATGTACGCGCTGCTGGTCCAGGCGTGGCGCGTGATGCTCGCCGGCTGGGGCGAGCGCCTGGCGCCGTTGCCCGCCGCGCGCATCTGGACGCTGTCGAGTCTCGGGAAGTACATCCCGGGGCAGGTGTGGGCCATCGCCGGCATGGCCGTCATGGCGCAGCGGGCCGGCATCGCGGCGTGGGCCGCCACCGCGTCGTCGGTGCTGCTCCAGGGGCTCGCCGTCGGCACCGGCGCGGTGGTGCTCGGGCTCACCGGGCTCTCGCTGCTGGATGCGAGCTATCCGTGGATTCGCGCCGCCGTGCTGCTGCTGGTAGTGGCGAGTGCGGCGGGCGTGCTGCTGATGCTGTGGCCGCCGTTCGTACGCCGGGCGCTCGGCCTGCTGCGGGTGCAGGTGGGCGAGCGCGGTACGCCGCGTCTGCCGGCGGTGCTGTTCGGGCTCGCTGCCAACGTCGTCGCGTGGCTGGGCTACGGCGCGGCGCTCTGGCTGCTTGCACGCGGCGTGCTGCCGGGCACGCGCCTGGAGCTGCCACAGGCCATCGGCGGACTGGTGGCGTCATATCTCGCCGGCTTTCTGGCGCTCGGCGTCCCGGCGGGAGTGTTCGTGCGCGAAGCGGTGTTCATCACCATGATGCAGAGCATCCTCGGGCCGGTCGCTGCGCTGGTACTGGCGCTGGTCGCCCGGCTCGTGGCCACCGCGGCCGAGTTCGGCGCGGCGGCACCGTTCCTCATTCATCGCGGAGAATCGACGCGTGTCGCTACCTGAGTCCGGCGCCGTTCCGTTTCAGCCGCGCCGGCCGGCGCTCACCGCCGTGCTGGTGTTCGCGCTCGCGGCGCTCACGCTCTGCTGGCCGATGCTCGCCGGCCGCTGGCTCCTGGGCGATGACCAGCTCTTCTCCGGCTACGCCTTCCGTCTCTTCGGCGCCGAGCAGTTCCGCGCGACCGGGCACATCCCGCAGTGGAACCCGTACATCTTCGGCGGACTCCCGTTCATCGGCGCGATGCACGGCGACATCTTCTACCCGACGGCGTGGCTCCGCTGGATCATGCCGGTCGACACCGCCATGAACATCGGCTTCGCGCTGCACATCGTGCTCGCCGGCTGCACGATGTACGCGTTGCTCCGCTCGCTGCGGCTGAGCTGGACGGCGGCGTTAGGTGGCGGCCTGGCGTACGAGCTGACCGGCATCGTCGCGTCGCTGGTGCGGCCGGGGCACGACGGCAAGCTGTTCGTCGCCTCACTCGCGCCGCTCGCCTTCCTGGCCCTCCTGCGGGCGATCCGCGGTCGGGAGAGCTGGGCCTACGGCCTGCTCGCGCTGGTCATCGGCCTCTGCATGATCAGCCCGCATTACCAGATGACGTACTACCTCCTCGTCGCCGCCGGCATCTGGACCCTCTGGCTCATCTTCTTCGACCCGGAGCGGCCCGCCGGCCTGCGCTGGCCGGTCGTGCTGGCCTGCGCGCTGGGCGCGGTCGTGCTGGGGCTCGCGGTCTCGGCCATCCAGGCCATGCCGTTCCTCTCCTATCTGCCGTACTCGCCCCGCGGCGCCGGCGGCCCGAGCACCGGCTGGGAGTACGCCACGGCGTTCGCCATGCCGGTCGAGGAGCTGTTCACGACGGTGCTGCCGCAGTTCAACGGCGTCCTCGATCACTACTGGGGTTCCAACTTCTTCAAGACCCACACCGAGTATCTCGGCGCCACGGTCGTGCTGCTCGCCGCCTTCGGCGTGAGCGACCGCACCCGCGGCCGGCTACGCTGGGGACTCGGCGCCATCGGGCTGCTCTTTCTCCTCGTCGCCCTCGGCGGGCACACGCCGTTTTATCGGCTGTGGTACGAGGTCATGCCGATGATGAAGAAGGTGCGTGCCGCGGGGATGGCCTTCTACCTCGTGGCGCTCGTGGTGTGCGTGTATGCGGCATTCGGCATCGAGCGGCTGCAGCGGGGCGGCATCGCCCCGAAGCAGGTGCTGATCGGCGCTGGCGTCCTCGGCGCGTTCGCTCTGCTGGGCCTGGTGGGCGCGCTCCAGGGGGTGGCGGAGGCGATTGCGCTCCCGCAGCGCATGGACGTGGTCGCCGCCAACGCCGGCGAGCTCCAGCTCGGCGCGCTCCGGCTGCTGGCGGTCGTGGCCATCGGCGGTGTGGTGTTCTGGGCCGTAGCCGCGGGCCGGCTGCGCGGCGGGGCGGCCGCTGCCGCGTTCGCCCTCGTCGTGGCCGGCGACCTCTGGAGCATCGATCATCTCTTCTTCCTCTACCATCCGCGGGCGTCGGTCGTGTTCGCCGAGGACGCGATCACCTCGAAGCTGCGGGCCGAGGCGAAGCAGGGGCCGTTCCGCGTCTTCGACCTGCCGAGCGAGATGGGTGCCGTGTACCGCGGCTCGGCGCTGATGGCGCACGACATCCAGACCGTGTTCGGCTACCACGGCAACGAGGTCCGCTTCTACGACGAGCTGTGGGGCGGGAAGAACGTCTACAAGAACGCGCTCAGCGCCAACCTGTGGGACCTGTTCGCGGTGCGCTACCTCGTGATCGGCCAGCAGGCGCGGGTGCCGGGCTTCCATCAGGTACTCGGGCCGGTGCCGACCGACGGCGGTCAGCCCGCATTTCTCTACGCGCGTGACTCGATATCCCCGCCGTACGTGCGCGTCATCGGCGCCGCGGTGAAGGTGCCGGACGATCAGACCGTCGCGACGGTGATCGACCCGCGCTTTCCGGTGAGCCGGCTGGTCCTCTTCAGCGACACCGCCGCGGTGACACCGGCCCGGATCGCGCCGGGCAAGATCCCATCGCCGCCGGAGGTGACGGCGCGGCTCACCGAGTGGGCCCCGGGCCGCATGCGGGTGGCGCTCAGCGGGCAGGACAGCGTCCAGACGTACCTTCTGATCAGCGAGACGTGGTACCCGGACTGGCACGTCACCGTGGACGGCAAGCCGGCGGCGGCGCTGCGCGGCGACAACGCGCTCCTCACGGTCGCGCTGCCGGCCGGAGCACGCGACGTGGCGCTCCAGTTCCATTCGCTCTCGTACGACCGCGGCAAGCTGGTCACCGCGCTGGCGCTGCTCCTGACCGCGGCCTTGATCGCCGTCCCGCGCATCCGTCGCCGAGCCGCCTGACGTCCGGAGCCGGGATGATTAACTTCCGCGCCCCCGATCCAACGCCGAGGCCCGTGCGTGGCTGAGCGCTACCTGGTCGTCATCCCGACGTACAACGAGCGGGCCAATCTGCCGCAGATCGTGCCGGCGGTATTGGCGCAGGATCCCCGGCTCGACGTGCTCGTCGTGGACGACAACTCGCCCGACGGAACCGGCGCGCTGGCCGACGGGATGGCGGCCGCGGATCCCCGGGTGCACGTGCTCCACAGGACGGCCAAGCAGGGGCTGGGCAAGGCGTACATCGCCGGCTTCCGTTGGGCGCTCGCGCGCGAGTACGAGCTCGTCCTGGAGATGGACGCCGACTTCTCGCACGACCCGAAATTCATCCCGCAGCTCCTCGCCGCCGCCGCGGATGCCGACCTCGTCCTCGGCTCGCGCTACAAACAGGGCGTCAACGTCATCAATTGGCCGATCTCCCGGCTGCTCCTGTCCATCGGCGCCAACCAGTACGCGCGCGCGGTGACCGGGCTGCCGCTCACCGACTCGACCGGCGGCTTCAAGTGTTTTCACCGGCGCGTGCTCGAGGCCATCGACCTGGAGCGCGTGAAGTCCAACGGCTACGCCTTCCAGATCGAGATGAGCTACCGCGCCTGGCGGAAAGGGTTCCGCCTGGTCGAGGTGCCGATCGTATTCACCGACCGGGTCGAGGGGCAGAGCAAGATGAGCAAGCGGATCGTGCGCGAGGCGATCTGGATGGTCTGGTGGCTCCGGCTCCGGCGCATCGCGGGGAAGCTCTGATGCCGTTGCCGACGCTGTACAAGATGACCGGCTCGGGCAACGACTTCGTCTTCCTCGACGGCAGCACCGAGCGGGTCGACGACTGGCCGGCCGAGCGCATCGCCGCCGTCTGCGACCGGCGCCGCGGCGTCGGAGCTGACGGCCTGGTTCTGCTGGCGCCCGAGGGCGTCGGCACCGTGCGGATGCACTTCTACAACTCCGACGGATCCCGGGCCGCCATGTGCGGCAACGCGGCGCTGTGCAGCACCCGGCTCGCTGCGCGGCTCCGCATGGCACCGGCCGACGGCATGTGCCTGGCGACCGACGCCGGCGTGGTCCGCACCCGCTGCATCGGGCCCGCAGATGGCGACCAGGCAGCCATTCTGCTGCCACCGTTCGCCGCGCCGCAGCCGGTCGCCGGGATCCCGCTCGGGCCGGGCGAGCGCGGGCTCTGGCTCGGCACCGTCGGCGTGCCACATGCCGTGCTGCTGGTCGACGATATCGAGGCGGTGGATCTGCTCGCCCGCGGGCGCCACCTCCGGTTCTACGGGGCGTTCGGGCCCGCCGGCGCGAACGTCAACTTCGTCGAGGTCCATCCCTCGGATCCACCGGCAACCCTGCAATCGATCCGGACCTACGAGCGCGGCGTCGAGGGCGAGACCCTGGCGTGCGGCACGGGAACGGTTGCCGCCGCGCTGGCGATGGCCGCGGAAGGCCTGGTGCCGTTGCCGTCGGAGTGGCGGACGCGGAGCGGCGAGCCGCTGGCGGTATCGGGCGAGCTGAGCGATGGGGTCGCCTCCGAGGTGTGGCTCCGGGGGCAGGGCCGGCTCGTCTTCACGGCGGACCTCACGTAGTACTTGAACTGCGGCGGCATCCCCAGCAGGCCAGCGGAGTTTTCCAAGCCACGGACCCCGGTTCTCCACACTTTTCAACGGGTCTAGGTTACATAACATATCTTATACGTAGTTCATTTGCCTCCAACAAAGAGGGGAGGGCCCGCAGCGGCCTCCCCCCGATTACCTGCGCAGCGACTCCGCGCCCGGCTCCGCAGAGCCCGGCGCGACTCTTAGAGCTGCCCCTTGGTCAGCTCGGCCAGCCGAACCTGCGCCTCGGTCAGCGCCGGCGTCTTGCTGAACTTCTCGAGCACTGTCCGGTAGTCCTTCTCCGCGGCATCCGTCTTCCCGGCGTCCAGCCAGGCGCGGCCGGCACTCACCAGGTACTGCGCCTTGAGATAGTCCACCTCGGCCGAGGCCGAGGCCCTTTCGTACGCCGCGGCCGCGGCCGCCGGCTGCTTCGAGTTCTCCAAGGCGGCGCCGAGGAGGCTCTGCGCCGGCGTCGCGTACTTCGCCGGCGGGTTGGCCTTGAGGAAATCCCGCAGCCCGACCACGGCAAGCTCGTTCTGCCCGTTCACCATCCGGACCTGATTCAGCGTCAGCACCGCCTCGTGCGCCGCGTCGGTGCCGCCATAGATAGTGATCAGCTTCTGCAGCTCGCTCGACGCCAGCGGCAGGTTCCCG
>JAICWE010000009.1 GCA_025934955.1 Gemmatimonadales bacterium | reverse complement strand
GCGTCGGCGTGGGGTTGGTGACGATCGCGTCCACCCCGCGCTCGCGGAGCAGGTGCAGCAGTCCGGCTTCGCTCCCCAGTCCGTCGCCGTCGGGGTTCACGTGGGTGGTGAGGCAGACCCGCCGGCCGGGCACGAAGAGTCGCGCGAGCTCGCGCGCGGCGGCGATCTTTCCGGGGGTGAGCGTGACCGACATGCGGGGATACTAATCGCGACGGCTGACACCCGCACGCGTCCGCGACGCCGACGGGCGCAGGTGGCGAGCCGGCGCGTCAGCGCCGGCTCGCCCCGCGGTCAGGAGCGCGCCAGCCGCGAGTGGGTGCGGCTGTACCCGAAGAACACGAAGAGTCCGAGCACGAACCAGATGATCAGCCGCTCCCAGGTGTGCGGCGGGAGCGACACCATCAGGTAGAGCGCGGAGAGCGCGCCCATCGGAGCGGTGAACCAGATGATCGGCGCCTTGAACGGCCGCGGGAGATTCGGCTCGCGCATCCGCAGCACCAGGATGCCCACCGACACGATCACGAACGCCAGCAGCGTGCCGATCGAGACCAGACTGCCGGCCTCCCGCACCGTGAGGATCGCCGAGAAGATGGCGACGCCGATGCCGGTGATGATCGAGGTGATCCACGGGGTCTGGAACTTCGGATGGATCCGGGCGACGAACGGCGGCAGCAGGCCGTCCTTCGACATGGTCCAGAAGACCCGCGACTGGCCCAGCAGCATCACCAGAATCACCGACGACAGGCCGGCGATGGCGCCGAGCTTGATGAGCCCCGACACCCAGCCGAGTCCGGCGCGGTCGGCCACGACGGCGATCGGGTCGGGGACGTTGAGCTCGGTGTACGGCATGACGCCCGTGGCGATGCCGGATACGAGGATGTACAGCACGGTGCAGATGAGCAGCGAGCCGATGATGCCGACCGGCATGTCCTTCTGCGGGTTCTTCGCCTCCTGCGCCGCCGTGGAGACGGCATCGAAGCCGATGTACGCGAAGAAGACCACGCCAGCGCCGGCCGCGACGCCGGTCCAGCCGAACTGATCGCGGACGCCGGTGTTGGGCGGAATGAACGGATGCCAGTTGGCCGGATTGATCGCCTTGGCCGCGAGCGCGATGAACAGCAGCACCACCGCCACCTTCACGAACACGATCACGTTGTTGACGTTGGCCGACTCCCGGATGCCGACGACGAGCAGCGTGGTCACGATGGCGATGATGATCACCGCCGGCAGGTTGAAGATCGCCGTCACGTGGGAGCCGTCGGCCAGCGTCACGACCTGCCCGCGCGCGGCGGTCAGCTCCGCGGGAAGATGGATGCCGATGCCATTGAGGAACGACACCACGTAGCCGGACCAGCCGATGGCGACCGTAACCGCGCCGAGCGCGTACTCCAGGATCAGGTCCCAGCCGATGATCCAGGCGATGAACTCACCGAGCGTGGCGTAGCCGTAGGTGTACGCGCTGCCCGCCATCGGCACCAGCGACGCGAACTCGGCGTAGCAGAGCGCCGCGAACACCGAGGCGACGCCGGCCAGGATGAACGAGAGCACGACCGCGGGACCGGAGTTCTGCGCCGCCACGGTGCCGGTCAGCACGAAGATGCCGGTGCCGATGATCGCGCCGATGCCGAGCGCCGTGAGGTTCACCGCGCCGAGCGCGCGCTTGAGACTGTGGTCGGTCTCGGCTTCCGCCTGGAGGCCGGTGATGCTCTTGCGCCTCCACAGGCCGACGCCGTTGACCGGCGGCGTGACGCGCGGCGGACCTGCCTTGAGGTCGGGTACGCTCATTCGATGCCTCGGATGAATCGGGTTGTGTCCAACGGGACCGTGCGACTGCGCGCCGGATCAGGCGCTGTAGTTCGGCGCTTCCCGCGTGATCGTGACGTCGTGCGGGTGCGACTCGCGCAGGCCGGCGGTGGTGATCTGGATCATCTCCACGTCGCACTGGAGCTGCGCGATGGTGCCGACGCCGCAGTAGCCCATGCCGCTGCGGAGTCCGCCGACCATCTGGTAGAGCACGTCGGCGACGGGGCCCTTGTAGGGCACGCGGCCCTCGATGCCTTCCGGTACCATCTTCGCCGGCGCCAGCTCGCCCTCCTGGAAGTAGCGATCGGCCGAGCCGTCCTGCATGGCGCTCAGACTTCCCATGCCGCGGATCATCTTGAAGCGGCGCCCCTCGGCCAGCACGCTCTCACCCGGGCTTTCCTCGGTGCCGGCGAGCATGGAACCCATCATCACGCACGACGCGCCGGCGGCCAGCGCCTTCACCACGTCGCCCGAGTACTTGATACCGCCGTCGGCGATGACCGGCACCTCGCCAGCGCCGCGGAGCGCATCCTGGATCGCGGTGATCTGGGGAACGCCGACGCCGGTGACGACGCGCGTCGTGCAGATGCTCCCCGGCCCGATGCCCACCTTCACCGCATCCACGCCGCGCCGCACCATCTCCCGCGCGCCCGCCTCGGTGGCCACGTTGCCGGCCACGAGCTGCACATCGGGGAACGCCTCGCGCAGCTCGTCCACCGTGTGCAGCACGCCCTCGCTGTGCCCGTGGGCCGAGTCCACCACGATCACATCCACGCCCGCGTCCACCAGCGACCTGGCCCGCGCGCGGGTCTCGCCGCTGGCACCGACGGCGGCCGCGACGCGGAGCCGGCCGTGCTGGTCCTTGTTGGCGTAGGGATGCTCGCGGCGCTTGAAGATGTCCTTGATCGTAATGAGCCCGCGGAGGACGCCCTGCGCGTCCACGACGGGGAGCTTCTCGATCCGGTGTCGGGCAAGGAGCTGCTCCGCCTCGTCCAGTCCGGTGCCGACCGGCGCGGTGACGAGCTTCTCCTTCGTCATCGCCTCGCGCACCGGCTGGTCGAGGTTGCGCTCGAACTGGAGGTCGCGGTTGGTGACGATGCCGACCAGACGTCCCTGCCCGTCCACGATCGGCACGCCGGAGATCCGGAAGCGACGCATCAGCGCTACGACTTCCCGCAGCGGGCGGTCGGGGCCGAGCGTGATGGGGTTGAGGATCATCCCGCTCTCGCTGCGCTTGACCCGGTCCACCTCCGCCGCCTGGCGCTCGACCGTCATGTTCTTGTGGAGCACGCCGATGCCGCCGGCCCGCGCCATGGCGATGGCCATGTCGGCTTCGGTGACCGTGTCCATGGCGGCGCTGATGAGCGGAATGTTGAGCGGGATGGTGCGGGTGAGACGGCTGGCGGTGGAGACGTCGCGCGGGTGGACGGTCGAGTGCCGCGGGAGCAGCAGCACATCGTCGAACGTGAGGCCGACGCCGGGTCGGATCCTGCTCATGCGTGTCGCGGGGGAGCGGAAATGGGCATTTCCATCCCGAAGTGTAGAGGACGGGGTGGGGGCACGCAAGCGGACCGAAGTCCGGCGCGGGGTGGCGCCGGTGCCCCCACTAGGTCCGCACGGTTCCCTTCCGCCGCCAGAGGACGTAGACGGGGATGCCCAGCGCCACGATCACCAGGCCCAGCGCGGAGAACTTTCTCTGCGTCGGATCGGCGAGGAGGACGTAGAGCAGGAACGCGATGGCCGCCATGTAGAGCCCCGGCACCAGCGGGTAGCCGAAGGCGCGGACCGGGCGCGGGAGGTCGGGCTGGAGCCGGCGGAGACGGAAGAGAGAGAGCGTGGTCAGGAAGTAGAAGATCAGCGCGGCGAAGATGACGTAGTTGAGCAGCTCGCTGTAGGTGCCGGTGAGACAGAGCAGCGAGGCCCAGAGCGCCTGGGTCCAGAGGCCGAACACCGGCGTGCGATAGCCCGGGTGCAGCACGCCGGCGCGCTGGAAGAAGAGGTCGTCGCGGGCCATGGCGTAGTAGACCCGCGGGCCGGAGAGAATCAGGCCGTTGTTGCAGCCGAAGGTGGAGACCAGAATGGCGCCGGCGATCACCGACGCGCCGATCGCGCCGAGCATCACCTCGAACGCCGCGGAGGCGACCCGGTCTTCCGAGGCGTACATGAGGCCGCGCTGGATCGCGGTCGCGCCGTGGGGCGAGCCGCCGAACGGCAGGACGTTGAGATACGCGAGGTTCGCGAGGATGTAGAGCGAGCTCACCAGCGCGGTGCCGATCGCGAGCGCGCGCGGCAGGTTCTTCCGCGGCTCGCGCACCTCGGCGGCGGCGAAGGTGACGTTGTTCCATGCGTCGCTGGAGAAGAGCGAGCCCACCATCGCCGCCCCGATCACCGGCAACATCGCGAGGGTCCACGGCCTGGCGCCCCAGAAGTCGGTGAAGTTGACGTGGGCGACGTCGGCGCGGCGAAAGAGGGTGAGGCCGAGCATGATGAGGGCGATCAGCGCGCCGACCTTGGCGACGGTGAACACCGTCTGGATCGAGGCGCCGAGCTTCACGCCCCGCACGTTGACCCAGGTGAGCGCCACGATCATGACGATCGCGACGACGCGCTGCACCGAAAGGCCGAGCTCGATCGGTCCGCCGGGCATGGTGAACGAGCCGAGCTTGAGAAAGACGTTGGGTGTGATGGACGGCAGCAGCACGCCGAGATAGCGGGCAAAGGCGACGGCGACCGCCGCGATCGTCCCGGTCTGGATCACGGTGAAGAGCGTCCAGCCGTAGAGGAATCCGGACGCGGGCGAGAGTCCCTCGCGGAGGAAGACGTACTGCCCGCCGGCCCGCGGCATCATCGCGGCCAGCTCGGCGTAGCTCAACGCGCCGGCCAGCGTCATCAGTCCGGTGACGACCCACACCAGCATCAGCCCGCCCGGTCCCCAGCCCGCCACCTGCCGGCTGATATCGGCCGAGACGATGAAGATGCCGGAGCCGATCATCGACCCGACGACCAGCGACATCGCCGCCAGAGGGCCGATGCCGCGGATGAAGTGGTCTGTAGAAGGAGGACTGCTGGGCGGGACGTCGGTCGTGGCGCTCATCCGGTCTCCTTGGTGTCCTTCGCCTTGACCGCTTCCTCGACGACGGCCTGCCCCGCGGCCGCGAGCCCCTTCATCACCTTCGCCGCGCCATCCATCACGCCCATGGTGCCGCTGATGGCCTGTATCGGGAGCTTCCCGGCGCGCATGGTGTCTTCCACCTTCTCGGTGATGCGCGCGAAAAGATTGCTGGGCCGGGCGCGCTCGGCGTAACGACTCTCGAGGAACTCGACGTAGTCGAGCACCTGGTAGGCGCGCTCGTCGCTGAGCCGCTCGAGCGCGCGGGCGATACGTTGCTTGAGGACGTCGTTCATGGAGTCTCCCGGGATTCTACCGGCTGCAATCTACCACGCGGGCGCCGGTCCGTTCACGCCTCGGTGACCAGCTCCGCCGATCCGCCCGCATCGCCGCCCGCCCGCCCCGGCCCGAGCAGCAGCTTGAGCGCGGGCGGCGTCACGAACGTCGTCACCATCACCATCAGCGTCAGCGCGGCGTACAGGCCGGCGTCGAGCACCTTCGCCGTGAGCCCCATCTGCGCGAAGATCAGCCCGACCTCGCCGCGCGGAATCATGCCGACGCCGACGACGAACTTGCGGCCGGGAAACCAGAACGCGGCGTAGCCGGAGAAGAGCTTCCCGACGATCGCCGCGGCGGTGATGAGCCCGCCGACGGCGAGCACGTGTCCGTCGGCGAAGGTGCGCACGTCCACCGCCGCGCCGACCACCACGAAGAAGATCGGCACGAAGAAATGCCCCAGCCGGGTCACGCCGTCGCGGCACGACTCGGCATGGCGCGTCGGCGCGAGCACGAGACCGGCGGTGAACGCGCCGACGATCGGCGCAAGCCCGATCACCTGCGCCAGCACCGCCGTGACGAACATCAACCCGAGCGCCATCGGGCCGATCGTGCTGGCGCGGCCGACCCGGGCGATGACGTCGAACAGCGGCGGCACGATCAGCCGCCCGACGACGACGGCGCCGACGACGAACCCGAAGGCGACGGCGGTCTTTCCCAGTACGCTGCCGGCCGTGAGCTCGGCGCCGCCCACCAGTCCGCCGACGACGCCAAGGATGATGAGCCCGATCACGTCGTCTATGACCGCGGCGCCCAGCACCACCTGGCTCTCGGGATCGTGCAGCCGGCCGAGGTCGCTGAAGACGCGCGCGGTGATGCCGACCGACGTCGCGGTGAGCGCCGCGCCGGTGACCAGCGCCGGCAGCGGCGCCAGGCCGACGACGCGGGACACGACGTCGCCCAGCACGAAGGGGACGGCGACGCCGACGCACGCGACGGTGAGCGCGGCGCCACCGACGCCGAGCATCTTCCTCAGGTCGATTTCGAGTCCGATCTGAAAGAGCAGGATGACGACGCCGATCTCGGCGATGACGTGGATCGCGGGATCGTGCGGGTTCACCAGGTCGAGCATGGACGGGCCGAGCAGGAGTCCGGCGATCAGCTCGCCCAGCACCGCCGGTTGCCCGATCCGCTCGGCCAGCTCGCCGAGCAGCTTCGCGGCGGCCAGCGCGGCCGCGAGCGCCAGGAAGATCGCGCCGACGTCGCCGCCCGGCGCCGCGGCCGCGAGCAGGTGCATCGCTAGCGGGTGCCCGCGGCGGGCTCTAGCAGCGTGTCGAGTTGAATGACGGGTGTGGCGAGGTACTTCGAGCGGGCCGACTTGATGGTGGCACGCACGGTCAACTCGGCCAGCGGGCCGAGCGACTGGAAGCGCGGGACGAGATCACGCGAGACGATCACGTACACGAAGCCGGGCTCCGGCAGCGGGCCGCGGGTGAGCAGATATGGCTCGCCGGCGGGGATCTCGGTGCGCAATTCGTCCGCGGTCTGGATCGCGATGAGCTGGAGCCGCCACTCGACCGCCTGCCCGACGTACTTGTCGGGTTTGGCGCGCACCGCCGCTGCCGTGACGCCGGCGAGCGCGCCGCCGCCGGCGGTCTTGAGGTCGGCGGTGCGGACCCAGCCGTCGAGCTGCACGTGGACCCAGTCGCCCGAGCGGCCGACGACGCGGCCGGATGCGCCCGGCTGCAACGTGGCGAACTCGCCGGCGTCCGGCGCGGTGAACAGTGGTGCGGCGCGACCGGCCTCGACGCGATCGGTGCTGTCCGCCGGCGCCGGCGACGCCGTCGCGGCAGCCGGAGCGGCCGCGGATTTCCGGGCCGCGCCGCCGGTGTGCGTGCTCGCGCGTTCCTGCGCGGCGCCGTGTGTGGTGACGGCGAGAAGGAGGACGAGACAGGCTGGTAGCCAACGGAAGGCAGGACTAGATTGCGGCGCGCAAGTCACAGTGGCGCATAGTAGAGCACGCGGAGGGTCATGTCAAACGCGACCGCACGGCGGCCGGTCGTGCTCGTCGTTCTCGACGGCTGGGGCTACCGCGCGGCGCGCGAGGGCAATGCCATCGAGCTCGCCCGCACGCCCGTCTGGCACAAACTGTGGGAGACGTCGCCGCGCACGCTGCTCGAGGCGAGCGGGCTCGCCGTCGGGTTGCCCGAGGGTCAGATGGGGAACAGCGAGGTGGGCCACCTCAACCTCGGCGCCGGCCGGGTCGTGCCGCAGGATCTCGTGCGCATCTCGCAGAGCATCCAGCGTGGCGGGTTCTACACGCTGCCGCCGTTCGTCGAGCTGGGCGAGCACCTGCGCCGCACCGGCGGCACCCTGCACCTGGCCGGACTGCTCGGCCCCGGTGGCGTCCACGCGCTGGACCGGCATCTGCTCGCGTGCGTGGAACTGGGCGTCCGGCTCCGCGTCGCCCGCATCGCGATCCACGGCTTTCTCGACGGCCGCGACTCCGCGCCGACGCTGGGGGCCGAGGTGGTGCGGACACTGCTGAACGACATGCGGCGCATCGCCGGTGCGACGGTGGACATCGCGACGCTGGTGGGCCGCTACTACGCGATGGACCGCGACAAGCGCTGGGAGCGGACCAGGATCGCGTACGACGCGATCATCCACGGGCGCGGCCAGGCGATCGAGCACCCGGTGCTCGCGGTGCAGGCGGCGTATCAGCGGGGCGAGACCGACGAGTTCATCAAGCCGCTGGTACATTATCGAAACGGCGCGCCGGTCGCCACGGTGAAGGACGGCGACGCGTTCGTCTTCTTCAATTACCGCAGCGACCGGATGCGCCAGATCGTGGGCGCGCTCGCGGTGGACGGCTTCGACGGCTTCGACGTGCGCGATCGCCCCGACCTCCGCTGCGTGACGATGACGCAGTACGATGCGACCTTCGATCTGCCGCAGGCATTCCCGCCGTTCACCCTCGAGCGCATTCTGGCGCAGCAGCTCGCCGAGCACGGGCGGACCCAACTCCGCACCGCGGAGACCGAGAAATACCCGCACGTCACCTACTTCTTCAACGGCGGCGTCGAGCCGCCGTACCCAAACGAAGAGCGCTGCCTGGTGCCCTCGCAGCGGGTGGCGACATACGACTTGGCGCCGGAGATGAGCGCCGCCGGCGTCACCGACGTGCTCTGCCGCGCCATCGAGCAGCGGCGTCACGACTTCATCCTCGCCAATTACGCCAACGCCGACATGGTGGGCCACACCGGCGTGCTCCCCGCCGTGATCCGCGCGGTCGAGACGGTGGACCGCTGCCTCGGCCGTGTGCTCGCGAGCGTGGAGCAGAGCGGCGCCCGCGCCATCGTCACCGCCGACCACGGCAACTGCGAGATGATGGTGGACCCCACGACCGGCGGCGTGCACACCGCGCACACCACCAATCCGGTTCCGCTCGTCACGGTCGGCGCCGATGGGGCGCCGCTCCGCGCCGGCGGCGCGCTCTGCGACGTTGCCCCGACCGTTCTCGGACTGCTCGGCCTCGAGCAGCCGGCCGACATGACCGGCCGCGACCTCCGCCAACCGTGAGACCGATGCGCCCGCTTTCCTTTCTGTTCACCGCCGCCGCCGTGCTGCTCCCCGCCCGTCTCGCGGCGCAGGTCGGCCATCCGCCGGGCGCGTCGCCGTATCGCGACATCCCGCCGGGGCATTCGATCAGCGCGCAGTACGGCTGGCTCGGCGGAAGCGGCGGGTCGCTGCACCTGGGGCCGCACGGCGGGAGCGTGTACGGTGTGCGCTACGACGTGCGCACCAATCAGTTTCTCCAGTTCGGCCTCGACGTGGGCCGCGGCGATCTCGACCGGTTCATCCAGAATCCGTTCGTGCGTCTGGTGGACCGGCTGCAGGGGCCGGTCTCGCAGTCGGTGTCGTTCGCCGAGACGGCGGTCCAGCTCAACCTGACCGGCGGCAAGAGCTGGCACCGGCTGGCGCCGTTCTTCGGCGTCGGTCTCGGGGTGGCGTTCGGAGGCAAGGGCCCCGCGGCGGACACCAGCGGCTATCGCTTCAAGAACAAGTTCTACTTCGCACCGACGCTCGGCACGCGGCTGTTCCTCACCGATCGCCTGCACCTCAGGCTCGAGGCGCGGAGCGCGTTCTGGAAGCTCAGCTACCCGACGAGCTTCACCCAGGAGCCGCCGCTCGAGCCCGGCAACAGCACCAAGTCGAACGCGGTGATCACGAACAACCAGCTCTCCGAGTGGACCGCGACGCCGTGGTTCCGCGTCGGGCTCGCCTACTCCTTTACGCCGTAGCCACGCATGGCCGCGTCGCTCACCCGCACCGTCCGCTTTTTCGCGCTGCACCGCTTTGCCCGCGCGGACTGGGACGACGCGCGGAACCATGCGGCGTTCGGCGCACTGGCGGAGCGGCCGGGACACGGCCACGATTACGAGTGCGCGGTGACGGTGACGGGGCCGCTCTCCGCGTCACTTGCGGTCGTGGACCTTCCCGCGCTCGACCGGCTGCTCGGCGACATCGTCGCGCGGCTGGCGGGCCGGGTGCTCAACGACGTGGTGCCCGACTTCGCCGCGCCCGCGGCGCTCCCCACCTGCGAGGGCCTCGCGCGCTGGGTCTGGCGGCAAATAGCGGCGCAGCTCCCCGACGGCAGCTCCCTTTCGTGCGTGCGCGTGACCGAGGATCCCACCCTGTATGGCGAGTACACCGGACCCTGATCTGCAGGAACGACCCGCCACCGGCGAGAGCGGCGGCCGTCGCGGCCGGATGTCGGCGCACGCGGCGGTGGAGGAAGTGCCCGTGTGGCTCGAGGTGAACGGGCGCCCGGTCGTCACCTGGATGTGCACGCCGGAGCTGCTCGAGGAGCTGGCGATCGGCTGGCTCCGCGGCGAGGGCTACATCGACACGCTCGACGAAGTGCACCTCCGTCCCTGTGCCACCGACCTCGGCTTCTGGGCCGAGGTGCCCGCCGCGCGGCTGGAACAGGTGACCGCCGAGGCGCGGCGTCCTGTGTTGGCCTCGGGGTGCGGCGCCGTCTCCACGTTCCTCGCCGACCCCGCGACGGTACGGGCCGAGCCGCCGCGGGGCGAGCCGCCTCCGGTCGACGTCCTTCGTCAGCTCTTCAAGGCGCTGTTCGCGCAGGGTGAGCGGTATCAGGAGACCGGCGGCATCCACGCGGCCGCCCTCACCGACGGGCACCAGCTGATCTCGCACGCCGAGGACATCGGGCGGCACAACGCGGTGGACAAGGCGATCGGCGCGGCGATGCTCGCGCGCCGTCCGGTGGCGGGACTCGGGCTCCTGGTCACCGGACGGATCTCGGCGGAGCTGGCGTACAAGGCGGCGCGCGCGGGGCTGGTATGGGTGGCGACGCCGTCGGTGCCCTCGACGCTCGCGGTGGAGATCGCGCGGCGCACCGGCATGATCCTGATCGGCCGGGCGGTGAGCGGCACGCCGCACCGGCACGGTGCGGTGTGATGGTGACGGCTCGAGCGCCGGGTGAGGCCGCGCTGCGCGAGCTGTTGCGCACCAGCCGCCGCATCGCCGTCGTCGGCCTCAGCCCGCGCGCCGACCGCCCGAGTCACGGGGTTGCCGCGTACCTGCAGCGGTCCGGTTACACGATCGTCCCGGTGAATCCGTGCGGCGGCAGCATCCTCGGCGAGCCGGTGCACCCGACCCTCGCCGCAGCCGCGGCCGCGGGGCGGATCGACGTGGTGGACGTCTTCCGCCGCTCCGACGCGCTGCCGGCGCTGGCGCCGGACATCATCGCGGTACGGCCGGGGCTCGCCTGGTTCCAGATCGGCGTCGTGGACGACGGCGCCGCGCGCGCGATCCGGGCCGCGGGTATTCCGCTGGTGATGGACCGCTGCCTCGCCGTGGATCACCAACTCCTGGGGGTATGATGCGCGCTCGGTCCCTGGCGCTCGCGTTCTCGCTCGCCGGATTCGGCCTGGCCGGCGGCGGCGCACGCGTGCTCCACGCGCAGGCCACGCACGACGAAGCGCGATTGGTGTTCTCGCTCGGCGTCGGCTACAACTTCGGGCAGTCGCTCTGGTCGGTGACCGGCCAGCCCTACTTTCTCGGCAACGCGGCGGACACGTTCAACATCAGCCGCCGGCTGCGCGAGGCAATGAACATCTATTTCACCGCGACCTATTTCCGCAGCGGCATGCTCGGATTCAACGCGGAAGGCGCGGTGGTGGGCATCGGCACGACGACGAGCTGCACCGACGCGGCGGTCTCCGGCTCACCCAACACCACGTTCGTCTGCAACGCGCTCAACGGCACCGACCGCGGGGGCGCCGCGGTGCTGGCGAGCGTGGGGCCGGTGCTCCGGTTCCTGCCGCGCGCGGCGATCTCGCCGTTTCTTCAGGCCAACGCGGGCGTCGTGATCGGCGCCGCGAGCACGGTCGCGACCGAGGTGTTCGTCCCCGACATCAACTTCGGCAGCGACCTGATCCAGATCTACAGCGACAGCCACGGCGGGCGCATCGCGCCGGGCTTCTCGCTCGGTGGCGGCTTCGTGGGGCAGATCAGCCCGGGCTGGGCGCTTCGGCTCGAGGCGCGCGACAACATCGTCTCGGTGCGCGAGGTGCTGGGCCCGACGGTGCGCGACGGCGAGGAGCCGGCGAGCCGGCGGGCGTTCAAGCATCTGCCGAGCATCTCGATAGGCATCGGCGTTATCCTCGAGCGCAAGCGGGGACGGCGATACTGATGCCGGCGGCGGGCAGCGTGGCGGGCGCGGTCCTCGCCGGCGGCGGCGCGACGCGGTTCGGCGGGCGACCCAAGGGACTGGAGCGCGTCGGCGGCGAGCGGGTGCTCGACCGGGCCGTTGCCGTGCTCACCGACGCGTTGGGCGCACCGCCGCTCCTCGTCGCCAATGCGGCGGACGCGGCGGAGTGGCGCCCCGATCTCCGTACCGTGCCCGACGTGCGGCCCGGCCTCGGGTCGCTGGGCGGCATCTACACGGCCGTCGTGGAGGCGCCCGCGCCGGTGGTCTGCGTCGCGTGGGACATGCCGTTCGTGACGGTACCGCTGGTGCGGGCGCTCGCCGCGGCACTCGCGGAGCACGACGCCGTGCTGCCCCGAAGCGACGGCCGGCGAGGCGTCGAGCCGCTCTGCGCGGCGTACGGCCCGCGCTGCCGCGAGGCGATCGCGGCCAGCCTCGACGCCGGCGATCTGCGGGCGATCGGCTTCCATGATCGCGTGGACGTCGGTATTCTCTCCCTCGATCGGATCCGCGCGCTCGGCGATCCCGAGCGACTCTTCTTCAACGTGAACACCGCGGACGACCTCGCGCACGCGGAGGCGCTGTGGCAGCACGGATCGTCTCGATCATCGGACGGAAGAACGCCGGCAAGACCACGCTGACGGTGGCGCTCACCGGCGAGCTGCTGCGGCGGCGGGTGCGGGTGATGACGATCAAGCACGGCCACCACGCCGGCCAGCCCGACATCCCCGGCTCCGACAGCTGGCGCCACTTTCAGGAAGCCGGCGCGGAGCGGACGCTGCTCGCGGGGCCGGAGGGCCGCGTCCTCTTCGAGCGCGCGCCCGATCTCTACGACCCCGTCGCCCTCGCCCGCCGCTACCTCGCCGACGCCGACCTCGTCATCGCCGAGGGCTACAAGCGCGCGCCGCTCCCCAAGATCGAAGTGCACCGGCTCGCCGCCGGCGCGCGACCGCTCTACGACCCCGCGGCGCCTAACGCCGGGGAGTGGATCGCGATCGTCACCGACGATCCCCGCCTCGCGGCGCCCTGCCGCGTGCTCCGCTTCAACGACACCATGTGGCTCCAGGCGCTCGCCGGGCTCGCGCTCGAGCGCGGGCTCCCGCTCGAGGCGTGACGCCGCCGGAGCGCGACCCGAACGCCGGGGCGAGCGGTCCGCTCGCCGCCGCCGATGCGGCGCGACGCATTCTCGCCGAGGTCCGCCGCCAGCCGCCGCTGCGCGTCCCGCTGGACGACGCGCTCGGCAGTGTGCTGGCGGAGGACGTGGTGAGCCCGCTCGACATACCCGCGCGGACCAACTCCGCGATGGACGGCTACGCCACCCGCAGTGCGGACGTGCGGGGCGCGAGCGAAGCGGCGCCGGTGCGGCTCCGCGTGGTGGAACAGCTCGCGGCCGGGAGCTTCCCCACCCGCGCGCTCGGGCCGGGCGAGTGCGCCCGCATCTTCACCGGCGCGCCGCTGCCGGAGGGCGCCGACGGCGTGGTGCGGCAGGAGGACACCGACGGCGGCGGTGAGACGGTGACGATCTACCAGGACCGCGACGCCGGCGTGAACTTCCGCCGGGTCGGCGAAGACGTTCGCCGAGGCGCGGTGGTGCTGCGGGACGGCGCCGCGCTCGGCCCGGCGCACCTCGGCGTGCTCGCGTCGCTGGCGGTGGCGCACCCGCTGGTCTACCGGCGGCCCCGCGTCGCCATTCTGGGCAGCGGCGACGAGATCGTGGACGTGGACCAGCCCGAGGAGATCCTCAGCGGGCGCCGCACCGCGAGCAGCAACACCCATACGCTGGTCGCCCTGGTGCGGCTGGCCGGCGGCGAGCCGGTCAACCTCGGCATCGCGCGTGATACCCGGGAGAGCCTGCGCGAGCACGTCGAGCGCGCGCTCGACTGCGATCTCCTGGTGACCACCGCCGGCATCAGCGTGGGCGAGCACGACTACGTGCGCGAGGTGCTCACCGACCTGGGTGCGGAGCAGCGGTTCTGGAAGCTGCGGATGCGGCCGGGCGCGCCGGTCGGCTTCGGCGTGATCGGCGGCATTCCGTGGATCGGGCTGCCGGGCAATCCGGTGAGCACCATGGTGACGTTCGAGCTGTTCGTGCGGCCCGCGATCCGGGCGATGTGCGGCCACGCACTGCCGTTCCGCCGCGCGGTGCGCGCCCGCGCCGCCGAGCCGATCTCGCTCAAGCCGAAGCTGCAGCACTTTCTCCGCGGTATCGTCACGCCGAACGCCGACGGGCTGCCCGACGCGTGGCTCACCGGGCCGCAGGGCTCGGGAATCCTCACCTCGATGGTGCTGGCGAACGCGCTGCTGGTGATTCCGGAGGGCCAGCACGAGACCGCGGCCGGCGCCGAGCTGTCGGCGATCCTGCTGGATGACGCGGTGCATGTGGCGGCGCCGCCATACTGAGCGGCACGGGCGCACGCGTTGCGGGATTGTGCAGCGCATGAAATATTCGGGGCACTCGTCCGCACAACCAGCATCGCCGCCCGTCTCCCGGAGGTCGTACCGTGGTGCGTTCTTCCTCGTACGCGTGCGCCCTTCTCGCCGGCGCGCTCTTCGGATGCGCGGACGGCGGATCGCCGGTGGCACCCGCCGCACCGGCATCAGCCCGCGTCGCGGCGGGTGCCGGCGCGGGCCTGGTGCAGGTGCCCACGCTCCAGACGTCCGCCGAGCCGGCCGGGGTACCCGGTGCGACGCGGCGCTTCGACATCACGCTCCGCTTCGTGGTGCCCCTCAGCGCCGGCCAGCGCGCGGCGTTCAACGGCGCCGCCTCCCGATGGGAGCATGTCATCATCGGGGACAAGCCGGCGATCACCGGCACCATTCCGGCCGGCTTCTGCGGGCTGCCCGGCGTCCCGGCGTTCACCGGGACCATCGACGATATCCTGATCGATGTCGTCGTGGTGCCGATCGACGGACCCGGCGGAGCCCTGGCGGTGTCCGGCCCCTGCGCGGTGCGACTCAGTGATGAGCTTCCGGCATACGGCATCATGTTCTTCGACGCCGCGGACGTCAGCGATCTCGAGCAGATCGGCCTGCTCAACGACGTCGTCACGCACGAGATGGCGCACGTCCTGGGCTTCGGCACGCTGTGGAGCTTCGGTCGCTCACTGCTGGCGGATGCGGGCGGCGCGGACCCGACGTTCGACGGGCACGGCGCCAACGTGTTCTTCAACGTACTGCACGGCGCCGGCCCGGTGCCGGTCGAGAACATCGGTGGACCGGAAACGGCCGACAATCACTGGCGCGAGAGTGTGTTCGGCAACGAGCTCATGACCGGCTTCATCGCACCCGGCGCCAACCCGCTCAGCAGCGTGTCCACGGCGTCCATGCGAGACCTCGGCTACACTGTGGCACCGCTCTCCGAGCCGTACAGGCTGCCGGTTGCGAGCGCCTCCGTCCGCGCACTCACGGCGGCACCCGGTCTCAACCTGACCGCGGGAGAGCAGCTGATCGGCCCGGTGGGCGGCATCCGCTGACGCAGCCACGGCCGCTCGATCCGAAGGCCCGCTCCGGCGGGCCTTCGTTGCGTTCTCCCGGCGTCGCGTCTTGCCGCCGCGCCCGCCGCCCGCATATTCCCGCCCCATGCCTCCCCGCTCGCTCGTCATCGGCGTCGCCGGCGGCTCCGGCGCCGGCAAGACCACCGTCGCCCGCGGCATCCTCGAAGCGCTCGCGGGCGACGCCGTGCTGCTGGACCAGGACGCCTACTACAAGGACCTCGCGCACCTCACGCTGGAGGAGCGCGCCCGGGTCAACTTCGACCACCCCGAGAGCCTCGACGCGGACCTGATGATCGCGCAGCTCGGCCGGCTCGCGGCGGGCGAGGCGATCGACAAGCCGACCTACGATTTTGCGCGGCACACCCGCGCCGCGGCGGTGCTGCGCATCGAGCCGAGGCCGGTCGTGATCGTCGAGGGCATCCTTCTCTTCACGGACCGGCGGCTGCGCGAGCTGTTCGACGTGAAGGTGTACGTCGACGTCGCCGACGACGTGCGCTTCATCCGCCGCCTGCTGCGCGACGTGCGCGAGCGCGGCCGCACCATGGAGAACGTCATCGAGCAGTATCTCGGCACCGTCCGTCCGATGCACCTCGAGTTCGTCGAGCCGTCCAAGCGCTGGGCCGACATCATCATTCCCGAAGGCGGGAGCAACGCGATCGGAGTGGACATGCTGCGGGCCCGCGTCGAGCTCGAGGTGCGGCGCACCCGCGGGACATGACCGGGCCGACGAGCGCCGGCTCGAGCGCCGGCTCGAGCGCCGAGCGGCTCAGCTGCTTCGCCGTCGCCGCGCCGGGCCTCGAGGCGATCGTCGCCTCCGAGCTCGCTGACCTGGATCTCGCGCCGGCGGCGGAGCCGGGCGGCGTCACCTTTCGCGGCACGCTCACCGACGTCGCCCGCGCCAACCTGCACCTCCGCACCGCGTCGCGCGTGCTGGTCCGCGCCGCGCGCTTTCACGCCCGCGCGCTCGGCGAGCTGGAGCGGCGCGCTGGTCAGGTGCCGTGGCAGCGGTTCATTCCGCCGGGCGCGGACGTGCGGGTGCGCGCGACGTCGCGCAAGTCGCGGCTCTACCACCAGGGCGCCGTGGCCGAGCGGGTGGGCGAGGCGATCGTGGCCCGGTTGGGCGGCGCGTGGCACACCGGCTCCGACGAGGAGCGAGAGCCGGCCGAGGGTGCGCCGGGCGGGCAGACCGCGCGAGAGGCGGCGGCGGCGATCGTCGAGGCGAGTCATCCGCGTGCCGAGAGTCATCCGCTCGTCGTCGTCCGCCTGCTGCGCGACGAGTGCGAGATCAGCGTGGACACCTCGGGCGCGCTGCTGCATCGCCGGGGATGGCGGCTCGCGACGGGCAAGGCGCCGCTGCGGGAGACGCTCGCCGCGGCGCTCCTCACCGCGAGCGGCTGGGATGCGGCGACGCCGCTGCTCGATCCATTCTGCGGCTCCGGCACCATTCCGATCGAGGCCGCGCTCCGGGCGCGGTGCATGGCGCCGGGACTCGGACGCAGGTTCGCGGTGCTCGACTGGCCCGGCTTCGATCCCCCGGTGTGGGACGCGCTGGTCGCCGAAGCGCGCGAACGCATCCTCCCCGCGGCGCCGGCGCCGATCGTCGGCGCGGACCGCGATGCCGGCGCGATCGCGGGGGCGCGGGCCAACGCCGAGCGCGCGGGAGTCGGCGCGGACGTCGAGCTCCGGCACGCCGCACTCTCCGCGCTCACGGTGCCCGATGCCGCGGGCGCGCTGGTCACCAATCCGCCGTATGGCCATCGCGTCGGCGACCGGCGCGCGCTGCGCGACCTGTACGCACGCTTCGGACAGATCGCGCGCGAGCGGCTCGACGGCTGGACGGTCACGCTGCTCCTGCCGGCGGCCCTCGAGCGCGACACCGCCCTGACATTCGAGGAGCGGCTCCGCAGCAACAACGGAGGGTTGGCCGTGCGCGTCGTCACAACCGAGGTCCGCCGCATTGACCGCGGGACCGGCGGCTCTACATTTCACGCGCCAGAACGGGAGTAGCTCGTCCGCCGCGGGCGCGGGTCGGCCCCGCATCAGAGCGAGACCTTCGTCACGCTGCCACGGCACGCGGACGACAGTCTCGCTTTTCCTTTTCCGGAGCGGCTGCACGTGCAACACACCAGGACGTCTCTCCTGAGACCGCCCGCGGCGGCGCGCTGAATGGGCGTCCATCCGCCGGGCGTCTGGATCGGCTTCACCGCGCTCGTCGTCGCGCTGCTGGTGCTCGACCTCGGCGTGCTCAATCGGCGGAGCCACACGCCGTCCTTCCGCGAGGCGCTGAGCTGGAGCGCGGGCCTGGTCACGCTCGCGCTCCTGTTCGGGCTGTTCGTGATGTGGCGGGAGGGCGTGCACCACGCGCTGGAGTACTACTCGGGCTATCTGATCGAGCTGTCGCTGTCGGTCGACAACCTCTTCGTCTTCATTCTGCTCTTCGAGTACTTCGCGGTCCCCGCCGAGGCGCAGCCGAAGGTGCTCAAGTGGGGCATCCTCGGCGCGATCGTGATGCGCGCGATCATGATCGGCCTGGGCGCCCTGGCGCTGCAGCGCTTCGAGTGGATCGAGTTCGTCTTCGGCGCCATCCTGATCGTCACCGGCCTGCGGATGTTCCGCAGCGGCGGCGAGTCGATGCAGCCGGATCGCAACCCGATCGTGCGCATGGCGCGACGGCTGCTGCCCTGCACCGACTCCTACGACGGCGCGCGGTTCGTCACCCGGCAGAACGGGCGGCGCGCGCTCACGCCGCTGGTGCTGGTGCTCGTGGTGATCGAGTGGTCCGACCTGGTCTTCGCGATCGATTCGATCCCGGCGGTCTTCGCCGTGACCCGCGATCCGTTCCTGGTGTACAGCTCCAACATCTTCGCCATCCTCGGACTGCGCGCGCTCTTCTTCGTGCTGGCGAACCTGCTCGACCGCTTCGTCTACCTGAAGCCCGGCGTCGCGGTCATCCTGGTGTTCGTCGGCTGCAAGATGCTCGCGGGCCACTGGTGGCACCCGCCGACGTGGGTCTCGCTGGCGGTCATCGTCGGCGTGCTGGCGATCGCGATCGTCGCCTCGGCCGTCCGGGCGCGGCGGCGGGCCCGGCGGGCGCCCGCTACCTGACGGCGGCGAGCGCCTCCGCCAGCGCGATGATCGTGAGCGGGGCGCTCCCCTCCAGCCGGTTGTTGATCAGCACGAAGGCGTAGAGATCCCGGTCGATCGCCAGCCGCGCGAGCCGCACCAGGTCGCTCCGCACGTCGGGCTGCGGCTGCCGGATCGCGTCGTACGGCTCGAGCAGGCCGGCCACCGCGTCGTTGGACACGCCGGGCGGAAGCAGCGCGCGGCAGACGACGAACGGCGCGGTGATCGCGTCGGCGTGATCGAGCTGCTCGCCGATGGGCGGCATCCGGGTCCAGGAGTTGAACACGTGCGACACATCGTGCTCGCGCAGCACGGCGAAGTAGGCAGGCGTGAGATACTCGGCGTTGCGGATCTCGACGGCGTACTGCGCCGGCCGCGGCAGGGCGCCGAGAAAGCCGTCGAGCAGATCGGAAAAGCGATCGGCGGAGACGCCGGAGCGCCGCGCGATCGTCTGGAACTCGAAGACGAACGGTCCGGTGTGACCGGCGAAGTGCTCGGCGTACACGTCGTACACCGCTTCGCGGAACAAGGCGGCATTGAGGAAATCGGGATTCGCGGTGCCCGCCTGCGGCCCCTTGGCGAAGGTGTGCACGGTGATGCGGTCCCACACCTTGCTCACGCAGGGGAAATTGTCAGGCAGCTGCGCCGCGTAGGCCTCGAGCGTCGCGGCATCGGGCGGGCGGTAGAAGCTCGAGTCGATGCCGGCAGTGCGGAACAGCGGGAAGCGCGCGTACTCGCCCAGCATCGGGACCGAGGCGCCGGTGGCAGGGTAGCGCGTCTGGTAGACGAGGCCGGCCCAGCCGGGGTAGGTCCAGCTCGAGCTGCCGAAGCGGATGCGCGGGGGCACGCCCGCCGCAAGCTCGGTGAGCGGTGACGGCATCGCTCGAATGTCGCCGCGCTGGAGCGCTTGCGCCAGAAACCGGCCTCGCCGCTGGCCTCCCCGCTCGCCCGCGCCCAGATTCCAGCACCCCATGACAGCTTCCGCCGCACGCCCCGGCCGCCTCGCCGCCCTCGGCCTCGACCGCCCCGTCCTCCGCGCCTGGGCGATGTACGACTGGGCCATCTCGGCGATGCAGGTCATGATCGTGACCGCCGTCTTCCCGATCTACTACGTGAAGGTGGCCGGCGCGGGACTCGGCGCGGGGAAGCCGACCCAGGCGCTCGCCACCGCGAACACCGTCGCCCTCGTCTTCATCGCGCTGCTCTCGCCGATTCTCGGTGCGCTGGCCGATTACGCCGCGGTGAAGAAGCGCCTGCTCGCCGGCTTCATGCTGCTCGGCGTCGCGGGCACCGCGGCGATGTTCTGGATCCACCACGGCGATCTCGGCCTCGCGTCGGCGCTGTTCATCGTGGTGCTGGTCGGCGGCACCGGCAGCTTCGTGTTCTACGAGGCGCTGCTGCCCCACATCGCCTCGCGCGAGGAGATGGATCGCGTCTCCACCGCCGGCTACGCCATCGGTTACGTCGGGGGCGGCGTGCTGCTGGCGCTCTCGCTCGCGATGATCCAGCGGCCGGCGTGGTTCGGGCTGCCGGCGGGCACCGGGCTGAGCGAGAGCGCGGCGACGCTGCCGACCCGGCTCACGTTCATCGCGACGGCGGTGTGGTGGCTGGTGTTCTCGATCCCCCTCTTCCGCCGCGTGCCCGAGCCGCCGCGGCGGCTGGAGCGGGACGAAACCGCCGTGCGAGGCGCCGCGGTGGTCCGCGCCGCGTTCGTCCGCCTGGGCGAGACCTTCCGCGAGCTGCGCGGGTACCGGCAGGCGTTCCTGCTGTTGCTGGCTTTCCTGATCTACAACGACGGCATCCAGACCATCATCAAGATGGCGACGGCCTACGGCACCGAGATCGGCATCGGCCAGGGCGCGCTGATCGCGTCCATCCTGCTGGTGCAGTTCGTCGGTATCCCGTTCGCGTTCCTCTTCGGCATGCTGGCCGGCCGGATCGGCGCCAAGCGCGCCATCTTCCTCGGCCTCGCGGCGTACACCGTCATCAGCATTCTCGGCTATTACATGCGAACGGCGACGCACTTCCTCATCCTCGCCATCCTCGTCGGCATGGTGCAGGGCGGCACCCAGGCGCTGAGCCGCTCGCTCTTCGCCAACATGATCCCGCAGCACCGGAGCGGAGAATTCTTCGGCTTCTACAGTGTGTTCGAGAAGTTCGCCGGCATCTTCGGTCCGCTGCTGTTCGCCGGCACCATCGCGGCCACGGGCTCCAGCCGGAACGCCATCCTGAGCGTCATCGCCTTCTTCGCCGTCGGTGCGGTGCTGCTCGCGTTCGTGAACGTGGACGAGGGCGTCGAGGCGGCGCACGCGGCGGAGACAGCGCAACTCGGCCCTCTTGTCGCCGAGCGCTCCGATGCCTAGTTTGGCGGAGACCCCTCAACGGACGCGACTCGTGACCACGACCCCGACACCCCGCATGGCGCCTTCGGGCAACCCCAAGTCGAAGCGCGGGAAGAAGTCCGTCGGCGGGCTCCGGTCGGCGTAGCGCACGCGCGCGTCCACCCGGAAACAGCCCCGCCGAGCACGTTGCCCGGCGGGGCGATTCGTTTGCAGACCATCGGATCTGATCAACCGCTGGAGGACCATGGACCCGATCGAGCTCACCCGCGCGCTCTGCCGCATTGATTCGACCACCGGACACGAGACGTCCGTCGCCGCGCACCTCGCCGACCTGCTCGACGGCGCGGGCTGGCAGGTGACTCGCCAGCCGGTGCAGCACGGCCGGTTCAACGTCTACGCGCATCGCGGCGCGCCGGCGCTGGTCTTCTCGACCCACCTCGACACCGTGCCGCCGTTCCTGCCGCTGCACGAGGACGAGAGCCATCTCTACGGCCGCGGCGTCTGCGACGCAAAGGGCATCGCCGCCGCGATGGTCGCGGCCGCGGCGCGCCTGGCGGATGCGGGCGAGCGGCGGATCGGCCTGCTCTTCGTGGTCGGCGAGGAGAACGGCTCCGACGGCGCCACCGCCGCGGGCTCGCTCGCGCCGAAGGGCCACATCCTGGTGAACGGCGAGCCGACCGAGAACCGGCTCACCGTCGGGCAGAAGGGCTCGCTGCGGGTGGACCTGAGCGCCACCGGCCGCGCGGCGCACTCGGCGTATCCCGCTGAAGGACGCAGCGCGATCGAGCCGCTGCTCGACACGCTCGACGCGATCCGCCGGCTCCCGCTCCCGACCGACCCGGTGCTCGGTCCCTCCACCATGAACATCGGGCTGATCCAGGGCGGCGTCGCGCCTAACGTGATCCCGCCGCACGCCTCCGCCCAGATCCTCTTTCGCACCGTCGAGCCGACCGGGCCGCTCAAGGCCGCGGTCAGGGCGTGCGCGCGGCCCGGCGTCACGGTGGATGCGGCGGTGGAGCTGCCCTTCGTGAAGGGCGCCCTGGCGCCGGCGGGATGGGAGACGACCACTGTGAGCTACGCCTCCGACCTCGGCCTCCTCAGCGCGTGGGGCGAAGGCTTTCAGCTGGGGCCGGGAACGATCAAGGTCGCGCACACGGACGACGAGCGGATCGCCAAGCGCGAGCTGCTCGACGGCGTGGATCTCTACGTGCGGCTCGCGCAGGACCTGCTGGCGCGGGAGGACGCGTGAGCGAGAAGCCGCCGCGACGCATCCCGGTCGCCGTGCTGGGCGCCACCGGCACCGTCGGGCAGAAGTTCGTGCGGCTGCTGGCGGAGCATCCGTGGTTCGAGCTGATGGCGGTGGCGGCCTCGGAGCAGAGCGCCGGGCGCGTTTACGGCGAGGTGGTGCGCTGGCGGGAGACGGTGCCGCTCGCGCCCCGCATTGCCGCGATGACCGTCCGGCGATCGGCGCCCCCGCTCGACACGCCGATCGTCTTCTCCGCGCTCGACGCCGGCGTCGCGGGACCGATCGAGCAGGCGTTCGCACAGGCGGGCGCGGTGGTGGTGACGAACACCCGGACCCACCGCATGGAAGACGACGTCCCGCTCATGATTCCGGAGATCAACGACGATCACCTGGCGCTGCTCCGGCGCCAGCGCGAGGCGCGCGCCTGGTCCGGCGGCATCGTCGCCAATCCCAACTGCTCCACCGCCGCCCTGGTGCTCGCGCTGGCGCCGCTGCACCGCGCGTTCGGCGTCGAGAAGCTGTTCGTTTCGACGATGCAGGCGGTGTCCGGCGCGGGTTATCCCGGCGTCGCGTCGCTCGACATCCTGGGCAATGTCGTGCCCCACATCGGCGGCGAGGAGGAGAAGATCGAGCGGGAGACGTGCAAGATCCTCGGCGCCGTCGAGACCGGGCGGGTGACACCGGCCTCCATCGTGCTGAGCGCGCACGCCAACCGCGTCCCGACCGTTGACGGTCATCTGATGACGGTGTCGGTCGGCCTCGGGCGACGGGTCTCTCCGGCGGAGGCGATCGTGGCGATGCGCGACTTTCGCGGCAGCGACCGGGTGCGGTCGCTGCCGTCGTCACCCAATCCGCCGGTGGAAGTGGATGAGCGCCACGATCGCCCGCAGCCCCGGCTCGACCTCGAGCGCGGCGGCGGCATGGCGATCACCGTCGGCCGGGTGCGGCCGTGCCCGCTGCTGGATCTCCGCCTCGTGCTCCTCGGCCACAACACCATTCGCGGCGCCGCAGGCGCCGGAGTGCAGATCGCGGAGCTGCTCGCGGCGGAGGGGCTCGCGTGATCGTCTGCAAGTTCGGCGGGACGTCGGTGCAGGACGCCGCCGCGATCCGGCGGCTGGGCGACATCGTCGCGGCCCGCGCGGCGGAGCGGCCGCTCATCGTCGTCTCGGCCCTCGCGCGGGTGACCGACGGCCTGCTCCAGCTCACGCGCCACGTGGCGCTCGGTGACCTCGGCGCGGTGGACGTCGGGCTGGCACAGCTGGTGGAGCGGCACCGCACCGTCGCGGCGCAGCTTCCCGGCGCGGCGAAGGCGATGGACCAGATCCTCGATGACGCGGCCATCCTGCTGGACGAGCTGACCGCCGCGCTCGGACGCGCACTCACCGCCCGCGAGGCCGACGCGCTGGTGGCGCACGGCGAACTGTGGAGCTCGCGGCTCGTCGCCGCGGCGCTCGCCGGCCGGCGGCTGCCGGCCGAGTGGGTCGATGCCCGCGACGTGGTGGTGACCGACGGCCGCCACGGCCGCGCGGTGCCGCAGCGCGACGAGATCGCCGCGCGGGCCGCCGGTCGGCTGCTCCCGCTGCTCGACGCCGCCCGCATCCCCGTCACCCAGGGCTTCATCGGCGCGACCGGCGACCGCGTGCCGACGACGCTCGGCCGCGGCGGGTCCGATTTCACCGCGGCGCTGCTCGGTGCGGCCCTTCGGGCCGAGCGGGTCGAGATCTGGACCGACGTGGACGGGCTCATGACCGCCGATCCGCGCATCGTCCCCGAGGCACGGGTGCTGCCGGCCGCGACGTACGATGAGGCGGCGGAGCTGGCGACGTTCGGGGCCAAGGTGCTGCACCCCGCGACGCAGCTGCCGCTGGTGAAGGAGCGGATTCCGATCGTCATCCTCAACTCGGCACGTCCTGATGGTGCCGGCACCACGATCACGGCGGAATCGCCGATGTGGAGCGAGGAGCGGCCGGTGCGCTCCATCTCGTTCAAGCGCGGCATCACCGTCGTCAACATCCGCGCGCCCCGGATGCTCGGCGCCTTCGGCTTTCTGCGCGCCATCTTCGAGGTCTTCGAGCGGCATGAGACGGCGGTGGACGTGCTCGCGAGCGGCGAGGTGAGCGTCTCACTGACGATCGAGGACACCAGCCGGCTGGAGCCCATCATCGAGGACCTGGCGGCGTTAGGCGAGGTGTGGACCGAGCCGCACCGTGCCATCGTCGCGGTGGTGGGCGTGGGGATCCGGCACACGCCGGGGCTCGCGGCGCGGATCTTCGCCGCGGTGCCGCCGGCCAACGTGGACGTGATCTCGCAGGGCGCGTCGGCGATCAACATGACGTTCGTGGTGCACGAGGGCGACGGGCCGGATGTGGTGCGCCGGCTGCACCGGGCGTTCTTCCCGTGAGGGACGCAGCATGAGGATCGCGATCGTCGGCCGCGGCAGGATGGGCCGCGCCGTCGCGGCGCGCGCGGAGGCGCGGGGACACACCGTGCAGGCGCTGCTCGGGCGCGAGGACCTCGCCGCCGGCGCGCTCCCGGCGGATCGGATCGCCGGCGCCGACGTTGCCATCGAGTTCACCCGGCCCGACGCGGCCGCGGCGAACGTCCGCCAGCTGGTGTCCCTCGGCATCCCGACGATCGTGGGCACGACGGGCTGGGAGGCGCAGTTCCCCGCGGTCGCGGACCTGGTACGGGAGCGCGGCGGCGCGCTGCTCTACGCCGCCAACTTTTCGGTCGGCGTGGCGCTGTTCCTCCGCGCGGCGGCGGCGCTCGCCGCCGGGCTCGCCGGCCGCGAGGAGTTCGACGGGCTCATCGTCGACGAGCATCACGCCGCCAAGCGCGACGCGCCGTCGGGCACCGCGCTGCAGCTGCAGCGCACCGCCCGCGCCGCCGACGCTTCGCGGGACTACCCGATCACCTCGATCCGCGCCGGCGCGATCCCCGGGTCGCATGCACTGCGGTACGAGGGTGCGTGGGAGTCGCTCGCGCTCACCCATGCCGCGCGGAGCCGCGACGGCTTCGCCGCCGGCGCCGTCGCCGCGGCGGAGTGGCTGCCGGGACGTGTCGGCGTCTTTACCTTCGAGCAGATGCTCTTCGGGAGGGACCCATGACTCGATTGCAGGGGTGCGGCACCGCGCTGGTGACGCCGTTCACGCCGGACAACGCAGTGGACGAGACCGCGCTCCGCGCGCTGGTGCGCTGGCAGATCGACGAAGGGATGGGCTTCCTCGTCCCCTGCGGCTCGACCGGCGAGGCGCAGACCATGACGCCGGCCGAGCGGGAGCGGGTGGTGACGATCGTGGTGGAAGAGGCGGCGGGCCGGGTGCCGGTGATGGCCGGCGCCACCAGCAACGACACCGCGGTGGCGGTCGCCGAGGCGCGGCGAATGTCGCGGCTCGGCGTCAGCTGCATCCTCACGGCGACGCCATACTACAACAAGCCCACCGCCGAAGGGCTCTTCCGCCATTTCAGCGCCATCGCCGATGCGTCCGAGCGACCGATCTGCCTTTACAACATTCCCGGGCGCGCCGGCGTCAATCTGCGACCCGCCACTGCGCTCCGCCTCGCCGAGCATCCCAACGTGATCGGCATCAAGGAGTCGAGCGGCGACCTGGCGCAGATCCGCGCGCTGCTCTACGCTCGGCCGGAGCGGTTCAGCGTGCTCTCGGGCGACGACTGGCTCGCGCTGCCGGTGATCGCGCTCGGCGGCGACGGGCTGATCTCGGTCGCGGGAAACGAGGCGCCGCGCTTCGTGAGCGACCTCGTGCGCTTTGCGCTGCGGGGCGAACTCGACACCGCGCGCGCGCTCGACCGCCGGTTGTCGTCGCTGATGGACGCGAACTTCGTCGAGACCAACCCCGCGCCGGTGAAGGCGGCGCTGCACCGGATGGGTCGGATCCACAACGTGCTGCGGCTCCCGCTGGTGCCGGCGACCGAGACCTGCGAGCTCGCGGTGAGTGAAGCCCTCGCCCTCCTCGGCATCAGGCCCGCCGCCGAGCCGGCACGCGAGCCCGCGCATGCCAGTCGCTGACGCGCTCGGCCTCAGGGCCGCCATCGAGCGGTGGGCCGGCGGCGTGCCCGAGGGTCAGGAGGCGGACGCCCTCGCCGCATTCGGCGAGCTCAAGCGGCTGCTGAACGCCGGTACGGTGCGCGCCGCCGAGCGCGACGCGGACGGGCGCTGGCACGCCAACGCATGGGTGAAGACCGGCATACTGCTCGGCTTCCGCCTCGGCCGAATCGCACCGGCGGCGGAAGGCGGGCCGTTTCCGTTCTACGACAAGGACACGTATCCGCTCCGCGCCATCGGCCCGGACGACGGTGTGCGGCTGGTGCCCGGCGGCTCCGCCATTCGCGACGGCTGCTACGTGGCGCGCGGCGTGGTCTGCATGCCTCCGATGTACATCAACGCCGGCGCGTACGTGGACGAGGGGACGATGGTCGACAGCCACGCGCTGGTGGGAAGCTGCGCGCAGATCGGGAAGCGGGTCCACCTCTCCGCCGGCGCGCAGATCGGCGGCGTGCTGGAGCCGGCCGGTGCCGTGCCGGTGGTGATCGAGGATGACGTCCTCGTCGGCGGCAACTGCGGCGTGTACGAGGGCACGATCGTGCGGGAGCGAGCCGTCCTGGCGCCGGGCACGCTGCTCACCGGCGGAACGGTGCTGGTGGACCTGGTACACGACCGGAGCTATCGCCGCGACGGCGAGCGGCCGCTGGAGATTCCGGCCGGCGCGGTGGTGGTGCCGGGCACGCGGCCGGTGCGGCGCGGGCCGGGTGCGGCGGCGGGGATCTCGCTCTACGCGCCGGTGATCGTGAAGTACCGGGACGAGCGGACCGACGCGAGCGTGCAGCTCGAGGAGCTGCTCCGGTGACCGCGCATACCCACTATCTCTGGTTCCATACCCGCCAGCGCCAGGAGATCATCGACATCACGGACGAAGTGTCGGCGCAGGTGCGCGCGAGCGGCGTGCGCGAGGGTTTCGTGCTGGTCTCGGCGATGCACATCAGCGCCTCGGTGTTCGTGAACGACCACGAGTCGGGGCTGTGGCACGACATCCTGCACTGGCTGGAGCACACCGTCGCGCCGTGGGATCCGGCGCGCTATCGGCACAACGAGACCGGCGAGGACAACGCGGCGGCGCACCTGCGGAGTCTCACCGTCGGCCACGAGGTCATCGTGCCGATCACCAGCGGCGCGCTCGACCTCGGGCCGTGGCAGCGGGTGTTCTACGGCGAGTGGGACGGGCAGCGACGGAAGCGGGTGATCATCAAGGTACTGGGGGAGGCGTAGCCGACTTGGACGCGCCGCTCGGCATCGAGGCGACGAGCAGCGTGTCGAGATCGGGCTCGGGGGCATCCCACTCGCCCCGCAGGCAGATGACGATGCGGGAGTGCCGCTGCGAGCGCACCATCACCGCGGCGAGGCGGCCCTCTTCGCCGCGGCGCACGTGCTCGCGCTCGGTGAAGATCCACTCCTGGCCGTCGGGGGTGCGATACCGCCGCTCGGTGACCGGGCCCATCGCTGCGCCCTCGAGAGCTGCGCATCCGAAGCCCAACCGTCGTGAATCCCCGCCGCACCCTTGGGCCCCGCCACACAGTCGCGCCCGACGGCAGGTCGCACAATTCCGAATTTCCGAACGCCCTCAGGAATCGCACAGCGCGGACGCTGCCGCGTGCAGCGGGTTACACGACGGACTCGCACCCACACGACGAGAGGCGGACCGGCCGACGGCGCGGGGATCGGGACCCGCACCGCCAACCTGCCCGCCGCTCGTGACTGCCGCCGGCCCCTGAAGCGCGCGTAGGTCTTCGAGCGCCCACTCCACAGTGCGCGTCCCCGCGACGGAGCACAATCCATAGAAAGCGAACACCGGCCGGATTCGAGCCGGTCGGCGCGCGGCGAGCGACACGAGTTGCAGGCGCGCCTGACGGGCGGGCGCGCCGGTGTGCGGCGTCAGACGCGCTCGCGGCGGGGCGCGGCGGCGGTGGAGCGGGAGTTGGGCGCGACGGCGGCCGGGGATGCGACGGGGGCGGGAACGCGGCCGATGACGCGGTTCCTGCCGCTCTTCTTGGCCCGGAAGAGCCGCGCGTCCGCTTCGTCGAGGAGGTCGTCGGTGGTGACGCCGTCGGCGGGGAAGGTCGAGACGCCGGCGCTGATCGTCAGCGAGCCGCTCCCCTGCTGGCGCGGGAGCCGGATCGCCGCCGCCTCGACCGCCGCGCGGATGGACTCGAGCTTCTCGACCGCCGCGTCCGCGCTCGTCTCCGGGAGCACCACGACGAACTCCTCGCCGCCGTAGCGCGAGACGATGTCGTGCCGGCGGACCATGTTGCGCACCAGCGCCGCGATGGTGCGGAGCGCGGTGTCACCCGCCGCGTGGCCGTACCGGTCGTTGAAGCGCTTGAAGTGGTCGACGTCGATCATCACCAGCGACAGCGGCTGCTGGCCTCGCCGCGCCCGGCTCAGCTCGGCCTCCACCCGCTCGTCGAAGTAGCCCCGATTGAACAGGCCGGTGAGCCGGTCGATCGCCGAGAGCCGGCGAAGCTGGTGGGCACGCACCACGATCGTCGCGCTGAGCAGCGCCGCGATGAACAGCAGCATGAGGCGGGAGATCTGAGCGCCCCACTCGAACGTGCCGTAGGTGTACGGCGCCAACGCCGGACTGTTCAGATCCCAGTGCGCGTCCGCGTACGCGACGATCCCCATGTACTGTGCCAGCGCGAGCGCGCCGGCGAGGAAGCAGGTGCGCACGTCGTAGCGCAGCGCCGTGGCGCCGATGGCGAGGAAGTACGCCTCGAAGACGACCTTGCTGTTCACCGCCGTGAGCGGCTGGTCGAGCAGCATGAACGCGGCGAGCGCGGCGCTCACCGAGGTCACATCGAAAATGGTGGTCGCGAAGCCGAGCCACGGCCGGTGGTGTTCGCGGCGCACCGCAAGGTAGACCGCGAGCGCGAACGCCACCGACCCCAGGCTCACCGCGATCCCGACGTAGTTCTCCCGCGCATCCGGATACGAGATGTAGGCGTTGAGCGGGATCAACAGCAGCAGCGCGGTGAGCAACAGCCGGATGCGGGCGATGAGCAGCTCGCCCTTGGCGCCCGCGCTCAGCAGGAACGCGTCGGTGGGTTGCCAGATGCGGCGCACGGCGGTGACGAGCCGTTGATCTTCCAGCGGGGCCTCTCGCGATTTCGGCGTATCTTCGGGGTGCTGAGGAGTCGGCTAGTTTAGCCGGCGACGTGCCGCTTGGCAAATTCCGGGCGCGGGCGTGCGGCGGTTCCCAAGGAATCACATCAGACGGTACTTCGGGCCGCTCCCGCCCTCGCGCGGCGTCCAGCGTGGGCCGAGGACGTCGGTCGCCTTGCAGTCGACACAGTTCGGCGGGTTCACCCGCAGCTCGTCGCCCACCCGCTCGTACACCCCGGCCGGGCAAAGTGCGGCGTAGAAGTCGGCGACGGCGCCGCCCACGTCGCGTCCGACGATCAGATGACTCGGGATCGTGTCGCGGGTCTCGTTGCCCGACTTGAACACCGCGTCGAGCTTGCTGAAGGTGAGCTTGCCGTCGGGCGCGAACGCCGGCTGGGTTGCGCGCGCGGGCTCATCGCGCGGCACTTCCGCGTCGGCGTGCATCGCGATGCGGCCGCCGGGGAACCGGCCGCCGGTGAGCGTCATCAGCCCGGCCTTCGCGCCACCCACGAACAGCCCGGCCTTGAACGCCAGCCGCATGTTGCGCGTCTTCCGCAAGTCGCTCACGATGTAGCTCTCGTCCACGGCGCGGTCGTACGCCGCCAGCGCCGCGGCCGACGCGTCGTGTGCCTGCAGCGCGGCGAAGATCGCCCGCGCGGCGTAGATGCCCGACTGCATCGCGTAGTGAATGCCCTTCAGCGACGGCACGTCCACGAACCCGGCGGTGTCGCCCACCAGCACCACGCCGCTTCCCGAGCGGCGCGCCGGCAGACTGTAGTAACCGCCCTCCGGAATGGTCTTGGCGCCCCATTCGAGAAGCTGACCGCCCTCGAGGACGCCCCGGAAGAGCGGGTGCAGCTTCATCCGCTGCATCCGCTCGTGCACGTCGAGGCGCGCGTCGTGATAGTCGAGTCCGACCACGAGGCCGAGCGACACCTGCGCCGGCCCGAGCGGATACATCCAGCTTCCGCCGAACTCGTCGGCGCGAAGCGGCCAGCCGAGCGTGTGCACCACCCGGTCGAGCGGCCGCGCGACTTCCCACACCTCCTTCACGCCGAGCGCGAAGATCTGCGGGTTGGCGCTGGTCACGCCCTGCCACGTGCACCAGGCCTGCCCCAGCGGGCCGCGGGTGCCCTCGGCGAGCACCGTCACCCGCGCCGTCACGTCGGTCGGCTGCTGGTAGTCGCCGGTCGGTTGGCGATCGCGCGAGAGTCCCGACGGCGTAGTGCGCACGCCGCGGACGGCGCCGGCGTCGGCAAGGAGCGCCTCCACCGGAAATCCGGCGAAGAGATTCACGCCCAGCGCTTCGGCCCGCTCGCCGAGCCAGCGGACGATCTCGCAGACGGATGCGGTGAAGTAGCCGCGGTTGTGCATCGTCGGCGGCGTCGGCAGCGGACGCGCGGCGCGCTCGCCCAGGAAGTACACCCGCTCGGCGTTTACCGGCTGGCGGAACGGAAGCTCGTCGTCCTTGACGTCGGGAAAGAGCTCGCGGAACGGCCGCGGATTCACCACCGCGCCCGAGAGATTGTGCTCGCCGAGACTGCCGGCCTTCTCCAGCACCGCGACGTTCAACTCGGTGCCGGCGCGCCGGGCGAGCTGCGCCAGCGCGATGGCGCAGGCGAGCCCCGCCGGCCCGGCACCGACGATGGCGACGTCCATCTCGATCGCGTCGTCCGCCGGCGCGTCGGTGAGGATGAGCTGGTTCTGCGGGAGCGGCACCTGATGCGCGATCGGCAGGATGCGAGTCATGGCGAAGCCGGTTGAGGTCGGGAGAATATAGCGCGCGGGTGGTCGCGTGCCCCCGCCCCTGCTAACCTTTGCCGATGCCTCTCTCCTCGACACCGCCGGCGGTGCCCGGCTTCCGGCCGGTGCCGTACACCGGCGTCATCTATGTCGTCGCCGAAGCGGCGAAGCGCGGCTATCGCTACGGCCACCCCGACTGGTGCAACCTGGGCCAGGGTCAGCCGGAGACCGGCGCGTTGCCGGGCGCGCCGCCGCGAGTGCATCAGGTCGAGATCGGCGTGGACGATCAGGAGTACGCGCCGGTGCCGGGCATCCCCGAGCTGCGCGAGGCGGTCGCCGCGCTCTACAACGCGTTCTACCGCGGCGGCAAGCGGTCGCAGTACAGCGCGGACAACGTCTGCATCTGCGGCGGCGGGCGCGCGTCGCTCACCCGCGCCGTCGCGGCGCTGGGCCAGATCAATCTGGGACACTTCCTGCCGGACTACACCGCGTACGAGGAGCTGCTCGACATCTTCAAGCTCTTCACCGCGATCCCGATCCTGCTCGATCCCGAGCGCGGCTATCACTTCAGCGCCGACGACCTCAGGCGCGAGGTGCTCGGCCGCGGGCTCTCCGCGGTGCTGCTCTCGAATCCGTGCAATCCGACGGGCAAGGCGATCCAGGGTGACGAGCTGGCGGCGTGGGTCGCGGCGGCGCGCGAGCTCCAGTGCACGCTGCTGCTGGACGAGTTCTACTCGCACTACGTGTGGGGCGGCGATGCCGGGGAGGCGCGGCTCGAATCGGCGGCGCGGTACGTGGAGGACGTCGATCGTGATCCCGTCGTGCTGTTCGACGGTCTCACCAAGAACTGGCGCTATCCCGGCTGGCGGACGACCTGGATCGTCGGGCCCCGCACGGTGATCGAGGGCGTGGCGAGCACCGGCAGCTTCCTTGACGGCGGCGGCAGCAAGCCGCTCCAGCGCTCGGCCATTCCGCTGCTCGAGCCGGCGCACGTCGAAGCGGAGACCCGCGCGATCCGCGCCGCGTTTCTCCGGAAGCGCCGCATCCTCTATGACGGCATCACCGCCGCCGGCCTCAGGGTCGGCGCCGAGCCGGAAGGGACGTTCTACTGCTGGGCGGACCTGTCGGGAATGCCGCGGGGGCTGGACGACGGGATGGCGTTCTTCCGCCGGATGCTCGAGGCGAAGGTCATCTGCGTGCCGGGCGAGTTCTTCGACGTGAATCCCGGCAAACGGCGGAGCGGCCGGCCGTCGCGCTTCCGGCAGTACGTGCGGCTCAGCTTCGGGCCGAGTGAGGCGGAGGTAGCGGAGGGCGTGCGGCGGGTCGGCGAGGTGGTGGGATAGGGCCGTCAGCACCCGATCCGCTGGGTACTCACCACGATGTCGTCCATGTAGCGCTCCTGCGCCACCGGCGAACCGGCGTTCCAGTAATTCTCGAAGAACACCGCGTTCAGCCCGTACGCCGAGTACGAGCCGAGGAAGTTGAGGCCGGTGCGCCGCGCCTCGAGCCCGCCGTCGAGCCAGAACTCGAACACGCCGTTCGACTGCCCCGCGTCGTTGAGCCGCACGTGGGCCTCCACGCAACGCCAGGTGCCAACGTGCGCGGCATCGAAGAGCGGCGTCACACCCGGGCCCTGGCCGAGCCAGGTAAGATTGGCGAAGTCGTTGTAGGTGGTGGTGACGAGGTTGCCGGCAGCATCGGTGCCGCGCGCCGGATCGAGGATCAGGTAGTTGTCGCCGGCGCCACCGCTCCACAGGTGCGCGATCGTCGCCTGCGCCCAGCTGGTGGACGACGCAAACACCGTCGCGCGGGTCAGCTTGTTGCCGCCGCCGCCGATCCACCCTGCCTGGTTCTTCAGGTACAGACGCCAGTACAGCTCGCGATAGTTCGCCGTGCCGGCGTCGGCCGGGCGGAAGTACGCCTGCGGCGTGCGACCTAGCGCCAGATGGAGCGCGCCGGCGGAGACCTGTCCCGCGGCGAAGTGCGCGCGCATGCCGTAGGAGCCATCCTTGCCGACACCGCTCACCCGCTGAAAGCTGCCGCCGTCGGTGATGTACTCGTAGTAGCTCGCCAGCCGGTCCTGCTCGAAGTCGTCGCACCAGACCCAGCCCGCCCTGGGCGACGCGCACTCGGCGCCGGCCGGCGCCGGAGCGTGCGCCTTGCCCTTCACCGTCATGTGCGCCGTGTCGGCGAGGCCGCTCGAGTGCTTCGCCACGACGGTGTACTCGCCGTCGAGCGCCGCCGAGAAGCGCGCCGCCGAATCGAGCATGCCGCCGGACACGCTCCACGTCACGACGACCGGCACGCTGTCGCCGGCGCTGCTCCGGCCGCGCGCGGCGAGCTGCACCGTCTGATTGGTGTCGAGTGAATCGGTGTGCGGCGTGACCATGATGGCGGCGAGCGACGCGGCGGATGGCGCGGCCGGTGCCCGCGGGCCGAGCGGCGCGGAGCCGCCCTCGCCGCCGCAGGCGGCGAGCACGACGGCGGCGAGCGTACCTGCGATGATCGCGGGTGCGAGCGAGTTGCGCGGCATGGAACCGGAGCGCACGAGCGCCGTCTACCGTGAAACCCAACCGTTCCCCCGCCACGCACCGCCCTTGGGCCTGCGCAGAATGGCCCACGCGCCGGCCCGGGGCAATTACGCAATTCTGTACAGTCGGCGCACAGTCGCATTTCTGGTCGGTCCGACAGGAAAAGACGGGCCCGCACCGGGGTGCGGGCCCGTCGTGCGATCATGCGCTGCTGATTTAGCGCGGCTTGGTCGTGTCGCTCGGCGACGGGCTCGTGCTCTGGCCCGCGCTGCTGGTGTCGTGGTGCATGGTGCCGGAGCTGGACGAGCGCTTGTGGTGCTTCCAGTGCTTGCTGCTGCGCTTGGTATGCATGCTGGTATCGCTCGCCTGAGAGCCGGGCGAGCTGCTGTCGTAGCTGCTCGAGTTGCTGGAGCTGCTCGCCCCCGGATTCACGTGAGTGGAGTCGCGATGAATCCGATTCGTGTCCGAGCCGGCCGCGGAGTCGCCGCTCACCGTGCCCCGCCCGCCGTTCTCGGCGGCGGTGGTGTCCGAAGGATTCGCGTTGCCGGACGGATTGGTCGAGCTGGACGGGTTGGCCGTGCTCGACGGACTGTTCGGCGTCGGATTCGTCGTGCTGCTCGACGGATTCGACATGCTGCCGGTGTCGCGCTGCGTCGGGTTGGTCGTGTCCCGCTGCATGGAGCTGGTACTGTCGCGACTCATGCCCGTGGTATCGCGCTGAATGCCCGTCGTCGTATCGGTCCGCTGACGGCCGGTCGTGTCCACCTGGGCGGCGGCGATGCTGGGGACGATGCCTGCGGCGCCGACGACGAGGAGGCCGAGAAGGAGCGAACGCATAGGGAGACAATCCTTCGTTGAAGAGCCAGGGACCTGCCGGGAAGGCCCGAGCATAGGCCCGCGTGCGCGCGAGCGGCGGTGACTCGGGTCACACTCCGGGTCAGTAGCCGAGGGTGAGGACGAGGCTCCCGGTCGGCAGGATCTCCTGCCATTGCTTGATCAGCTCCTGGTACGCCCGCCCCACCGGCCGCAGCTGGCGATCGAGATCGCAGAGTCCGAGCGGATTCACCCGGCCGTTGTCTTCCCTGAGCGCGGTATCCCAATCCACCTGGTCGGTGAGACTGTACCAGGTGAAGCCGATGATCGGCACGCCGTCCTCCTTGAGCCGAACCATGTTGGTCCACTCCTTGAACAGCCACGCCTCGGCACCGGGCTCGTGGAAGTTGGTCTCGGTGTGCATCACCGGCAGCCGGTAGCGGCCGAAGTACTGGTGGGTGAGCACGTAGTAGCCGAAGATCTCACCGGCGTGGCGCAGGGTGCCGTCGCTGCGCACCACCTGCTCGTTGTCCTCGTAGTAATCCGTGCCCATCACGCAATGTGCCTTCACGTGGTGCTCGCGGAACCAGTGATAGTCGTCGCGGGTCATGCCGTGATCCATCACGTACTCGTACATCGGCGCCGAGACCGGATAGCCGTAGGTGAAGTCGAGCGCGAGGAACCGCTTCTCGTTGAGGAACGCCGCCTGGCGGACGCAGCTCGGATCCTCGGCGTGGTAGTACGTCGACGTCTCGCTCTGAATGAAGGTGGCATCGGCGCGCGCGCCGATGATGGCGCCCATCGCGAGCACGTTGGCCTGGCACATGTGCCGGAGCGCCGTGACGAACGCCTGGTCGCTCGCGAGGCGCTCGTTCCACCAGCCGAACTGCGCGGAGAACGTCGCGCAGCAGAAGATCTCGTTCACCGGCGTGTAGTAGCGCACCCACGGGAATCGCCGCGCGAACGCCGCGGCGTACTCGGCGAAGTAGTGCGGCCAGTCGGGATTCTGGAAGTTGCCGACCCAGTCGGGCACCCCGAAGTGGCACAGATCGGCGATGGGACAGATCTCGAGCCGCTCCAGCTCGGCGAACGTCTCGTCGGCGAAGCTCCAGTCGTAGCGGCCCGGGCCCAGGTGCGCCTTGTAGTACGGCGGCCCGTAGCGCAGCGCCGGGATCCCGAGCTGCTTCACCAGCGCGAAGTCCTCCTTCCAGCGCTGGTAATGCTTCGTCCGCGCCATCTCGTCCACCCGCTCGGTGCGGCCGTCGGGCAAGACGATCGTCGGGTAGCTGTTCTCGATACCCGTGGCGAACATGAACCCCGTCATCGGCCGATGCCACGCTCGGCGCCGCGCTCCGGATGGCTCTCGTCGTCGTGCTCGACGATCGGCAGGATGTGGCCGCCGTAGCGGAGTACCGCGACCGACGCCTCGCGGCCGCATCGAAGGAAGCCCATCTCCAGCGCCTCCTGTGTCGTCGGCGCCCAGCGGAAGCCGAGCCGCTCGGCGTCCTCCCGCCTGACGCCGGGCGAGACGAGGATCGAGTCGGCGTGGTCGAGGATCTGCGCGATGTCGCCCAGGATGGCGACGCCGACGATGTCCTTCACCTCGCCCTCGCGCACCATGCGGATCACCTCGTCGTGCGGCCGGTAACCGATCTCCAGCAGGTTCGGATGATTGTTCGCGACGCCCTCGGGATTCGGCGCCACCACGATGAGCGTGCCCCCGCGACGCACCGCCATGGTGCCGGAATAGATCCCCTTCGCCGATTGCCAGACGTCGCGGTCGGCCGGGTGCGCGTCGCTGATGACGATGTCCGCGCGGCGCGGCAGACGGGCGCCGTTGTATTCGCGCGAGATGGCGCAGCCCGCGCGGTGCGCCGCCACCACGTCGCCGGTGACGCAGCCGACGATCCTGTGATCGCACTCGGCGACGATCACGTTCACGATGTAGTGCATGCCGGCGAGGCGCGCCGCCTCCTCCATCCGGAGCCGCATCGGGTTGTCGGCGACGCCCATCACCGTCTCCGACATCCGGAGCGACGCCTCCCACTGGTTCTTTTCCATCATTTCGCGCCCGGCGACGCCGGGGAACGCGATCTTGGCGCCGCCGCTGAAACCCTTCACCCGGTGCGGCACGATCGAGCCGACACCGAGCACGAACGCCGACTCGCCCAGCAGCCGGTTGGCGGTGACGCGGGTGCCGTCGCTGGTGCGGCCGTAGTCGCGCAACGTGCCTTCGTCGAGCCAGCGATGCTGGTGCACCGCGCAGCGCGCCTTGAACGGGCCGAGCTTCTCGCGCAGCTCGGCGTCGGTCATCTCGCGGTGGGTGCCGGGCGCGGTCAGGAAGGCGACGCGGTCGTCGCCGATCTCCGCCGCCTTCAGCTCCTCGAAGATCGCCGGCAGCATCCGCGCGACCGGCGTCGTGCGGGTCCCGTCGTCCACCAGAATGAGCACGCGGCCGTTGCCCTGCACCCGGTCGCGCAGTGCATCGCGAAGCCGCGGCGCGTCGATCGGCCGCTCGAAGCCGTCGCGAAGCACCGCGGCCTCGTTCACGCCATCCGACGCCTTCGGTGCGAAGATGCCCATGAGGTTGGCATCAGGCACGTCGACCGGCGCGATCTTCTCATAGCCGGGAAACGGAAAGCCCACCTTCATCCGCGCACCTCCATCGGCTGCGCCGCCGGCGCCTCGAGCACCAGTGATTCGAGCGATGCGTGAAAGGGCGTCAGCAGCTCGGCGCCGGCATCCGTCACCACGACCATGTCGCAGTGGCGCACGCCGCCGACGCCGTCCACGTACGCGGCGGGCTCGACGTTGCACACCATCCCCGGCTCCAGCACGTCCGTCGAGCCCTGCGCGAGCCGCGGCTCCGCGTCGTGATTGATCGCCGCGAGCCCGACGCCGTGGCCGGTTGCGTGCCGGAAGGCATCGCCCAGCCCGCGCGACTGCATCACCCGCCGAGCTGCGGTATCGACCTCGGCTGCGCGGACGCCCGCGCGGATCGCGCCGAGCGCCGCTCGGCGCGCGTCGTGCACCGCGTCGTACAGCTCGCGCTGCCGCGCGCCGGGCTGCCCCAGCACGTAGGTGCGGGTGACGTCGGTCCAGTAGCCGTCCACGTAGGAGTTGCCGTGGATCAGCAGCAGCTCGCCGCGCCGGATGCGCCGCGCACTCGAGCGCGCATGGCTGCCGTACGCGGCGGCGGACTCGGGTCCCGCCATGCAGGACACCAGGCCGCCGGCGCGCAGTCCGCCCGCCGCGAGTCCCCGCGGCTCGAGCCCGGCGCGGAACCCCGCGGCCGCCTCCGCCTCCGTCATCGTCGGCGCGATCATCTGGGCGCCGTCGTCGTACGCGCCGCCCACGACGGCCGCCGCGCGGCGGATGCGATCCAGCTCGAGCGGCACCGGGCGCGACCGGAGCCGCGCCAGCACGTCGGCCGCCGGCATCGTCGTGGCGAAGCGGAGCAGCCGCTCGAGGATGGTGCGCAGCGTGTCGCCATAGAGCCACGCGCCGACGTATGACGTCGGCATCTCGACCGGTCCGCTCTCGATGCCGATGCGCCCGCCGCCCACGCCGAGCCGGCCGAGCAGGAGCCGCAGCGGGCCCTCGAGCAGCTCCGGCACGCTGCGTCCGTCACCCCGCCGCGACGGCGGCAGCTCGCTGATGACGTCGGTCCAGGCGGCAGCAGTGAGGTCGCGCTCGTCCGGCGGGATCACCACGCCGACCTGACCCTCGACCGTCGCGACCGCGACGGCGGTCCCGATCACCGGCCAGTAGCCGGTGAGCAGCAGCACGTTCGCCGGCAGCGCCGCGACGACCGCATCGAGCCCGGCGTCGCGCAGCGCGTCGGCGACCCGCGCACGCCGGTCCGCACTCACCGCCGGCCGCTCCGCGCGCGGCCGGCGAGCGCGCCGATGGCCGCGCCGGCGAGCGCGACGCCCGCGCCGGCGAGGAGCCCGGCGCGGAGGTTGGCCCGCCGCGAGCGCGGCAGCCGCAGGTAGTCGCGCTCCGGCCGCTCACCGGACGGGCCGCTCGGTCCTTCGCGCAGCGCCATCCGCATCACCTGCGCGAGGTGGAGCGGCACCCGCCCGGTCGCCTGCTCCACCTGCTCCCGGCAGCTGAAGCCGTCGGTGATCACCAGCGTGTCGCCCGCTGTCTCGCGCACCGCGGGGAGCAGCACCCGCTCGCCGCAGCGCATCGCCACGTCGTAGTGCTCGCGCTCGAAGCCGAACGCGCCGGCCATGCCGCAGCAGCCGGTGTCCGGAACCGTGAGCTCCACGCCCATCCGGCGCAGCAGCGCCTCCTCGGCGTCGAGCTTCATGATCGCCTTGTGATGGCAATGGCCGTGGAGCAGTGCCTTCCGCTTGAGTGGAGGCGGCGCGTAGTCCGGCGCGTGATCGGCCAGCAGCTCGCTCAGGAGGAAGGTCTGCTCCCGCAATCGCCGCGCGTCCTGATGCCGGGGAAAGAACTGGTGCAACTCGTCGCGGAACACCGAGGCGCAGCTCGGCTCCAGCACGACGATCGGCACGCCGGCCTCGATCGGCTTCCGGAGCGCGCCGAGAATTTCGACCAGGTGCGCCTTCGCCGCGTCGAGCATGCCCCAGTCGTACAGCGGCCGCCCGCAGCAGAGGTGCCGCCGCGCGACCTGCACGTGGAATCCCGCCGCCTCGAGCACCTCGACCGCGGCGGCGGCGGTGCTCGGGTGGAAGAAGTTGTTGAAGGTGTCGGCCCAGAGGAGAACGGGGCCGCGCGTCGCCTTCTGCGCGGGTCGGCCGCGGCGCGCGAACCAGCTCTTGAAGGTGTCCGGCGCGAAGCGCGGGATGGTGCGCGCCGGGTGCACGCCGGCGCCGAGCCGCGCCAACGTGGCGAGCAGCGGCGCATGGGTGGCGGCGTTCACCAGCTCCGGCGCGAGCGACGCCAGCCGCGCCCACCGCTCGATGCGGCCCATGGTGTACGCCGTCCGCGGGCGGAGCCGGCCCTCGTAGTAGTGCGAGAGGAACTCCGCCTTGTACGTCGCCATGTCCACCTGCACCGGGCACTCGCCTTTGCAGCCCTTGCAGGAGAGGCAGAGATCGAGCGCCTCGCGGACCGCTTCGCTGTGCCAGCCGCCCTCGAGCGGATCGGCGCGAAGCATCTCGTTCAGCAGGCGGGCGCGGCCGCGGGTCGAATGCTTCTCCTCCCGCGTGACCATGTAGCTCGGACACATGGTGCCCCCGCCGTGGCGCCGGCAGACCCCGGCGCCGACGCAGCGCTCGCTCGCCTCGGCGAAGCTGAAGCCGTCGTCGGGAAAGGCAAAGTGCGTCGTCGGCTCGGGGAGATCGAAGCCGGTGCCGAGTCGCAGGTGCTCGTCCACCCGCGCGGGCTCGATCACCTTGCCCGGATTCATCCGCCACGCCGGATCCCAGATCAACTTGAACTCGCGGAACGCCTCCATGATTTCCGGGGGGTACATCCGCGGCAGCAGCTCGCCGCGAGCCTGGCCGTCGCCGTGCTCCCCCGAGAGCGAGCCGCCGTAGCGCACCACGAGGTCGGCCGCCTCGTAGACGAAGCGCCGGAACTTCGCGATGCCCGCGGCGGTGATGAGATCGAAATCGAGCCGGGTGTGCACGCAGCCCTGGCCGAAGTGGCCGTAGAGCGGCCCGCTGTACTGATACTCGTCGAGCAGCTTCTTGAAGTCGCGCAGATAACCACCGAGGCGCGCCGGCGGCACCGACGCATCCTCCCACCCTTCGTGATTGTCCGGCTCACCCGGCACCTTCGCCGTTGCGCCGAGCCCCTCCTCACGCAGGTGCCAGACGTGGCGCTCCTCCGCCGGGTTGTCGAACAGCTTGGCCGATGGCGGGCGCGTCCGCTGCTTGAGCGCGTCCATCAGGCGGTGGGCCTTGGCGTCGGCTTCCGCCTTGTCGCTGCCGCCGAACTCGATGAGCAGCCACGCGCCCCCCGCCGGCATCATGTCGGAGTGCGGCGGGTGCATGCCCTTCCGCCGCATGTCGTCGAAGAAGGCGTCGTCCAGCGCCTCCAGCGCGATGGGCCCGAACTCCATCGGTGCGACCACGTCGTCCGCCGCGGCGAAGATGTCGTCGTAGCCGAGCACGAGGAGCGAGCGCACCGGCGGATTCGGCACCAGCCTCACCGTCGCCTGCAGCACCAGCACGCACGTCGCCTCGGTGCCGACCAGCGCGCGGGCGACGTTGAAGCCCTTCTCCGGCAGCAGCTCCGGCAGGTTGAAGCCGGAGACGCGGCGGGGGATGTCGGGGAAGCTCCGGCGGATCAGGTCGGCGTGGCGGTCGCGCAGCGCGCGGAGGCCGCGGTAGATCTCCGCGTCGCGCCCGCCACGCCGTACGATCCGCTCGTACGCCGTGTCGTCAGTGGCCCCGACGTCGAGCACGGTGCCGTCGTAGGTGACCACGCGGAGCGCGTCCACGTTATCGACCGTCTCGCCCGCCATCACCGAGTGGATGCCGCAGGAGTTGTTGCCGATCATCCCGCCGAGGGTGCAGCGGCTGTGGGTCGCCGGATCGGGGCCGAAGGTGAGACCGAAGCGGCCGGCGGCGTCGCGCAGCTCGTCCAGCACGAGACCGGGCTCGACCTGCGCGCTGCGTCCTCCCGAATCGAGCGCCACGATGCGATTCATGTACTTGGAGAAGTCGAGCATCAGCGCGCGGTTCACCGTCTGCCCCGGAATGCCGGTGCCGCCGCCCCGCGCGCCGATCGGCAGCGCGTGCCGCCGTGCGACCTCGAGCGTCGCCAGCACGTCGGCCGCGTCGCGCGGGAGCACGACGCCGATCGGCACCTGCCGGTAGTTGCCGGCGTCGGAGGCGTACATCGCGCGGTCGCCGTCGCTGAAGCGCACTTCGCCGCGCACGGCGCGCCGCAGCTCCGCGGCGATCGCGTTGCGCTCGGCGGCGCCGGGCATCGGCGACTCCGGCGCCTCGAGGACGCCGGCGTGATCGAGAACGGGAAGAGTGATGGTCATCGCACGCCTACTTGGACGGAATGATCTCGCTGAGCTTGTCGCGGAACAGCGTGAGCGCGATCCGCCCGCCGCCCGGCGTGCCCTTCGCCAGCGCCTCGGCGAAGTGCAGCGCCTGCTTCGCGGAGATCTTGGGTGGCATCGGCGGCTCGTTCGGATCCACCAGCACCTCGACCACCGTCGGCCGGCGCGAGGCGAAGGCACGCTCCAGCGCGGGCCGAAGCTCCTCCGGCCGCTCCACCGAGATGCCGACGCCGCCGCACGCCTCGGCGTATTTCGCGAAGTCGATCGGCTGGAGCTCGCAGCCGTACTCGGGGTTGCCGAGGAAGACGATCTGCTCCCACTTGATCTGGCCCAGCGTGTTGTTCTTGATGATGACGACCACGATCGGCAGGTCGTACTTCACCGCGGTGGCGAACTCGCCCATGAGCATGGTGAAGCCGCCGTCGCCCACGAACGCGACGCTCTGCCGGTCGGGATAGGCGAGCTGCGCGGCCACGGCGTACGGCAGCCCCGGCGCCATCGTCGCGAGCGTGCCGGAGCAGCTGAATTGCTGCTCGCCGCGAAGCCGTACGTGCCGCGCGACCCAGGTCGTGATGGTGCCCGAGTCGGTGGAGATGATGGCGTCGTCGGAGAGCAGGGCATCCAGCTCCCGCGCGACTCGCTGCGGCTTGATCGGCGCGCCGTCGCGCGACTCCCGCTCCTCCATCAGCGACCACCACTCGACCATGGCCTGCTGCGCCCGCGCGATCCAGGTGCGGTCGGTCTGCTCCGGCAGGAATGGCAGCAGCGCCTCCAGCGTCGCGCGCGCGTCGCCCACCAGCCCGACGCGCACCGGGTAGCGCAGTCCGATCCGGTCGGCCTTGTCGTCGATCTGCACGCCGACCGCCTGGTCGTGCTTCGGCAGGTACTCCATGTAGGGGAATGACGAGCCGACGATCAGCAGCGCGTCGCAGTCTTCCATTGCCTCCTGCGACGGCGCGGTGCCCAGCAGGCCGAGGCCGCCGGTGGTGAGCGGGTGATCGTCCGGCACGACGCCTTTGCCCAGCAGCGCCTTGACGATGGGCGCGCCGAGCCGGTCGGCGACCGCGATGACCGCCTCGCGCGCGCCTAACGCGCCCTGTCCCACCAGCATCACCGGCCGCTTCGCCGAGCCCAGCACCTCGGCGGCGTGGGCGAGCTGCCGCTCCGGCGGGACCGTGATCGCGCGGGTCCAGCTCGCGTCCGTGAAGCCGGGGACCCGGTGCATCGATCCCTTGCCCGACGGCTCCGCCTCCTGATAATCCACCGGGAGATTCAAGTGGGCGACGCCGCGATTGTTGAGCGCGCGGCGGCACGCCTCGTCGGCCAGCATCTCGATCTGGTCGGGGTTGATCAGCTCCTGGTTGTAGACGCTCACGTCCTCGTACAGGAGCGTCATGTTGATCTCCTGCTGGAACCGGCTCCCCTGCAGATCGGAGAAGGTCTGGCCGGTGATGGCGACGACCGGGACCTGGTCCAGCTTCGCGTCGTACAGCCCGTTCAGCAGGTGGATGCCGCCGGGGCCCGAGGTCGCGAGACAGCAGCCGAGCCGGCCGGTGTACTTGCCGTGGGCGCAGGCCATGAACGCCGCCGCCTCCTCGTGCCGCACCTGGATGAAGCGAACGGCGTCCTTCCGCTCGCGCAGTGCCTCCATGATGCCGTTGATCCCGTCACCCGGCAGGCCGAACACGGTGTCGATACCCCAGGCGATCAGCGTGTCCACCAGGACGCGCGACGCGTTGCGTGCCATCGTCAGCTCCTCGAGAAGCGAGCTTCCATATGGGGCTTGGAACGCATACGGGCCGTGAGATGGCTCACGGCCCGCCGCTGGTGTTCACGATGGGCGACGCCCGGCTCAGTGCTCGCGGAGCTTGCGCACTTCCTCGGTCAGACGGGGAACGACCTCGAAGAGGTCGCCGACGATGCCGTAGTCGGCGACCTTGAAGATCGGTGCGTCCCTGTCCCGGTTGATGGCGACGATGGTGCGGGCGGTGCGCATGCCGGCGAGATGCTGGATCGCGCCAGAGATGCCGACCGCAACATAGAGGTTGGGGCTCACGATGCGGCCGGTCTGCCCGATCTGGGTCGACGGGTCCCGCCAGCCGTCGTCGGTTACCGCGCGGGTGGCGCCGACCGCCGCGTTGCCGAAAGCGTCAGCCAGCTCCTCGACCAGCCGGAAGTTGGCGGCCTCGCGGAGGCCCCGGCCGCCGGCGACGATCACCGGGGCCTCGCCCAGGTCCAGCTTGGTGCCGGCGCGACTGGTGAGCGCCGTGACCTGAACCCTGGCCGCCCCCGGATCGAGCGCCGGCGCCGCCTGCTCCACTCGGCCGGCCCGCGGCGACTCCGCCGCCGGCACCGCGCCGGGCCGGAGCGAGACGACGGCCGGCGTGCCGGTAAAGCGGACCGTGGTGACGACCTTCCCCGTGTGCGTCGGATGCCGGCCGACCACGGCATCGCCCTGAAGCTCGAAGCTCACCAGGTCTGACGCGAGACTCACGCCGAGTACGGCCGCGACGCGAGGCGAGAGGTCGCGCCCCTCGGCCGACGCCGGAAACACCGCCAGCCGGTACCCGCCGCTCCCGATCCGCTCGGCGGCGGTCGCGGTGAACACCTCGGGGCTGTAGCGCTCGAGCGCGGGATGCTCCACGACGATCACGACGTCCGCACCCGCGCGGCCCAGCCGCTCGGCCTTCGCCCCGATGCCGGGCGCGCCGATCAGGAGCGCGTGCACCTCGCCGCCGAGCGCGTCGGCCGCGGCGCGGGCGGCGGTCACCGCCTCGAGCGCCACCTTGCGCAGCTCGCCGCCGCGCGACTCCGCGAACGCGAAGACATTCGCCATTAGAGCACCTTCGCTTCGGTCCGGAGCAGCTGCACCAGCTCGGGCACCGCCGCGGCACCTTCGCCCACGATCCGGCCGCCGGACCGCTCCGGCGGCAGCTCCATGCGCTGTACGGTGAGCTGCCCTTGGGCGAGCTGCACCGGCTTCACCTCCAGCGGCTTCTTCTTGGCCGCCATGATGCCCTTGAGCGACGGAAGCCGCGCCCGCGCGATCCCTTCATCTATAGTGGCGACGGCGGGGAGGGGAAACTCGACCGTTTCGGTGGCGCTCTCGAGCTGGCGATCGGCCGAGCCGCGGCCGTCGGCGATGTCGAGGCGGGAGACGGCGCTCACGCAGGGCAGGTCGAGGAGCTGCGCGACCATCGGGCCGACGGCGCCGTTCCCGGTGTCGGTGGCGGCGCGGCCGAAGAGGATGAGGTCGTAGCCGCCGCCGCGCAGCTCGTCGGCGAGCGCGCGGGCGATCACCAGTCCGTCGAACGGGATCGCGTCGGTCTTGAGCTGCACCGCGCGGTGCGCGCCCATGCCGAGCGCCTTGCGCATGGTTTCCTGTACGCCGTCGGGGCCGAGGGAGATGACGACGACTTCGCCCTGGCCGGCCTTCTCCACCAGGCGGAGGCCGACCTCCACCGCGTAGCCGTCGAAGTCGCTGATGTCGTACTTGAGGCCGGCTTCGAGCAGCGACCGGCCGTCGGGGGCGATGGAAAAGCGGAGGTCCATGTCGGGCACCCGCTTGATGCAGACCGCGATCTTCAACGCATGCTCCACGGTAGAGGCCGTCCGCCGAGACCGCGCCTCCGCGGCGGCGGGCGCGGCAAAGGTAGTGGCGGCGCGCCGGCAACGCAAAATCCCGCCGCGACCGCGATGTGCTGGCCGCGCCGGGGTGATCTAAGCCGCCCGCTCTCAGCTACTTACACCGTTGGAGTTGGCTACGCCTCCCGCTCGATGTGGATGTCCAGCCAGACGCGATAATCACGCGCCGCCTCCCACGCACCGGTCCAGGCCAGCCGCTCGCCGCTGTCCTCCGGAAAGGGGCAGCTCTCGCGTGGTTCCCCCGCGAAGAACGCCTCTCGTCCGCGGTGGCGGGCGCTTTCGGTGGTCAGCAGGCGGTCGTCCACGCGTGCAATGTTGAACCGCGGCCTGACGGTGTAAAGAGCCGGATCACGCGAGGCCACTCAATTACACCGCACCCGCCGCCCGCTCGGCCGGGCGGGTGGCCGCTACCCCGGCGGTTCCCCGGAGCGCCGGAGCCAGCGCCGCGAACACCACCAGCGCGAGCACGCCCGCTCCCGCCTCGGTGTACAGCATCCCGTTCGTCGCCCACGCGTCGTGCGCCCAGCCATCCACCCGGAGCATGCCGAGACTGAACAGCGTGTTGAGCGCGAAGAAGAGGTTGATCTTGGTAGCGGCGGCGCTGTCGCCGATGATCGCGAGCACCAGTGCCGTGAACGACGCCGCGCCCATCCCGTTGGCAAAGATGTAGAACAGCGTCGCGGCGGCATACCCGGCCTCGGTCCGGGGCGAGACCGCGAGCGCCACGCACGCCAGGATCATGAGCGCGCAGGCGACTGCGTAGGCCCGGGTCTTGGCGATGCGGTCGGCCAGCCGCCCGCCGGCGAAGCAGCCGGTGACGATCGCGAGGCCGCCGCCCGCGCCGAGCACGAACGAGACGGTATCCGCCGACGCGTGCCACTCGGGGCCGAGCGCGCCGAAGAGGAACTGCGCCGCCGCCGTGCCGATCGGCAGGATGGCGAGGAGCAGCCCGACCCGCCCCGCCCGCGAGCGGAGCACGCCGCCGAGCTCGCGGCCCACATCGGCGATGCGCGCGCCGAACGACGCCCCGGCCAGCGGCCGCGGCGGCTCCTCCAGCCCGCGGAGCGCCAGCGCACAGGCACCGATGATCGCCGTGAGCCCGATGCCCGCCATCCACGGCGAGGGCGAGTGGTGGATGAGCCAGAGCCCGACGCCGCCGCCCGCCGTCTGCCCGAACTGGTTGCCCGACTGGAACCATCCCGCCGCCCGGCCGCGCTGCGCGGCCGGCGTGTTGTGCACCATCAGCCCTTCCGTCGCAAAGGCGAGGAACGTGGCGGCGACGCCGGAGACCAGCACGAGGAAGCCGGCCAGCGGCACGGTGCGCGACGAGAGCGGCAGCGCCGTAAGCGCGACGAACCCCGCCGACACCGCCGCGACCGCCAGCAGGTACCAGCGCTTCCGCGACAGGGTGTAGTCGCCTAACGGCGCCCAGACGAACTTCCAGCCGGCGGCGAGGAACGCCATTCCGACCATCCCCGCGACCGCCGAGGTGGCGACGCCGGCGCGCCCGGCGAGATACCCGAGCGCGATGGCCGGGAAGCCGAAGGTGAGGCCGTAGGGGAAGTACAGCACCGCCCAGACCCACGGGTGCCGGGCGCGCGGCGGGACGACGGCTGGATTGGGGGCGGGCATGACAGCGAGATAGTACCTGCCGCCGGAGAACCCCGCTAGCAGCAGCCGCGGAGCTCGGCGCTCAGGCGGCGTATCGCAGGACGGCGACGTAGTGACACGCGGTGCCCGCCAGCACGCAGCCGTGCCACACCAGGTGCCCGAATCGCATCCGCTCGAGTGCGAAGAAGAGCACGCCCGCAGTATAGGCCAGCCCGCCGGCGGCGAGCCAGAGGAGCGCCGAGCCCGGCAGCGCGCGCCAGAGCGGCACCACCGCCACTACCGCCAGCCAGCCGAGTCCGAGGTACAGGCTCAGCGAACGGCCGCGATGCTGGAGCCGCCCCGTCGCCTTGAGCGCGAGCCCCCCGAGCGCCACCGTCCACACCGCGATGAGCAGCGTCCAGCCCCACGCGCCGCGCAGCGGCCCGAGCAGAAACGGCGTGTAGGTGCCGGCGATCAGCAGGTAGATCGCCGCGTGATCGACCCGCTGGAGCACCCGCCGCGCCCGCGGCCTGCGGGCCGTGTGGTACAGCGTGGAGGCGAGATAGAGCAGTACCACGCTCGCCGCGAACACGCCGGCGCCGACGCCGCTCCACCCTCCGTGCCGGAGGGCGGTGGCCAGCAGCAGCGGAAGCGCCGCCGCGCTCGCCGCCAGGCCGAGCCCGTGACTCAGCGCGTTGGCGATCTCCTCCGCGCGGGTGGACGGTCGCGCCGCGAACAGCCGCGCCGGATCCATGCGCTACTGCCCCGCCCCGAAGTTCCGCTCGATCCGGAGCCGGAGCTGGAACGGCAGCCCCGGTGTGAGGAAACGCTCGACCGTGTCGGTCTGCCGGTTGGTGTTGAAGGTGCCGAAGGTCGGATAGCGGTGGTCCCACACGTTGCTCGCGATCGCGCTCACGCCCCACGGTCCGCCCCGCCACGCCACGCGCACGTCGGCGACGAGATAGTCCGGCAGCTTGGTCGTCTCGTTCGCCTCGTCGCCCCGGAGCCAGCGGGTGCCGACGTAGCGCGCATCCACGCCGGTCTCGAACCCCGCCGGCAGCCCGATCCGCGCGCCGGCCCGCGCCTGATGTCGCGGAACCAGCGGCAGCTCGTCACCCGGCTGAACGTCGTTGGGGCCGAAGATCGGACTCGACGGGTCCGCGGCGCTCCGCGGCGAAAACAGGTCGGACGCGGCGCGGAATGTCGCATGGGTCCAGGCGTAGTTGGCGTACAGCGACACGCGGGACGACAGCGTGTAGTTGGCGCCGACCTCGACGCCGTCGCGCCGGGTGGGACCGATGTTGCTGAAGAAGCCCTCGAACAGCGCCGCGTCCGACGCGACGAAGAAGATGTCGTCCCGCACGTCGGTGCGATACGCCGAGAAATCCACCGAGGCGCGCCCCGCCGCCCACTTGCCGCCGACTTCGTAGCTCGTCGCGATCACCGGCTTGAGCGGCGGGTCGTCGCCCAGCGCGAACGGCAGCGGACACGGCGCGGTGGCATCGGCGCAGGTGAGTTCCAGCAGCGCCGGAGCGCGGAAGCTCTGTCCCACCGAGCCGTACAGCGACGCGCCGCCGCCCAGGTCCACGCTGACGCCGCCGCGCGGGCTGGCGCGGTTGAAGTGGCTCGTGGTGTCGGCCGACGGATCGAGCAGGTCCTGAAACGGGACGCGGATATAGTCGTAGCGGAGTCCGGCGGAGAACGTCACTCGGCCGGCGGTGAGGTCGGCGATGCCGTAGCCGGACACGTCCCAGCCCGGGCTCTTCACCGATGTCGTCTCCACCGTGTCGGCGGGCGACTGATTGAAGATGTTGACGCCGACCCGGTTCACCGTACCGTCGACCCCGGCGCGGAGCGCCAGCGGCAGCTGGCCCACGGTCATGCCGTGCCGCACGTCGAAGTTCCCGCCGACGGTGCGGTTGGCCGTCGCGCTCCGCACGTCGGGATCGGGCGCCTGATTGACGTTGAAGCGGTCGCTGTCGGTGCGCCGGTGATACACCGTCGCCGAGAGCCGGGTCGAGCCGAGGATGCGGTAGGCGGAGACGGTGCCCTGGATCTGCCGGATGTCGTCGAGGTCGCCGGGGGTGAAGTTGGTGCGCGGCGCCGTCGCGAACAGCTCCTCGGGCAGGCTCCCCGCCGCCATCACGTGGCTCTGGCTGTAGAGCCCCTGCAACGTGAGGCCGCGGTCGGGACGGGTGTGGCCCAGGTTGAAGAAGACGTCGCCGTTCCGCGCGTTGGTGGCATCGCGCCAGCCGTCTTCCCGCTCGAAGCCGCCGGCCAGGTAGTAGTCGCCCGCCGTGCCCGATCCGCCCACCGAGCCCTCGACGCTGGCCTGGCCGTACGTTCCGCCCGACACCTCGAGGTCGCCCGAGAGCGGCCCCTGGCCCCGCTCGGTCACCAGGTTGATCGCGCCGCCTAACGAATTCGGCCCGAGCAGCGAGGCGGTGCCGTGGAGGAACTCCACCCGCTTCACGTGCTCCAGCGGCAGCAGGTCGAAGTTCACCTCCGCCGCGTCGGGCTCGTTCTGCCGCACGCCGTCGAGGAACACCGACACGCCCTGCGGCAGGCCGAGGATCGGGCCGGCCGAGAAGCCGCGGGTGACCAGCGACGTCTTGTAGGGCGAGCCGAAGTCGTCGTAGAGCGAAAAGCCCGCCTGGGTCTGCAGCGCGTCGGTCAGGAGGCGCGGCTCCCACGCATCGATCTCGTCGCCGCTGATCACCGAAATCCGCGCCGGCACCCCCGAGCCGATCTTGGGCGACGCGGTCGGCGCGATGGTCCCGGTCACCTCGACCGGCGAGAGCTCGACCACGGAATCGCGCGTGACCCGGCGCGCGGTATCGGGCTGCTGCGCAACCAGCGGCGCCGCCCCGAGGAGCGACGCCGCGATCAGGAACGAAACAAGCGGGAGGCGGATCATCGCCGAACGATAGCGTGGTCCGCCGCGAGCGGCGTCAGAACGCCGGATGACCCGTGATCGACTGCCCCACGATCAGCGAGTGCATGTCGTGGGTGCCCTCGTAGGTGTAGACCGACTCGAGGTTCGCCATGTGGCGCATCGAGTGGTACTCGGCGAGGATGCCGTTGGCGCCGAGCAGCCGCCGCGCCTCGCGGGCGACGTCGGTCGCCATGTCCACGTTGTTCCGCTTGCAGAGCGACACCTGGTCCGGCGTCATCGTGCCCGCATCCTTGAGCCGGCCCAGCTGCAGCGTCATGAACTGCGCCTTGGTGATCTCGGTCAGCATGTCCACCAGGCGCACCTGCTGGATCTGCGTCGCCGCGATCGGACGATCGAACATCACGCGCTGGCCGGCGTAACGCAGCGCTTCGTCGTAGCACGCCATCGCCGCGCCGATCGCGCCCCATGCGATGCCGTAGCGCGCCTGCGTCAGGCACATGAGCGGGCTCTTGATGCCCCCGGACCCGGGCAGCAGCGCGTCCCTGGGAACGACGCAGTCCTCGAGGTGGATTTCCGAGGTGTCGCTGGCGCGGAGTGAGAGCTTTCCCTTCTGATCGCGTGCCGCGTAGCCCCTGGCGTCGGTCGGCACGATGAAGCCGCGGATGCTCTTCGGGTCCTTCACGTCACCGGTCTTGGCCCAGATGATCGAGACCGTCGCCTGGCTGCCGTTGGTGATCCACATCTTCACGCCGTTCAGCACCCATCCGTCGGCGGTCTCGCGCGCGGTGGTGATCATGCCGCCCGGGTTGGAGCCGTAGTCCGGCTCGGTCAACCCGAAGCAGCCGATCTCCTGGCCCGACGCGAGCAGCGGCAGCCATTTCTTCTTCTGCTCGTCGCTGCCGAGGGCGAAGATCGGGTACATAACCAGCCCGCCCTGCACCGACGCGAAGGAGCGGATGCCCGAGTCGCCCCGCTCCAGCTCCTGCATGATCAGCCCGTAGGCGACGTTGTTGAGCCCGGCGCAGCCGTACTCCTCCGGCAGGTTGGCGCCGTAGAGGCCGAGCTCGGCCATGCCGGGAATGAGCTGCTTGGGGAACTTGCCTTCGACGTAGGCGTCGCCGATGACCGGGACGAGGTTCTCGTCCACCCAGGTCCGCACGGTGTCGCGCACCGCGCGCTCTTCCTCGGAGAGGAGCGAGTCGAAGTTGAGGAAGTCCACGCCGGTGAAGGTGGACGTCGCCGCTGCGGTCGCCATCGGGGCCTCGGTCGGGGTCGGTTTTGCGGGGAACATAGTCGGGGGAAGGGCGTCCCGCAGGGCGCCGCCGCGTTACTCCACCAGCGCTCCGTCCAGTGACTCCCGGACCCGCTGCAGCAGCTCGTCCGGCGCGAACGGCTTGAGCAGAACGGGGTACGGCTGCGTCTCGGCCGCCCGGCGCCGCGCCTCGTCGGCGAAGCCGGACATGAGCAGCACCCGCGTCGCGGGCGCCTCGTGGGAGAGCCGCATCAGCAGCGCCGCTCCGTCCATCCCGCCCAGGATCAGGTCGGAGACGACGATCGCGAACGGCTGCTCGGCCCGCGCGGCATGCCCGGTCTGCGGCAGCGCCGCCTCCGCGCTCGACACCGCCACCACGGCGTAGCCCGACTCGGTCAGCGCGCGCGTCGCGACGGCGAGCACCCCGGCGTCATCGTCCACCACCAGCACCCGCTCCGCGCCCGGCGCGCGCGACACGGCGGCCGCATCGCTCGAGACCAGCTCCGCCTCGGTGAGCGGCAGAAAGATCTCGAAGCACGCGCCTTCGCCCGGCGCGCTGGTCGCGAGGATGTAGCCGCCGCTCTGCCTGACGATACCGTACACCATCGCGAGCCCGAGCCCGGTCCCCTTGCCGACCTCCTTGGTGGTGAAGAACGGCTCGAACACGCGGGCCAGCGTCTCGCGGCTCATGCCGGCGCCGTCGTCCTCCACTTGAATCCGCGCGTAGCGGCCGGCCGGAACGGCCTCGCCGCCGCTCGGCGCCGTGCGACTGGTGCCGACGCTGGCGGTGTCCACCCGCACCTCGATGCGTCCGCCGTGCGGCAGCGCGTCGCGCGAGTTGAGCGCGAGATTGAGCAGCACCTGCTCCAGCTGGCCGGCATCGGCCACGACGCGGACGCCCTCCGCGACCGTCGCCTCCACGCCGATTCCGGCGCCGACGCTGCGGCGGATGACCGGCAGGAAAGTCGTGACCAGGGTGCCCACGTCGAGCGGCGCGGCATGAAGCAGCTGGCGGCGGCCGAAGGCGAGGAGTTGCGCGGTGACCGCCGCCGTCCGCTCCGCCGCGCGGCGAATCTGGTCGGCGTCGGACCGCGCGGAGGGCGACAGCTCGGCGTCGGCGAGCAGGAAGTGCGCGGCCCCGAGCACCACGCTCATCTGGTTGTTGGCCTCGTGGGCGACGCCGCCCGCCAGCCGGCCGATCGCCTCGAGCCGCCGGGCCTCCTGCTCCCGGGCGTCGCGCCGGCGCCGCTCGGTGACGTCGTACGTCGCGCCGACCAGGCCGATCACCGCGCCGGCGCGATCGCGCAGCGGCTCCAGCGTGAGGTCGTAGGCGCGGCGATCGCCGTCGCGGCTCTCCTCCACCAGCTGCCGGCTGCCGCGACCGCTTCGAGCACCGCCCGCTTGATCCGCTCGATCGTCGCGGCATCGGGCGGCTCCAGCAGATCGGTGTCCCGCCGGCCGACGACCGCCGGCCCGCGGCCGTCGTCCAGCGAGTTCTCGTACCAGGTGTAGCGCAGTTCCCGGTCCTGGGTGAACACGCCGAGCGGCACGATGCGCAGCGCCGCCCGCAGCCGCTCCTCGCTGGCCCGCAGCTCCTGCTCCGCCTCGAGCAGCTGGTCCAGCGACTCCTCCGCCTCGGCGACGGCATTCTCCGCCTCGACCGCGGTGTCCTCCGCCACCTGCCGGAGCCGCTGGTTCTCCTCCAGCTCCGCCCGCAGACGCGCCGCGGAGCGCCGGCGCGCCTCAGCCAGCGCGGCGACGCCGAGACCGACGGCGAGGAAGAGCGCGGTGCCGGGAAGCGCCAGCGCGGGCCCGCCCTGCGATGCGAGCGGCCGGAGCACCAGCAGCGCCGCCGCGAGCGCGCTCAGCACGACGGCAAACAGCGTCGGGCCGGGCGCGCCGTACCAGGCGACGGCGAACACGGCGGCGAAAAACGTGATGTAAGGCAGCCGGTCCCCGACGAGGGGGTCCACGATGCCGACGCGGAGCAGCGTGGCAAGCACCACGAGCCCGAACGCGACGAGGTAGCCGCGCGCCCGTGATGCACCCGGAACCGGGTTGTCCGACTGGACCGACAAGTTGGGGGATGACATCGACCGTCCGTGAGGAAACGGTCTCAAGCTAGCGCGGTGGATCGCGCCGCGCGACCGGCGCGAGCCGGCGCGTCAGCGTCCGAAGGTATCGCAATCCTCCGGCCGGCCGCTGTCGAAGCCGCGCTTGAACCACTGGGTGCGCTGGGCCGAGGTGCCGTGGGTGAAGCTCTCGGGGTGGATGCCCTGCCCGGACATCCGCTGGATCCGGTCATCGCCGACCGCCGCGGCGGCGTTGAGACCTTCCTGCATGTCGCCCTGCTCCAGGATCTGCCGTTGCTGGGTCGAGTGGCCCCACACGCCGGCGTAGCAGTCGGCCTGAAGCTCGAGCGCGACCGACAGCGCGTTGCCCTGGTCCGGTGCGCGCTCCTGCAGCGAGCGGACCTTCGCCTCCGTGCCGAGCAGCTTCTGCACGTGGTGTCCCAGCTCGTGCGCGATGACGTACGCCTGGGCGAAGTCGCCGTCGGCGCCGAAGCGCTGGCGCAGCTCGTCGAAGAAGCCGAGGTCGATGTACACCCGCTCGTCGCCGGGGCAGTAGAACGGCCCCATGGCGGTCTCGGCGAAGCCGCACGCGCTCTGGATTCCGTCGCGGAAGAGCACCAGCCGCGCATGGCGGTACTGCCGCCCTTCCCGCTGGAAGATGTCGGTCCAGGTCTTCTGCGCGTCATCGAGGACGAAGGAGACGAACTGTACCTCCTTGTCCTCCTCCGGCGTGCTCGCGACCGGCGCGGCCTGGCCGGTCGGCGCCGCCGCCGGGCCGCCGCCGCCACCACCGAGCAGCGCGAAGAAGTTCTGATGGAAGACCAGACTCAGCACCAGCAGCACGACCGCGCCGCCCAGCCCGATGCGCATCCCGCCGCCGCCGCCGAAACCGCCGCGGCCACCCGTCGCGCCACGTTCGTCGTCGATGTCGGAGCTGCGGCCACCGGGGGTCCAGCGCATGTCGTCTCCTGGGAAGGCCGGCGCGTGACAGCGGATGATCGCTGCGGCGCCGCGCCGGTGTCGGTGACGGATGCCCCTAGGTGCCAGCGGCCAGCTTCTCGAAGCGGGGATTGCCGCGCAGCGGCCCGAAGGTCGGATCGATCCGGAGCCACGCGGGTGAGATGTAGAATGGCTGATGCAGCAGGGGCTCGAGGTGGTCGAGCGCCTTCTCCGGTTCGCCGACGCGCAGGTAGATCCGGGTCAGGATCATCTGGTAGTACGGCCCGTTGAACCCGTCGCGCGCGCTCGGCAGCATCGCGACCGCGCGCTCCCCCTCGGCGACCGCGTCGGCCTTCCGGCCCAGGTACGCCAGCGCGAGACCGTGAATGGCGTGCCGTTGCGGGTCGTCCGGCGCCGCGACCAGCTGCTGCTCCAGCGCTGCCCGCGCCGAGTCGGCGTAGGCACGAGCCCGCGTGACGTCGCCGCGGAGCGAATAGATCTCGGCGAGCGAGATGCCCCAGGCGGATCGGTCGTCGTCGAACGCGCCGGGGGTGAGCGCGAGCGCCAATCGCTGCTGGTCGTCGTCGAGCGCCCAGTAGAGATCCCAGTAGTTGGCCATGAACGCGGCGACCGCGCTCGGCGCGACCGCCCCCGCCGCCGCGCGGAAGACCGCCTGCGCGCCGGGGAGGTCGCCCTGCGCCAGCCGGAGCATTCCGCGGGTCTCGAAAACGTCGAGGTTCTGCGGCGCGAGCGTCTGGGCGCGATCGAGCACCGGCGCCGCGTCCGCGTAGCGCCGGAGCCAGAGGAGCGCACGGCCCCGCCGGAACGCCCCGACCGAAGAGCGGGGATCGAGTCGCTCGGCGTCCTCCAGCCGCGCGAGGCCTTGCTCCCAGCGCCCGGCCCGCTGGTCGGCGAGCGCAATCGCCGTCAGCAACTCCGCGCCCGGCGGTGCCAGCTTCTCGGCGCGGTCGTAGTCCGCGAGCGCCGAGTCCGGCGCCCGCGCGACGGTGGCGAAGTAGGAGCCACGGGCGATGTACCCGTCGGGCCGCCTCGGGGCGATCGCGATGGCCCGCTCCGCTGCGTCCCGCGCGGCGGCGCCGAGCTCGGGCGACGGGACGCCGTTCACATAGAGCAAGCTCCGCGTCCTGGTGAGGCGGGCCCAAGCGAGCGCGAACCCGGGGTCGAGGCGCACCGCCTCCTCGTACGCCGCCGCCGCCTCCCGCATCGTCGCCTGGTCGGCCGAGCGGTTGCTCGCCGCCTCGCCGCGCAGGAACGCGTCGTAGGCGGCGAGGTTCACCGTCGGCCGCTCGGTGAGACGGGTCCGCTCCTCACCGCCGAGCTCCACGCCTAACGCCTGCGCCACCCGGCCGGCGATGTCGGCCTGCACCTGGAAGACGTCGGTCATGGTCGCGTCGAATGGCTGCTGCCACCGCGTCACCGGCGCACTGCCCGGCTCTGCCTCCACCAGCTCCGGGCTCACCCGCACCCGGCTCGCGCCGGCGGCGTTCTTCTCCCAGCGCACCGTCGCGGTGAGCAGGTAGGCCGCCCCCAGCTCGTGGGCGATCTCCTCCGGACTCTTCCCCGAATGGCGGTACTGGACCGAGCTGCCGCGCGCGATGACCCGCAGCGCGGGCAACGAGGCCAACTTGCCGCGCACCTCGTCGGTGATTCCGTCGGCGAAGTAGGCGTCGGTGGAGTCGCCGAGATTCTCGAACGGCAGCACGGCGAGCGTCTTCCCCGTCGCCGGGCCGCTTTCATGACTCTGCCGCCAGGCGAACAGCACGCCGAGCCCGAGGAGAAAGGCGATGCCCGCGACGAGCAGCGTGCGCTTGCCGCCGCGAGCGCCCGGTGCCGGTACCGCCGGCGCGGCCGCGGTGTCTCGCGCCGCGCCGGCCGTCGCCGCCGGCATCGGGGTCGTCACCGCGCTCGCGCCGCCGGGCGGGACCGCGGTCGCCGCCGCGACTTCCAGCGCCAGCGCGAAGTCGGTCGCGGTGGCGAAGCGGTCGGCCGGGCTCCGCGCGAGCGCGGTCATCACCGCGCGCTCGACCGGCTCCGGCACCGTCTCCCGCGCCTGCCGGAGCGGTCGCGGCGTCTCGGTGAAGCGCCGCGCCAGCATCGCCTGCGCCGTGGGCCCGGTGAACGGCGGCTCGCCGGCCAGCATCTCGTAGAGCACCGCGCCTAACGAGTAGACGTCGCTCCGCGCGTCCACCGTGCGGTCGCCGCTCGCCTGCTCCGGACTCATGTACGCCGGCGTGCCGATCGCCAGGCCGGTTTCGGTGAGCCGCTCCTCGCCGGCGCCGAGCGCCCGCGCGATGCCGAAATCGGCGACCAGCGTGTCGCCGTCGGCGGTGATCATGATGTTCTCGGGCTTGATGTCGCGATGGACCACGCCGTGGCGGTGCGCGTAGGCCAGCGCCGACGCCGCCTCGCGCCCGATGCGCAGCGCGTCCCGGATCGGGAGCTGGCGCTCGCGCTCGAGCCGGCCCCGGAGCGACTCGCCCTCGACGTAGGGCATGGTGAACCAGAGGCGCCCCGCCGTATCGCCCGAGTCGTGCACCGTCAGGATGTGGGGATGCTGCAGCCGGGCGGCGAGCTTCACCTCGCGCTGGAACCGCTCGGCGCCGAGCGCCGCGGCGAGCTCGGGATGGAGGACCTTGAGCGCGACGGGCCGCTCGTGCCGCACGTCCTGGACGAGATACACCGTCGCCATGCCGCCGCGCCCGAGCACCCGCTGGAAGACGTAGCGATCCGCCAGCGCCGCGGCGAGCGGCCCATCGGGAAGCGGACCCGCCGGAGGGGAGTCGGCCACGCGTGCCTCGAGCTGGTGGGGATGCAAACGCGCCGGCCTGGCGCTGACGCAAGATACGTCGGTCGTCGCAGCCGCGGAATCAACCGGTGCCGACGCCCTCCGCCGCGCCGCCCCGCACGATCGCCCGCACCGCGCTCGGCGTGATGCCGACCACCCGTGCCTTGCGGCGGAACTCGCCGCCATGGTCCACGGTGCGGCCGGTTTCCGCCTGCCATTGGTGCACCATCTCGTGCAGCAGCGTATGCCCGACCTCGTCCCAACCGTCCCGCGCCAGGTGGCGGCGCGACAGCGTGATCACGTACGGCCGCCCGCCCTCCCGCGCGAGCGCGATCTCGCCGAGCCGACTCCGCATGCGGCCGCTCAACCGGATCGGCAGCCGCGCGAGCCGCCCTTCGAAGTGCCGCTGGTTCAGCTCGACGTGCAGCGCCTCCAGCCGCTCGATGATCTCCGCGTCGCCGCGTCGCATCCGCTCGGGGCGGCGGAGCCGCGCCGGCGACCTCGGCGGCGCGTGCTCGTGGACCGGGAAGCCGAGGAACACCCGCCGCGCCGCCGCCCGCTCGTCCCGCGAGGCACGCGGCCGGAGGTAGTGCACCACCGCGAGCAGCACGCGGTCCGGCGCCTGGGCGAAGCCGGCGTGGATCCGCAGTCCCTTGCCGGGCGAGTGGGAGAAGAGCACGGTGCGATTGTGGTGGACCGTGAGTCGCGCCGGCCGGAAGCCGAGCGCGCCGAGGCGATGGGCGAGCACCCGCGCCGGCGCGTCGTGGATCGAGACCGGCTCAGCGGGGCTGGTCGCCACCGGCCACGGAGACCGCGGCGTGCCGGGGGTCGCCGCGCATGAAGGTGTAGCGGTCGGACGGGAGGAAATGGCGGCCGTGCGCCTCCCAGCGGTAGTGCTGGATGTGCACCGAGTCGCGATCCACCCGGACCACGTTGAACACCGACGGCCGGCGGCCGCGGGTCCGCGTCGTGTGGGTGCCGGCGGCGCTCACCGCCAGGCGTCCGCTCACCTGTCCGGCGCCCTCCTGATGATCGTGGCCGCAGAGCACGACGTCGGCACCGGTCTCCTGCAGCCGTCGCTGCGCGTCGCGCCAGTGCGCCAGGCCCATCCGCTCCGAGATCTTTCCCGGCAGCACGTTGTGGTGCATCACCAGCACCTTCGCCGCGCCGGCCGGGGCCTTGGCGAAGATGTCGCGCACCCGGTCCGTCTCGCTCCGCGGCAGGTGACCCTTCACCGCCATGTCGCGGAGCCGCGGCGTGAGCGAGCCCGGCGACACGCCGAAGCTGGTGAGCGCGCTCGCGAGCACCGCGCCGGGGATCGCGAGCGTCGGCGTCAGCTCCTCGCCGAAGTAGCGGCGGTACTTCCGGTAGAGCGGCGCCGAGCCGCGCACGCCGAACGGGCTGGCCCACCACTGCACGTCGTGATTGCCCGGAATCACCAGCGTCGGCAGCACGGCGCGGAGCCGCTGGACGAAGGCGTGCGCCGCCTGCAGCTCGCCGTGCCGGGCCCGCTGGCTCAGGTCGCCGGAGAGGGCGATCGCCTGCGCGCCTAACGTCGGGAAGAAGGTCTCCAGCGCTTCGATCTGGACCAAGTCGCAGTCCCGCCCGAAGTGCACGTCGGAGACGTGGACGATCGCGACGCCCGGCGCCGCCGTCACCCGCCGCTCACCAGGTGACGCGCACGCGGTAGGTGAGCCGGGTCTCGCCCCGGGCCGGCACCTTCACCCGGAAGCGGGTCTCGGTGGAGGAGAGCTTCTCCGGCGGCACCGAGCTGGACACGACGTTCCAGTCGCCCGCGCGCCGCTCCAGCACGTCCACCGTCGCCAGGGAATCGGTCGCGTTCGCGATGGTCACGGCATAGTCGGCGGTGGCCGTCGTGCGCCAGCCGCTCCGGGTGCTGTCGCGCCGGGTCGCATAGTTGGTCTGCACCCGGCGCGCGGTGAGATCGAACGCTTCGCCCGCGCTGAGCCGGAGGTCCTGCCCCGCCGCGGTGTGGTTCACGGCCGCTTCGCCCACGAGCTGCTGGCGCCCGTTCGAGTCGGCGGCGTAGATCCGTGCGATGCCCATCGGTATCGGGCGGTCACCGAAATCGCTCTTGCGCGGCCGCTTGAGCAGGTAGCTCACCTCCACCGGCACCGGATTCTCGTTGGGCTGCTGCGGGAAGTAGCCCCAGAACGGGATCTCGCCCCGCACCACGTAGCTCCGCTCGTACGGCACGCTCGCCGGGTCGAACATCGCGATGGACGTCGTGACGCCCGGCAGGATGCTCCAGCGCCCCGGGAGCGAGTAGAGATGGAACTCGCCGACCTTCTGCTCGCCGGCGACGCTCACCTCGTCCGCAGCCATATCCTTCGCCGCCATCACCCGGCCCGCGTAGGGCTGCGGCGACGACTGTGACATCACCCGACTCACCGCCCCGGCGAGCAGCTGAATCTCCGCGCTGTCCGCGCGGAGCGTCTGCGACGGGAGCACCGCGCTCCCGCTCACCCGCGCGTCGGCTCGGCCGAGGATCACCTGGTAGCTCGCCTCCCAGGCCGCTCCACCGGTGAAGTAGCCGACGCCGAGCGCGCGACGCGGCACCTCGCTCCGCACCGCGAGCGCGACCGTCGGATCGGCCAGCACCAGATCCGGCGGATAGCGCAGCGTTCCCGGCCGCGAGAACACCACGGTTCCGTCCGCCAGACGATAGCGCTCCGGATCCACCCCGAGCAGCGTCGCGCTCACCGTGTCGTTCGGCCGGCCGCCGGTCTGGAACACCAGCAGCCGCCCGACCGCGCGCCGGATGATGCTGGACTCGTCCACCCCGCCGTCATAGCGGGCGGCGACGAAGGTGACGCCCGAGTCGAGCGCGAAGAGCGAGGCCGGATCCAGCGCGCCCAACGTGAGCCGCTGCTCCGACACGCCCTTCGGCACGGTGAGCGGCACGCTCCGGCGCACCAGCACGCGGCCGTCGTTGTAGATGGTGAGCCCGGTCTGCGCGCGGAGCGGCGAGCACGGGGCGGACGCGAGCAGCAGGGCCGCCGGCAGCGCGGCGGCGAGGACGGGACGCCTCACGATTCCCTCGGTTCGGACGGCGCGGGCTCGCGCGGGAGAAACTCCATGGCCAGGCGCGACGCGATCCGCTGTACGATGATGTAGACCGCGACGACGCCGACCAGCGCGTAGAGCTGTCCCGTCGGGTCGCTGGGTCTGCGGAGGGCGATCCATCCGGCCATCAGCACGGTCGCCGCAAGGGAGATGCGGCGTGCCAGCCGGTTTGCACGCCGCTTCCGCCGCGCCGTGCACTCGGGGCAGAGCTCCGCCCATCCGAGGCCGCGCACCCGCCGGCCGCACTGAACGCACGGGACCTCAGGCGACCCGCTGAGCGACGGCGGCACCGAATTCCGCGGTGGTGGCGGACCCGCCGAGGTCGCGGGTGCGCAGGTTGGCGCGGACGATCACGTCCTCGATCGCGGCCCGGAGCCGGCGCGCGGCGTCCAGCTCGCCGATGTGATCCAGCATCATCGCCGCGGCGAGCATCTGGGCCGACGGGTTGGCGACGCCCTTCCCCGCGATGTCGGGCGCGCTGCCGTGCACCGCCTCGAAGATCGCCGCACCGGTCCCGATGTTGGCCCCGGGCGCGAGCCCCAGCCCGCCCACCAGCCCCGAGACTTCGTCACTGAGGATGTCGCCGAACATGTTGGTCGTCACCATCACGTCGAACTGCTCCGGCCGCATGACCAGCTGCATCGCGGTGTTGTCCACGATCATGTCGTTGGCGGAGACCCGCCCCTCGAACTCCTTGGCCACCGCGCGGCCCACCTCGAGGAAAAGGCCGCTCACCATCTTGAGGATGTTGGCCTTGTGCACGATCGTGACCTTCCTCCGACCGTGCCGCACCGCGTACTCGAAGGCGTAGCGTACGATCCGCTCGCAGCCGGCCCGCGTTACGATCGCGAGCGACTCGCCCACCGCGCGGGGATCGTTGCCCACCGCGACGAAGTGCTCCACGCCGATGTACAGTCCCTCGAGGTTCTCCCGCACCAGCACGATGTCCACGTTCTCGAACCGGCCGCCCGGCACGATGGTCCGCGCCGGCCGCACGTTGGCGTAGAGCTCGAATTCCTTCCGCAGTCCGACGTTCACCGAGCGGAAGCCGGTACCCACCGGCGTCGTGAGCGGGCCCTTGAGCGCGAGCCGCGTGCGCCGGATGCTCGTGACCGTCGCGTCGGGCAGCGGCGTGCCGGTCGCCTCGACGGCGGCGACGCCGGCCAGCTCTTCTTCCCAGGTGAAGTTGATTCCCGTCGCTTCGAGCACTCGCACCGTCTGCTCGGTGATCTCGGGCCCGATACCGTCGCCCGGAATCAGCGTGATGGCGTAGCTCATTGCTCGACGGGCAGCACGCTGGCGAGCGCCGCGCGCATGGCGCCGAGCGGCTCCGATCCGCTGCCGGCCGCCCAGCTTCGCCAGAGCACATCGCCGGTGCGCGCGTCGGCAAAGGCGAGCGAGAGGCCGGCGTGCACCGCGCCCGCGGTGTCGCGGCTGAAGCTCAGCGCCGCCGGGATCAGCGCGTAGCGCCCGCCGGCGATCGCCACCAGCGTGCGCAGCTCCGAGCGCAGCGGGTCGGGCACCTTCTTGATCCCGCGCGAGCGCATCACCGCCTGCCCCATCTGGTCCGGGTTGGCCATGAACCCGGCGCTCCGCCGCGCCGCCTTCCGGAGCTCCGGCGGCAGCACCCACGTCACCTCCGGCGCGCGGCCGGTCATCGCGTCGCCGATCAGCGAGTCGGCCCAGCGCAGCGTGGCCGCGCGGTCGTGCAGCGCGGCGTAGGCGGAGTCGCCGGCGATGTCCGGGTCGGTGACGACCATGGTGAGCGGGAGAACGGCGACCTTCTGACCGGCGAGCGCGGTGGTGCTGAGGGGAATCGTGGGCTCGTGCTGGGCGAGGAGCCGCGCCGGCAGCAGCAGCAACAGCAACGGCAACAGCGCGAGCGGAAGCGCGGAGGGGCGAAGCGTCACGAAATGGTCTCGAGCGGCTGCAGGGAATCCAGGGGCGTCCGGGAGGGGAAGCTAACGAGGTCAATGATCGAGCAGCAGCCCCCCGTCCACGATGAGCGTCTGCCCCGTGATGTGCCGCGCGGCCTCGGAGCAGAGGAAGCTCACCACGTGCGCCACGTCCTCCGGCTCCGCCACCCGGCCGAGCACCGCGCTCTTCTGCGCCCGCTCGATGATTTCCCGCGGGAGCATCATCATCCGCTCGGTCCGCACGAAGCCCGGCGCCACCGCGTTCACGTTCACGCTCGCCGGTCCCAGCTCCACCGCCGCCGCCCGCGTGAGCCCCAGCAGCGCCGCCTTGCTCGCGGCGTAGTTGCTCACCCCGAAGCCGGGCCGCTTGGCCTGGTGCGCGCTCACGTTGACGATCTTGCCGAACCGCTGCCGCCGGAGCGTCGGCGCCATCGCCCGGATGCAGTTGAAGGCGCCGGTGACATTGGTCTCCATCACGTCGCGCCACGCGTCGTCCGACAGCCGCCAGAGCGCCCCGTCGTTGGCGATACCGGCGTTGTTGATGAGGAAGTGCAGCCCGCCGAGCCGCTGCCGCACGTCGGCGACGACGCGGTCCACCTGCTGTCGGTCCCGCACGTCGCAGCGCGCCGCGACCACCGACACGCCCATCGCCGAGACCGCCGTCTCGGTCAGCACCGCCTGCTCGCTGACGTCCCGGCCCGGCATGTTGACGTAACAGAAGCCGACGTGACACCCCAGCCGGGCAAACTCCATCGAGATGCTGCGGCCCAGCCCCGTCGCCCCGCCGGTCACGATCGCGACCTTGTTGCGGAACCCCTCGGTCACCGGCTTTGGCTGCGCCTCCTCCAGCGCCGCCCCCGAAACCTCGGGCAGCTCGTCCTCCCACGAGGGGCGGTTTCCGAAGCCGAAATTGGGGAAGGGCATGGGGTTGAGAAGGTACGGCCCGGCCAAACGGAGAGCAAGCATGGAGCGCCGCAGCCGACCTCGGCGTGGCGCGCTCGCCGCCGAGCCAAGCCCGCGCTACCTTGTTCGACGATGCGCCTAATCCTCTGGGCACTGATCTCCACCGCCGGCGCCGGCGCGTGGGCCGTCTTGGCCCTGCACCGCGGCGAAACCGTCAGCGCCGCCTGGATGGTCCTCGCCGCCGTCGGCACCTATCTCGTCGCCTACCGCTTCTACTCCCGCTTCCTCGCCGACCGCGTCTTCCAGCTCGACGACCGCCGCGCCACCCCCGCCGAGCGCCTCGGCAACGGCCGCGACTTCGTGCCCACCAGCCGCTGGGTGCTCTTCGGCCACCACTTCGCCGCGATCGCCGGCGCGGGCCCGCTGGTCGGCCCGGTGCTGGCGGCCCAGTTCGGCTATCTGCCCGGCGTGCTCTGGATCGTCTTCGGCGTCGTGCTCGGCGGCGCGGTGCAGGATTTCGTCATCCTCTTCGGCTCCATGCGGCGCGACGGCCGCTCGCTGGGACAGATGGCCAAGGAGGAGATCGGCCCCGTCACCGGCCTGCTCGCGATGATCGCCGTGCTCGCCATCATGATCATCCTGCTCGCCCCGCTCGGGCTCGTCGTCGTGAACGCGCTCAAGGACAGCCCGTGGGGCGTCTTCACCATCGCCGCCTCGATCCCCATCGCGCTGCTCATGGGATTCTGGATGAAGGCGTGGCGGCCGGGACGGACCATCGAGGCGTCGGCCGTCGGCGTGGTGCTGCTGCTGCTGGCGCTGGTCGGCGGCCGCTGGGTGGGGGCCTCGCCGGTGCTGGCGCCGCTCTTCACCTGGAACGGACCGACCCTCGCCTACGCTGTCATCGGCTACGGCTTCGTCGCGAGCGTGATGCCGGTGTGGATGCTGCTCTGCCCCCGCGACTACCTCTCCAGCTTCCTCAAGATCGGCGTCATCCTGCTGCTCGCCGTTGCGATCGTCGCCGTCGCGCCGCCGCTCAAGCTCCCGCCGCTCACGCGCTTCATCGACGGCACCGGGCCGGTCTTCGCCGGCAAGCTTTTCCCCTTCGCCTTCATTACTATCGCCTGCGGCGCGATCAGCGGCTTCCACGCGCTGGTCGCCTCCGGCACGACGCCCAAGATGCTGCGCCGCGAGAGCGACGCGCGGCTCATCGGCTACGGCGGCATGCTGATGGAATCGTTCGTCGCGGTGATGGCGCTCTGCGCCGCCGCGGTGCTCGACCCCGGGGTCTACTTCGCCATCAACGCCCCGCTCGGCGCGCTCGGCGGCACGGTGGAGAAGGCCGCGGCGACGGTGGCGACGTGGGGCTTCACGGTGACCCCGGGCCAGCTCCAGGCGCTCGCCGCCGACGTCGGCGAGAAGACGCTGCTCGCCCGCACCGGCGGCGCGCCGTCGCTCGCGGTCGGCATGGCGCAGATACTCGGCGGCGCGTTCGGCCGCACGCTTACCGCGCTCTGGTACCATTTCGCCATCCTGTTCGAAGCGCTGTTCATCCTCACCACCATCGACACCGGCACCCGGGTCGGCCGCTTCATGCTGCAGGAGCTGGCCGGCCACCTCTGGCGCCCGCTCGGCCGCACGTCGTGGTACCCCGGCGTGGTGTTCTCGTCGGCGCTGCTCGCCGCCGCGTGGGGCTGGTTCCTGGTGCAGGGCGTCGCCGATCCGTTGGGCGGCATCAACTCGCTCTGGCCGCTCTTCGGCATCTCCAACCAGCTGCTCGCGTCGGTGGCGCTCTGCGTCGGGACGACGCTCATCATCAAGAGCGGCCGCGCGCGCTACGCCTGGGTGACGCTGCTGCCCCTCGCGTGGGTGCTCGCGGTGACGATGAGCGCCGGCTGGATCAAGATCTTCGCCGCCGACCCGCGGCTCGGCTTCCTGGCCCACGCGGGGTCGGTCGTGGAGCAGATCGCGGCCGGCGCCGTGGATCCGGCCCGCGGCGCGCGGCTCGTCTTCAACGACCGGCTCGACGCGACGGTGTGCGCCGCGTTCATGCTGGTGACTGCGCTCGTGGTGGTGACGGCCGCGTGGGAGTGGCTCCAGATCTTCCGCCACCGGAAGCCCGCGACTGCGCGCGAGACGCCGTTCGTCGAGACCGCGTATGTGGGCTAGGCTCGCGACACTGGTCCGCCGCGTCGCCGGCATGCCCGACTACGCGGCCTACACCGCGCACCTCCGCCGCTGCCACCCCGAGCGTCCGGTGCCGAGCGAGCGGGAGTTCTTCGCCGATTACCTGCGCACGCGCTACGGCGACGGCGCGAGCCGCTGCTGCTAGTCACCCTCGCGCTCTGCGCCTTCGCGCTCGCGGCCGGATTCGTGGACGCGGTCGCGGGCGGCGGCGGGCTGATCCAGGTGCCCGCCCTTCTGGCGCTGCTCCCCCGCCTTCCGATCGCAACGCTCTTCGGCGTCAACAAGCTCGCCTCGCTCTTCGGCACCGGCACCGCCGCGACCTGGTACGCACGGCACATCGTCATTCCCTGGCGCACGGCGCTCCCCGCCGCCGTCGCCGCGCTGGTCGGCTCCTGGTTCGGTGCGCGCCTGGTGCCGCATCTCGATCCCACCCTGCTCCGCCCGCTGGTGCTGGCGTTGCTCGTCGTGGTCGGCGCGTTCACCGTGCTCCGGCCGCGATACGGCGCCGCTCGTCACGCGCCGCGCGTCCGGGGCGCCGCGGCGCTGCTGCTGGCCCTCATCGTGGGCGGCGCACTCGGCTTCTATGACGGCTTCTTCGGCCCCGGCGCCGGCAGCTTCCTCATCTTCGCGTTCGTCGGCGTGTTCGGAATGGATTTCCTCACCGCATCGGCGACGGCCAAGGTGGTGAACTTCGGTTCCGGTGTCGCGGCGCTGGGCTACTTCGCCGGCACCGGACACGTGCGCTGGGGTTTGGGGCTCGCGATGGGCGCGGCGCTCATGACGGGCGCGGCGTTGGGCAGCCGGGCAGCCGTGCGCGGCGGCGTCCGGTTCGTGCGGCCGTTCTTCCTCGCGGTGGTGACCGCGCTCATCGTCAAGATCGCGTGGGATACGCTGCGCGGCTGAGCGCGGGCAGGTCGCGCCACACCGCCCAGTGCGGGTTCACCTCGACGGCGCCGTGCTTCGCGTAGAACCGCTTGTACGGATTCCGGGAGTCGTAGCCGACGCAGAGACTCGCCGAGCCGTCGGCAGACAGCCGGGCCGCGACCGTCCGCAGCAGCCCAGTGCCCACGCCCCGCCCCTGCGCCTCTTTCGTTACATAGATGGACTCCAGCTCGGCGTCGGCGCCGTGCCGGCTGGTGTGATGGTACGCGGCAAACCCGACCAGCCGCCCGTCTGCTTCGGCCAGAATGGCGAAGCCGTCGCCCCGGGACATCTCCGCTCGACTGCCTTCCGCGAGATAGCGGTGCCACCGGTCGGTCCAGAACCGCGCGTCGCGATCGTGATCGTCGGTGAGCTCTGGAACCGAGCTTTCCTTCGTGGCGATGAGGAGGGCGACGATGGCGCCCGCATCGGCCGGCGTCGCGTCGCGCAGCCGCAACCTCACTCCTGGCCCGGCAGCTTCCGCTCCGCCCGGTGCGGCGGATAGCTCTCGCAATGCGCCGAGTGCGCGCCGTAGATCACGCAGAACGCGCCCTGCTTCGCCCACTTCCCCGACCAGAGCGACATCACCATCCGGTCCTGCGGGCTGAAGCCGGGCGCCGGATCCGGATCGTCGGTCGAGCGCACGTGGGTGTGCACCGTCCCGATCCATGTCGGCGGCCCGCACTCGGCGATGGACCGCTCGGCCGGCGCGTTGAGGGAGTCGCCCTGCTGCTCCGAGGCCGCCAGCGGCTCGACCGCGGTCACCCGCACCGAATCGTCCGTCACCGTCCCGGCCATGCAGGCCACCCGCTCCCGGCGCACCGCGATGCTCGCCTTCCACAGCGCGCCGAAGGCGTGCTGCGCCGGCTTCTCGATGGTCCACGGCGGCTGCTGCGCCGCGAGGGCCGCCGGCGCGAGTAACGCCGCCCCGAGCGCGAGGCGCGCCACCCGCGGCAGCGGGGCCGATCCGGTCACCATATCTTACCCCCGTGACGACGCCCTTCCAGGAAAAGAACCTCGGCACCACCCCGATCCGGGACCTCGGCCTGACCATCGAGGGCACCCGACTCGAGCCGATCGTGCGCGAGTTCGAGGCCGAGCTCGAGCGCGCCGGCCTCGCCCGGGTCAAGCCGCGTTTCTATCTGTCCACCGAGTGGGGCGTCCCCTTCGAGACCGTCGCCATCGCCATCCCGTTCTACCTCGCCCGCGCCGACCTGACCGCCATGCACGTGGAGCGCGCCGGACACGTCGAGGGCTTCGACCGCGCCGACATCCTGCGCTATCTCCGGCACGAGATGGGGCACGTCGTCAACTACGCCTACCGGCTGTTCGACGAGGAGGAGTGGGTCCGCCAGTTCGGCTCCATCACGCAGCCGTACGAGGAAGAGTACCGCCCCGAGCCCTTCAGCCGCCGCTACGTGCGCCACCTCCCCGGCTGGTACGCCCAGAAGCATCCCGACGAGGACTGGGCCGAGACCTTCGCCGTCTGGCTGACGCCCGCGCTCGACTGGCGCGCCGAGTACGGCGCGTGGCCGGTGGCGTGCGCCAAGCTCGCCTACTGCGAGCGGCTCATGCGCGCCCTCGGCGACCGCGACCCCGTCGTCACCGACGACGAGCTGGATGAGGACGTCGGCGAGATCCCGTATTCGGTGGATCAGTTCTACCACGCGATCGTGCCGGCCGCAACCGACTTCCCGCCCGGCCTCGACGGCGCGCTCAAGACCATTTTCGAGACCCTGCCGCACACGTTAGGCGGGGGCGACGGCGAGGTGCGGCCCGCGGCGGAGCTGCTCCGCCGCCTCGAGAGCGAGCTGCTCGCCAACGTCTTCCGCTGGACCGGCCACTTCCCCGAGCGCACCCGGCTGCTGGTCCGCCACCTCGCCGAGCGCGCCGCCGAGCTCCGCCAGGGCTACGCCGCCGCGGACGAGCGCTCGGCCGTCATCGCGGTCACGACCCTGGTCACGGCACTCGCGATGAATCACGTGCACCGCGGCAGCTACCTGCCGTGATGCCGGCGTGAGGCTCGCCGCGACGCTCGCGGCGACGCTCGGTATCGCGGCCGCCGCGCCGCCGTGCGCCGCACAACACCCGGCCGCCGATTCCCTCCCCCTCGCCACCTTCGCCTATGACCGCGCGGCACCGCTCGCGGCGCACGACTCGCTCCTGCGGGTCGAGCGCGGCGTCGAGGTGCGCGCGCTCCGGTTTCAGAGCCCGCGCGGCGGCGAGGCAACCGGCCGGCTCTTCGTCCCGCGCACGCCGGCGCATCCGCCGCTGGCCGGCATCGTCCTCCAGCACGGCATGCCCGGCAGCGCGGTCGGGATGGAGCGGTGGGGCGTGGCGCTCGCCCGGCGCGGCGCCGTCGTCGTGGCGCTCGACGCGCCGTTCGCCCGCCGCGGCGGCCCCACGCTTCGCTTCACCCCCGCCGACAGCGCCGACGAGGTGCAGCTCGTGGTGGACCTCGAGCGCGCGGTGGATCTGCTGCGACTTCGCGCCGACGTGGACTCCACCCGCCTGGGCTACGTCGGCGTGAGCTACGGCGGCGCCATCGGCGCGCTGCTCGCGGGCGTCGAGCGGCGCCTCGAGGCGTACGCCCTGGTGGTGCCTAACGGCGGGCTCCTCGCGCACTTCCGCCGCGGCGACCGCTGGCTCGGCACGCCCGGCCGGATGCCGGAGGCGGCGCGGGAGCGCTGGGTCGCCGCCCTCCGCCCCATCGAGCCGATCCGCTTCGTCGGCCGCGCGGCGCCGGCGGCGCTGCTGATCCAGTCGGGGCTGCGAGACAGGCAGGTTCCGCCCCGCGATGCCCGCGAGCTGCAGGACGCGGCCAGCGAGCCGAAGACGATCCGCTGGTACGATGGCGGGCACGGCCTGACCCCGCGGGCCGAGCGGGAGATGTTCGCGTGGGTGGAGCGGGCGCTCCGATGAGTCAGCGGAAGAGGTCGAGATCCTTCGCGATCACCACCTTGCCGCCGTAGCGCGATCCGATGATCTCGAGCCCGCGCTGATTCACGCCCGGTCGCTGGTGATACAGCACCAGCAGCCCCGGCTTTGACGCGTTGGCCACGCCGGCGATCTCCTCCGCCGTGCTGTGGAACTCCCGGTAATACGGCGTGACCTCATCGGCGGGGCGCCCGCCTTCGTGCACCAGGATGTCGCACCGCCGGCACTGCGCCGCGATCGCGGACGGAGGCGCCGCGTCGCCCGAAAGGACCACGACCTTGTCCGGCGTGTCGAACCGGTAGCCTAACGCCTCCCGCCAGGTGCCGTGGTGCACCCGGAACGCCGTCACCGTCACCAGCCGCTCGCGATAGGCGACGCCCGGCTCGATCTCGTGCACCTCCACCCACGGCGGCCGGTCGCCCGCCATCTCGCCGCGCGCCCCCGTCCGGATCGCGACGTCCTCGCTCCACGCCGCGAGGATGTGCGCCGTCATCGCCTTGAGACCCTTGGGGCCGTAGACCACGATTCCGCGCGCCGGCTGCTCCATCCACAGCGTGTAGATCAGCTCGGGATAGCCGAGCGTGTGGTCCGAGTGCAGGTGCGTGATGAAGGCGACGCGTGTCCACCCGAGCCGTCCACCAGGCCGCGCGCCTGTGCCGCGCTCCACCGCCGCATCACGCCGACCCCGGCGTCCACCAGGTACGCCGAGCTGTCCACGATGATCGCCGTCGCCGGACCGAAGCGGTCGGGGTCGGGAACCGGATTGCCGGTCCCCAGCATCAGCACTCGGGTACGGCCGGCGGGCGTCCCCTGCCCGCTCGCGGGTCCGGCGAACGCGATGCGAGAAGCACCGCCCTCGGCCGCCGCATAGTAGATCCCGACCGCGGCGATCGGTGCCACGGCTGCGAGCCACGAGTGGTCGAGCAGCCGGCGAAGCACCCAGCGCGAGCACGGCGCCGAAACCGAGCATGTAGAGCAGCTCGAACAGATGCACGCCGACCTCACCGAAGCCGAACGCCCGGCCGGCGGCGAGGAAGAACCAGTAGATCCCCGGCTGCTTGTCGTCCCAGAAGTCGCGGTAGAGCACGCCGCCGCCGTGCAGCACGCGAGCGCCGTACAGGAACAGCGCCTGGTCGCCGTGGAACGGGTGCGGGAGGACGAGAACGCCGAAGCCGCCGTGGTCGCGCCGGCCGCTCAGCCCCGGCGGCGGTGATCAGCCCCCGGTACCGCCGCTCGCGCCGCTCGCGCCGGGCGCGCACTTTGCGCACGCCGCGCCCGGCTCCCGCCGAAACAGGAACCAGAGCGATATCAGGAACGGCACGCCGAGGACCACGAGCAGCGCGGGCAGGTATCGCGCGAGCCACGCCGTGGCCGCGCTGCCGCCTACGAGCACCGCGACGCCGATCCAGTGACAGGGACAGGTGACGAGCGCGCCGATCGCGCCCAGGGTTTGCCGCTTCATCGGGAGGTCACCTCAGTAGCGGACGAACACCGCGACCGTCGCGGTGCTGTCCATGAAGTTGAG